>NZ_JYMU01000005.1:0-201877 GCF_000938235.1 Bradyrhizobium sp. LTSPM299
AGGAGCGTCATATCCTCGCGATCCAGGATACGACGACCCTGCGCGACGATGGTAAGCAGCGCAGTTTGAACCTGCATCCAATGATTGCGGTAGACGCCCACGATGGCGGCTTGCTCGGACTTGTGGATGCGGTGTTCCTCAATCACGTTGGCGGCAAGAAGCACCTCTGTAAGAAGCGGCCTTTCGCTGAAAAGGAGAGCAGCCGTTGGCTCGACGCGACAAATACAGCGGCCAGCTTGGTCACCTCTGGAGCTGCCTGCGTCACCGTCGTGGCCGACCGGGAAGGAGATATCTACGAGGAATTCGCCTGCCGTCCCACTGAGACCGAGCTGCTGATCCGCGCTCATCATGATCGCGTGCTGGAAGGTGGGGGCACGCTCTATAACTGCATGGAAGGTGTCGCTGAACTGGGCCGCGAGACGATTGATCTGCCGGCCAATCCGGGCCGGCCTGCCCGTCAGGCGGTGCTGGCGCTGCGCGCACGTGAGATCATCCTGAAGCGGCCGAAACGCAACCATCCCGCCGAAGCGGCAAAACTGCCGAAGACGGTCACGCTCACTTTGGTCGAAGCGCGTGAAGTTGATCCGCCGGATGGCATAACGCCGGTGCATTGGCGGTTGCTGACAACGCATAAGGTGGCCACGCTCGCGGATGCGCTCCAGATCACGCACTTCTACCGTCAGCGTTGGACCATCGAGCAGGTGTTCCGAGTGATGAAAACCAAGGGCTTCGATATCGAGGCGGTGCGTATCGCTGAGGATGGGCCGTTCGAGAACCTGACCACCGCGACGCTGATCGCCGCCATCCAAGTGCTGCAAATGGTGCGCGAGCGCGATGGTACGGCTGGGCGGCCGTTGCACGATGCGCTCGACCCCGAGGACCAGCCCGCGCTGGAGGCGATTTGCCAAAGCCTCGAAGGCAAGACCGAGAAACAGAAGAACCCTCATCCCAAAGGATCGCTCGCGTATGCCAGTTGGGTGTGCGCGCGACTTGGTGGATGGACCGGTTACTACGGCAAACCAGGACCAATCGTAATGATGCAAGGGCTGCAAGCTCTCAAGGCCATGCTTCGCGGCTGGAAACTCCGAGCAGATGTGTGAATCTCGTAGGGACAAGCCGGGCGACGACACCTGTTTGATGATCGAAACAGACTCTTACCTGCGTCCCCGTCCGCCGCAGGCCTTCGGTCGCGTAAAACCTATGCCGAATCGTGGTGGACGATTCCTTAATCCACGAGTTTCTCGCAGCTGCAACTTTAGTCATTTACGAAGTAAATCCAACTCTTTGCCTCCATCATTCCGAATCTGGTCGGGTGAACGCATACGGAACTCGTGTCGTGCATCTCTCCGATATTTCGTCAACTCTTGACGTGCTAACGCGGATAGCATTGCTTTCGAAAACATTCGCCACGTTGATCCCGACCTGCATCAACTAGGTCCGAATTGCCATGGTTTACCGTCACACCATCAACTCCACCGCTTACCTCTTCGCTGGCCTGCGCGAGCTGCTAGCCAAGGCGACGCCGTCGCGTTCCGGCGACCGCCTGGCCGGCATCGCGGCCGACAGCGCCGAGCGGATGATCGCGGCGCGGCTCGCGCTTGCCGACGTTCCGCTCAGGCAGTTCCTCAATGAGCCGGTGATCCCTTACGAGGACGACGAGATCACCCGCCTGATCCTCGACAGTCACGATGTCTCCGGATTTGTGCCGATGTCGTCGCTCACCGTTGGCGGGTTCCGCGATTGGCTGCTGTCGGATGCCGCCACCGGCGGTACTTTAAGGAAGATCTCGCGCGGCGTGACGCCGGAAATGGTCGCGGCGGTGTCGAAGCTGATGCGCAACCAGGACCTGATCGTGGTTGCAAGGAAGTGCGAGGTAACGACCCGCTTCCGCAACACCATCGGCCTGCCCGGGCGGATCAGCGCACGGCTGCAGCCCGACCGTCCGCTCGACGACGCGCGCGGCATCGTCGCCTCGATCCTCGACGGGCTCGTACTCGGATCTGGCGACGCGTGCATCAGCGTCAACCCCGCGAGCGACGACCCCCAAATGATCGGGCCGCTGTTGCGAACGCTCGACGACGTCATCACGCGGCTGGAGATTCCGACACAGGCTTGCGTGCTCACGCATGTCACGACCACGCTCGGCCTGATCGGGCAGGGGCTGCCGGTCGACCTCGTGTTCCAGTCGATCGCTGGGACCGAGGCGGCGAACCGCAGCCTCGGTGTCGACCTCTCGATCCTGAGGGAAGCGCGCGAGGCCGCGCTGTCGCTCCGCCGCGGCACGGTCGGCGATCAGCTGATGTATTTCGGGACCGGGCAGGGCTCGGCGCTGGCGGCCAATGCCCATCACCAGGTCGATCAGCAGACCTGCGAGGCGCGTGCCTATGCGGTGGCGCGGGCGTTCGATCCACTGCTCGTCAACAGCGTCATCGGTCCCGACTATCTCGCCGACGGCAAGGAGATCATCCGCGCCGGGCTCGAGGATCACTTCTGCGGCAAGGTGCTTGGCCTGCCGCTCGGCGTCGAGGTCTGCACCACTCATGCCGGGGCCGATCGGGATGACATGGACAACCTCGTCACGTTGCTGGCGGCCGCAGGCGTGACCTTCATGACGGGGGTCCCGGGCGCCGACGACGTGATGTCGAACCGCCAGTCGACCTCGCGCGACACACTCTATGCCCGCGACCTGTTCGGCCTGAAGCGGGCACCCGAATTCGACGATTGGCTGACGCGTGCAGGCCTTACCGGGCAGGATTTCCGCCTTGCCGCGAATGCAGGCCTGCTGCCCGAATTTGCGTCCAGGCTGCAGGCCTGAGGCGAGAAGAGAGTTTTTGGGCAACTATCGCGGCACTACGGCGTTAGCCGACGCCACAATGTTGAAGAATTTCTGGTCCAGCGTTCAATGGCGTGGTTAAATTCGGTGTTGCTTCGCTTGAGGGTATTTGATGAGAGCCGAGCGCGTTGAGACGGTACGGCATATTCTCTGCGTCTTCCCGCGCTATACGTCGGCCTTTGGCACCTTTGAGTATGCCTACCCCCTCACCGACGGCGTCAAGGCATTTATGCCCCCGCAGGGGCTGCTGCTGATCGCAGCCTATCTGCCCGAGAACTGGCCGGTCCGCTTCATCGACGAGAACCTGCGTCCGGCGACCGAGAACGATTTCGAGTGGGCGGATGCCGTGTTCGTCAGCGGCATGCACATCCAGCGCCAGCACATGAACGATATCTGCCACCGCGCGCATGACCACGGCCTGCCGGTCGCGATCGGCGGTCCCTCGGTCAGCGCCTGCCCGGATTACTACCCCTCATTCGACTACCTCCATGTCGGCGAACTCGGCGACGCCACCAACGAGCTGATCAAGCGTCTGGCAGAGGATACCGGGCGTCCGGACGAGCAGGTGGTGCTGAAGACCCTCGATCGCCTGCCGATGACCGAGTTCCCGCTGCCGGCCTATGAACTCGCCGAAATCAAGAAGTACTTTCTCGGCAGCATCCAGTTCTCCTCGGGCTGCCCCTACCAGTGCGAGTTCTGCGACATCCCCGGGCTCTATGGCCGCAATCCGCGGCTGAAATCGCCGCAGCAGATCATTGCCGAGCTCGACAAGCTGCGCGAATGCGGCATGACCGACTCGGTCTACTTCGTCGACGATAATTTTATCGGCAACCGCAAGGCGGCCGTCGATTTGCTGCCCCATCTGATCGAGTGGCAGAAACGGACCGGCTATGTGACGCGGCTCGCCTGCGAGGCGACGCTCAACATCGCCAAGCGCACCGAGATCCTGGAGAAGATGCGCGAAGCTTTCTTCGTCACCATCTTCGTCGGCATCGAGACCCCTGATCCCGAAGCGCTGAAGGCGATGCACAAGGACCAGAACATGATGGTCCCGATCCTGGAAGGCGTGCACACCATCAATTCCTACGGGATGGAGGTCGTCTCCGGCATCATCATGGGGCTCGACACCGACAAGCCCGAGACCGGCAAGGCGCTGCTCTCTTTCGTCGACGAGTCCCGCATTCCGCTCCTGACCATCAACCTGCTGCAGGCGTTGCCGAAGACGCCGCTGTGGGATCGCCTCGAAAAGGCAGGACGGCTGGTCGACGACGACGGCCGCGATTCCAACGTCAAGTTCCTGCTGCCCTATGATGACGTGGTCAGTTCCTGGCGCAAATGCATGGAAGTCGCCTACCAGCCGGAGAAGCTGTTTGAGCGCTACCAGTATCAATGCGACTATACCTATGCCAACCGCCTCAAGGTGCCGGTCAGCCCGGAGCTGAAGACCTGGGCCAACATCCGGCGCGGCCTGATCATGCTGCGCAACATCTTCTGGAAGGTCGGCGTGCTCGGCAGTTACAGGCGCGTGTTCTGGAAGTTCGCGCTGGGGCGGATCAAGCGCGGTGACATCGAGGGCCTGATCTCGGCAACGATGGTGGCGCATCATCTGATTACGTTCGCGCGCGCGGCCTCCTCTGGCCGGCAGAACGCGTCGAATTATTCGATCCGGCTGCGCGAGGCGTCCGTCCCCGCCGAATGACCGCATGACATTGGCCGCCTCCCGCGCCACCGAGGTGTGACAAATCAGATACTTACCGATGGCTTTCGTCAGGTCCGCGCTGATTTGGCATGGTGCTCGCGCTTGCGAGCAAGGGGCCGGGCCTGTAAAACCCCGCGTGATTTCAAGGACTAGCGCCGATCAGACGTTCTGACGAGCCTCATTCGCGCCCGGAACCCAAGCTAGCTAGATTGCGCCGTTTCAGAACTGGACAGGGCATGCTCGAAAAGAACTCCGAAAGTCAGGTCCACGTCGAGCAGGTCGAAGAGCCCCGGACGGGGACCAGCATCGCGTTCGGAATCGAGCGCCTCGGCCTGATCCCGATGCGGGCGCCGATCCTGTCCTGCGTCGTCCTCGTCCTGTTGATGATCGGTGCCCTGTTCGGCATCCATCGGATCAAGATCGACGACTCGCTGTCGCAGCTGTTCCGTTCCAATTCCAAGGACTACAAGCAGTACGAGGCGGTCACCAAGCGCTTCCCCGCGACCGAGTTCGACGTCCTGATCGTGGTCGAGGGCAAGACGCTGCTTGCCCGCGAGAATCTCGAGAAGCTGCGCGACATGGTGACCGACGTGCAACTCGTCGAGGGCGTGCGCGGCGTGGTGTCGCTGTTCTCGGCGCGCCAGGCGCCTGAGCCCGGCAAGCTGCCGGCGGCGCTGTTCCCGAACGAACTCCCGACAGGCGCGGCCTACGACAAGTTCGCCGAGACAATCAAAAGCAACGAGATCATCCGCGGCAAGCTGTTGTCGGAAGACGGCACGCTCGCGCTGGTCGTGCTGTCGCTCGAGCCCGAGGTGGTCGCCAGCAACAAGCTCACCAAGGTCGTCGCCGACATGAGGAAGATCATGGCCGACGACCTCGGCGGCAGCGGGCTCAATGCCCAGCTCTCCGGCGTGCCGGTGATGCAGCTCGAGATCCGCAACGCAGTCGAGCGTGACGGGATTACCTACAACGTCCTCGGCATCCTCGCCGGATGCATCATCGCCATCATCTTCTTCCGCAAGGTGTCGTTCATGGTGGCGGCGGCGTTCCCGCCGATGATCGCGATCCTGCTGGCGCTCGGCGTCCTCGGCTGGGCGAATTTCAATCTCAACATGTTCCTCAACGTGATGACCCCGCTCATCATGGTGATCAGCTTCTCCGACTCGATGCAGCTGACGTTTGCGGCGCGCGACCGGCTGATTGCCGGGCAGGACAAGTTCACCGCGTTCAAGAACGCGGTGCTGGTGGTCGGCCCGGCCTGCGTGCTGACCCACGGCACGGCCGGAATTTCGTTCATCGCGCTGCAATTCTCGGATTCCGACCTGATCCGCAAGTTCGGCGAGGCCGGGCTTGCGGCCACCATCATCGCGCTGGTCGCGGTGTTGTCGCTGGTGCCGGTGTTCGGCATTCTGCTGGTGCGCAACGAGAAGATGTTCGCGGTCAAGTTCCAGGGGGCGGATGCCGGCGTGCAGGCGCTGCGCAATTTCTGCTACTGGATCGCGGTGCGGATGGTCGGGCGTCCCGGGCTGTTCAGCCTGATCGCGCTGATCGTCGTCGGCAGCCTCGGCGTCGTCTATGCCAATCTGCAGCCGCGCTACCGGCTTGCCGACCAAGTTCCCGACAAGCGGCAGGCGGTGGCGGCATCGAGCCGGCTCGACGCCAAGCTGACCGGCGCCAACCCGGTCGACGTGCTGATCGAATTCCCCAAGGGCCAATCGCTCTATTCGCCGGAGACCCTGAAGACCATCGCCGACGTCCATGCGATGGTCGAGGACAGTGCCGGCGTCGGCAACGTCTGGTCGCTGGAAACCTTGCGGCGCTGGCTCGCCGAAAAGGCCGGCAGCAACGATGTCGCGACGCTGAAGGAATATGTCAGCGTGATTCCCGAGCATCTGGTGCGCCGCTTCATCTCGGCGGATCAGAATGCGGTCGTGGTGTCGGGTCGGGTGCCGGATCTGGACTCGAGCCAACTGCTTCCGGTGGTGAACAAACTCGATAACTCGCTGGACAAGGTGCGTGCCGAGCATCCCGGTTACGAGATCGCAGTCACCGGCCTGTCGGTGATCGCCGCGCGCAACAGCGCCAACATGATCGAGAAGCTCAACCACGGCCTCACCATCGAATTCCTGCTGGTCGCGGTCTTCATCGGGCTCGCGTTCCGCTCGGTCGTGGTGCTGTTCTCCTGCATCCTGCCCGGCATCTTCCCGGTGGTGCTGTCGGGCACCGTGCTGTACGCGCTCGGAGAGGGGTTGCAATTCGCCAGCGTGGTGGCGCTCACGGTGTCGTTCGGCCTCGGTCTCAGCGCCACCATCCACTTCCTCAACCGGCTACGACTGGAGCGGAAGCCGGGCGTCAGTGCCGATCTCGCCGTGGAGCGCGCCACCGTGCTGGTCGGCCCGGCGCTGATCCTGACCACGGTGGTGCTGGCTTGCGGCCTGATCGTGACGGTGTTCTCGGACCTGCCGTCGCTGCGCCTGTTCGGCTGGCTCAGTGCGTTCTCGATGGTCGCAGCCCTGGTCGCGGACCTATTCATCCTGCGGCCGACCTCGATGTTCCTGATCAACCTGTCGCAGAAGATCCGCGGCACGGCCGGACAACCGCAGCCGACAGAGAAGACTTGACGACAAAGGGCCCGGTTCCGATTAATCGGAACCGGGCCCCTTAAGAAATTCTCGGGCGAAGCGCCGAGCGCCTTTAGCTCTTCGTCATCGTGATCGTGACGCCTCGGATCTCGCCCTTGGAGTCGATCTGCACGACCTGCTTGGAGCCGTTGGTCTGCAGGTTCAGGTTCGCGGCAAAGCCCGACGCCTCGACGAACACGTCGATCCGTCCGCCGCCAGCGGTGCCCTGCAAATTGCCGAAAATGTTGCGGCTCTTCTCGCTCCAGTTGCCGGAGATGCGATCGCCCTGGCTGGTGACGTCGCTGGAGAGGTCGAACTTGTAGCTGTCGCTGGCGCAATTCAGGCTCTGCTTCAGGTTCATGCCCGTTGCGGCGACCTTGTAGCTAGCCTTGCACCTGATGTGCTCGGTGGTGCCGTCGGACAACGAAACCGTGCCAGAGCCGGTCCATGAGCCGTCAAAGCCGGCGAAAGGCCCGCTGGATTGCGCGTGGCCTGCGGAGACCGACAGCAGGAGTGCTGTGCCGACGCCAGCAGCCCTGAGGGCCTGACCGGAAAGGCTGGAACCAAACAGTGTCATTGTGAATATTCCCGTTGAAATCAGTGCTTCTTTTGCAAGAAACGCCGCGCCGCATCGAAGATTTAGTGTCACCGCAGAATGTTAGGTTCAAATGACAGGCATGGCCGCGCATGAGGCCGTCACATCGCCGGACGGAATCAAAACTTCCGGTGCCATGACCTCTCTCCCTGGTGCGGCGTTGTCCGAGATCGCCGCGCGATGGCAAAAGAGGTGTAAGAATAACTAATGAAAATCAATGGTTTATGCAAGGGTTTACAGCGTCGCAAATTTAGCCGCATTTAGCGGTGCTTGTTGTCAATTCGTTGCTGCGTCACGCGGCGTCCTCCCTGCAAATCCGTCCCGGCCATGCCGAAGCGCTTTCGGGGACGGATTTTCTGCTGTCGGAAATGAAGGAATACGATGCGTAAATTTTTCCTGGCTGTTGCCCTTTTGTCGATCCCGCTTTCATCTGCCGCCTTCGCCCAAGAGCCGGTGCGCGGCGGCACGCCGGATGAGCAGAAGGCCTGCACGCGCGACGTGCAGAAGCACTGCCGCGCCGTGATCGATCAGGGCGACTTCACCATTCTTGCCTGCCTGCAGCAGAACCGCACCAAGATCAGCGCCGCCTGCGACGCCGTGCTGAAGACCCACGGTCAGTAAGGCCGCGTTCAGCCCTCAAGAGACCGCCGCGAAGCCTGCGGCTGGCATCCGTGCCGGCCATAGGATGGGTATGCCGACGGTCACAGATAGCATTGGTTTTGGCAGCGTATTCCCCTATATGGGGCTCGCAATCCCCGGCATGCGCTGACCATTCGCGCCTGCCTTGCCATGACCCGTGTAGCCCAAATTTCCAATGACCACCGCGAGCGACCTGCGATCCGGAAAGACCCACCGCGACGAGAATTTCCCGGTCGCGTCGTGGATCATTCATCCACGGCATCGAGCCCTGATCCTGGCCTTCTATAATTTCGTCCGCACTGCCGACGACATTGCCGATCACGCCACGCTGCCCGCCGAGGAGAAGCTGCGCTATCTCGACCTGATGGAGGCCGAGCTTCTCGGCAACGGCGAGACCCAGAAGGAAGCCGTCAATTTGCGCCGCGCCTTCGCCGAGCGCGCCATGCCGCCGCGGCATGCACGCGACGTGCTGGTGGCGTTCCGCCTGGACGTCACCAAGCTGCGCTACGAGACCTGGGACGACGTGATCGACTATTGCCGCTACTCGGCGATGCCGGTCGGCCGCTTCATGCTCGACGTGCACGGCGAGAGCACCTCGACCTGGGCCGCGTCCGACGCGCTCTGTGCCGGCCTGCAGATCAACAACCATTTGCAGGACTGCGCCAAGGACTACAAAAATCTGAACCGCATCTACCTGCCGCGGGACGCGCTGGCCGCATCGGGCGCGACCGTCGAGATGCTCGGCGAGGCGAAGTCGCCACCGCAATTGCTCAAGTGCCTGCAGGCGCTCGCGGTGCGCACCGAGGCGTTGCTCGACGAGAGCAAGTCGCTTGCCGCCGAGGTGAAGGATTTCAGGCTCGGGCTCGAGATCTCGATAATCCAGGCCTTTGCCGACAAGATCGTCAACATGCTGAAGGTGCGCGATCCGCTCAGCGAACGCGTTCATTTGAGCCCGGTCGAGCTGATGCTGCAGAGCCTCGGCGGCATGGCTGGCGAGACCGCCCGCCGCGCCATCGGGCGGCGTTCGGTCTCCAAGACGGCGGCCGGCGCATGAGCGTTGAGGCGGCGGCCAGCGCAAACTACGGCAGCACCGCGTCCGGCAGCTCGTTCTATGCCGCGATGCGCGTCCTGCCGCGCGCGCAGCGCGAGGCCATGTTCCAGATTTACAGCTTCTGCCGGCAGGTCGACGACATCGCCGACTCCGACGGTCCGCGGCCGGAGCGTCTGGCCGCGCTCCAGCAGTGGCGCGAGGACATCGACGCGCTCTATCAGGGCCATCCGCCCGATCGCCTCAAGGACTACGTCGCCTCGGTGAAGGCCTTCGGGCTCAAGCGCGAAGACTTTCTTGCGATCGTCGATGGCATGGAGATGGACGTGCCGCAGGACATCCGCGCGCCGGACCTTGCGACGCTCGATCTCTACTGCGATCGCGTCGCCAGCGCTGTCGGCCGGCTGTCGGTGCGCGTGTTCGG
Organism: Bradyrhizobium sp. LTSPM299; assembly: GCF_000938235.1. Taxonomy (NCBI): domain Bacteria; kingdom Pseudomonadati; phylum Pseudomonadota; class Alphaproteobacteria; order Hyphomicrobiales; family Nitrobacteraceae; genus Bradyrhizobium; species Bradyrhizobium sp. LTSPM299. The sequence goes on from NZ_JYMU01000005.1 coordinate 9,860, forward strand.
CCTGCCCGAGGACGACGGCGTCGAACTCGCCCATCACCTCGGCCGCGCGCTTCAGCTCACCAACATCCTGCGCGACATCGACGAGGACGCCGGCCTCGGCCGCCTCTATCTGCCGCGCGAATGGCTGTGGCACGCCGGCATCACCAACGACGATCCGGCCCGCGTCACCGCCGACCGCGCGCTGCCGAAGGTGTGCGCGCCGCTCGCCGAGCGCGCCAAGATGCACTTCCAGAAATCCGACGAGATCATGAAACGCAATTCGCGCCGCGCGGTCCGCGCGCCGCGGATCATGTCGAAATACTACCACGCGATCCTCGATCTCCTGATCGCACGTGGCTTTGCCGCCCCGCGCGAGCCGGTGCGTGTGTCCAAGGCGGCCAAGATCGGCATCCTGCTTCGTTACGCGATCATCTGATGCAAAAAACCGTTCATATCATCGGCGCCGGCATTTCCGGCCTTTCAGCGGCCGTGCGGCTCGCCAACGCCAATTACAAGGTGTGCGTCCACGAGGCGACGCAGCAGGCCGGCGGCCGCTGCCGCTCCTATTTCGACGCTGCCACCAATCTCACGATCGACAACGGCAACCATCTCCTGCTGTCGGGCAACCGCCATGCGGTGAGCTACGCGCGTTCGATCGGCACCGAGGCCGGCCTGATGGGGCCGAAGCGCGCGCAGTTTCCGTTCGTCGACCTCAAGAGCGGCCAGCGCTGGCAGCTCGATCTCGGCGACTCCCGCCTGCCGCTCTGGGTGTTCGACGAGGCGCGCCGCGTCCCTGATACGGGCTTGCGCGATTATCTCGCATTGGCGCCGCTGGCCTGGGCCAGCACCGACGCGCTCGTGGGCAAGACGATCCCCTGCGAGGGCACGCTGTACGATCGCCTGGTGCAACCGCTGTTGCTTGCCGCACTCAACGTCGATCCCCCCGAAGGATCGGCCGGGCTTGCCGGCGCCATCGTGCGCGAGACGCTGCTGGCGGGCGGGCAGGCTTGCCGCCCCCTGATCGCGCGTGACGGCCTGAGTTCGGTCCTGATCGAGCCGGCTGTGAAGCAGTTGCAGGACGGCGGCAATAGCGTCCAGTTCGGTCACGAGCTGCGCGCCTTCACGATGTCCGGCGACAGGGTCGCGCAGCTCGATTTCGGCGGCGACGACAAGGTCGCGCTATCGGCCGACGATGCCGTGGTGCTCGCGGTGCCGCCGCGCGCGGCTGCATCGCTGCTGCCGGGATTGAAGACGCCGACCAAGTTCCGCGCCATCGTCAATGCGCATTTCCGCGTCGATCCGCCACGCGACGCTCCACCGATTCTCGGCGTCGTCGGCGGCCTTGTGGAGTGGCTGTTTGCGTTCCCGCAGCGGCTGTCGGTGACCATCAGCAATGGCGACCGACTGGTCGATATGCCGCGCGAGGAGCTGGCGCAGGCGATCTGGCGGGACGTCTGCAAGGCATCAGGCGTTTCGGGCGAATTGCCGCCCTGGCAAGTTGTGCGCGAGCGCCGCGCCACATTCGAGGCCACGCCGGAGCAGAATGCCTTGCGTCCAGGGCCCGCGACTGCGCAAAAAAACCTGTTCCTTGCCGGCGACTGGACTGCTACCGGGTTGCCGGCAACCATCGAGGGATCGGTGCGGTCGGGTGATCGCGCCGCCGATCTGGTTCTGGCCAGACGCTAGATTCGACCTGTTGAAGCGGCCGTGGCTTTCGTCAGCCGGCCAGCGATGAAGAGGATTTCGAGCGAAATGCTTTCGAGCGATCACAGCGTAACAGTCGACCCCGTCGCGCTGGAGACGAGCATCTCAAGGGCGACCGAAGCCCTGATGGGCTATCGCCAGTCCGACGGTCACTGGGTGTTCGAGCTCGAAGCCGACAGTACGATCCCGGCCGAATATGTCCTGCTGCGCCACTATCTCGCCGAGCCGGTTGACGCCGCGCTCGAAGCCAAGATCGCCAATTATCTGCGCCGCGTGCAGGGCGCCCATGGCGGCTGGCCGCTGGTGCATGACGGCCCGTTCGACATGAGCGCCAGCGTGAAGTCCTATTTCGCGCTGAAGATGATCGGCGATTCCGTCGATGCGCCGCATATGGTGCGGGCGCGCGAGGCGATCCGTTCGCGCGGCGGCGCGGCGGGCAGCAACGTCTTCACGCGCTTCATGCTTGCGCTCTACGGCGTCGTGACCTGGCGTGCGGTGCCGGTGTTGCCGATCGAGATCATGCTGCTGCCGATGTGGTCGCCGTTCCACATCAACAAGATCTCCTACTGGGCGCGCACCACCATCGTTCCACTGATGGTGCTGGCCGCGCTGAAGCCGCGCGCGAAAAATCCGAAGGGCGTCGGCATCGACGAATTGTTCCTGCAGGATCCGAAGTCGATCGGCATGACGCCGAAGGCGCCGCATCAGAGCGCGGGCTGGTTCTATCTGTTCCGTTCGCTCGATGCCGTGCTGCGCGTGGTCGAGCCGATGTTTCCGAAGCGCATGCGCCAGCGCGCGATCGACGCCGCGCTTGCCTTCACCGAGGAACGGCTGAACGGCGAAGACGGCATGGGCGCGATCTATCCGCCGATGGCCAACATCGTCATGATGTATGAGGCGCTCGGCAAGGACGAGACCTATCCGCCGCGTGCTGTCACACGGCGCGGTCTCGACAAACTGCTCGTGATCGCCGAGCACGAGGCCTATTGCCAGCCCTGCGTTTCGCCGGTGTGGGACACCGCGTTGACCTGCCACGCGCTGCAGGAAGTGGGCGGCGACGAGACCTTCGCCAGGATGAAGGAGGGGCTCGACTGGCTGAAGCCGCGCCAGGTGCTCGAGCTGAAGGGCGATTGGGCGGTCAAGGCGCCAAACGTCCGTCCGGGCGGCTGGGCGTTCCAGTATAACAACGACCACTATCCCGACCTCGACGACACCGCCGTGGTCGTCATGGCGATGGATCGCGCGCAGCGTCAGACCGGAAGCAAGGAATACGACGTCGCGATCGCGCGTGGCCGCGAATGGATCGAGGGGCTGCAGAGCCGCGACGGCGGCTGGGCTGCCTTCGACGCCAACAACCTCGAATACTACCTCAACAACATCCCGTTCTCGGACCACGGCGCGTTGCTCGACCCGCCGACCGAGGACGTGACCGCGCGCTGCGTTTCGATGCTGGGCCAGCTCGGGGTGACCGCCGCAACCAGCAAGGTGATGGCCGACGGTATCGCGTATCTGCGCCGCACCCAGCTCGCCGAGGGCTCCTGGTACGGCCGCTGGGGCCTGAACTACGTCTACGGCACCTGGTCGGTGCTCTCTGCGCTAAATGTCGCAGGGGTCGATCACACCGACCCGATGATCCGCAAAGCGGTAGAGTGGCTGCTGTCAGTCCAGAATCGGGACGGCGGCTGGGGCGAGGACGCCGTCAGCTACCGGCTGGATTACAGGGGTTATGAGACCGCGCCATCGACCTCTTCGCAAACGGCATGGGCTTTGCTTGGATTGATGGCGGCCGGAGAGGTCGGAAACCCCGCAGTTTCGCGGGGGGTGGAGTACCTAAAGGCAACACAGTCCGAAAAAGGGCTGTGGGACGAGCAGCGATACACCGCTACGGGGTTTCCGCGGGTGTTTTACTTACGATATCATGGCTACTCGAAGTTCTTTCCGCTCTGGGCGCTGGCGCGGTATCGGAATTTGAGCAGCACCAATAGCAGGGTGGTAGGGGTCGGGATGTGATGTTGGGGGCGGGGGCCGCCGAGACCGTGGGCAATGCGATTGACCCTCGGCCGGTGTTGATTGTGACGGGATTGGTGCAGGAGGCCCGCATTGCGGCCGGCCCAGGCATGATCGTCATCTGCAGTTCCAGCGACCCGCAGCAGCTGCGCGCGCTGCTGGCAACGCTCGATCCTACGACATTTCGCGGCGTGATCTCGTTCGGCGTCGCCGGCGGGCTCGATCCCGCGCTCAAATCGGGCGACGTCGTGGTCGCGACCGAGGTGACGGCCGGTGATGCGCGATTCCTGGCTGCGTCCGCGCTGAACGAGGAGATGATCGCCAGCGCCGCGTTGAAGCGCCGCAGGATCGTTCGCGGCGCGCTCGCTGGCGTTGAGGAGGTCGTCGCGGCAAGGGCCTGCAAGGCCGCGCTGCGCTCGATCACCGGTGCGGCTGCGGTCGACATGGAGAGCCATATTGCAGCGGCCTATGCCGACAAGGCGGGCATTCCGTTCGCGGCGCTGCGCGTGATCAGCGATCCCGCCCATCGGGCGCTGCCGGAGCTTGCCAAGTCCGCGCTGAAACCGAATGGCGATATCGACCTGCGCAAGGTGCTGCGCGGCATCGTGCGCAATCCGCGGACGGTACGGGCGCTGGTGTCGACCGGGATCGACTTCAACCGCGCGCTGCGCTCGCTGCGCGGCTGCCGCGGCTTCCTGCTCGGAAGCGACGTTCTGGTGCCGGTGGAGGCCTGAGCCGCCCGTCCAAGCGGGCTCGGCACCAAATCCTGAGTTCGAAGCAAAAGGCCCGATCGCATAGCGATCGGGCCTTTGTTGTTTGGATGTCTGACGGTGCGGCTTTAGGCGGCGGTGGAAGCTTTTGCCTGCTGCTTGGCCGCGGCAGCGGCGGCCTCGTCGCGGCGAATATCCGAGAGGCGCTTCTGCACCTCGGCCGAGAAGATATACTGCGCCGGACGCTGCTTGGTGAGATCGATCTCGGGCGCCATCGGTCCGGTCGTCCTGACGCCGCGCAGCGCCACCCACATCGCCTTCAGCGGATTGGCCAGTGCGGCGGTGGCTGCGGTCGGCTCGTAGCCGCAATGCGCCATGCAGTCCGCGCACTTCTCGTACTTGCCGGTGCCGTAGGTTTCCCAGTCCGTGGTGTCCATCAGCTCCTTGAAGGTCTTGGTGTAGCCTTCACCGAGCAGATAGCAGGGCTTCTGCCAGCCGAAGATGTTGCGGGCCGGCATGCCCCACGGCGTGCACTCATATTCCTGATTGCCGGCGAGGAAGTCGAGGAACAGGCCGGAATGCATGAAGTTCCACTTCTTGCCCTTGCCGAGCGCAAAGACGTCGCGGAACAGCTTCTTGGTCTTGGTGCGGTTGAGGAAGTGCTCCTGGTCGGGCGCACGCTCATAAGCATAACCCGGCGACATCGACACACCGACGCCGAGCTCGGTGGTGAAGTCCAAGAACTTCGCGATCTCCTCGGCCGGGTGGCCGTCGAAGATCGTGGCGTTGACGTTGACGGTGAAGCCGCGAGCCTTCGCCGCCTTGATCGCGGAGACGGCGCGGTCGAACACGCCCTTCTGCGACACGGCCTTGTCGTGATGATCCTTCAGGCCGTCGAGATGCACCGAGAAGAACAGATAGGGCGACGGCTCGAACAGATCGAGCTTCTTCTCGAGCAGCAGCGCGTTGGTGCAGAGCGAGACGAACTTCTTGCGGGCCACGAGGCCGCGCACGATCTCCCCGATCTCCTTGTGGATCAGCGGTTCGCCGCCGGGGATCGCCACCATCGGCGCGCCGCACTCGTCGGCCGCGTCCCAGCATTCCTGCGCGGACATGCGGCGATTGAGGATCGCATCCGGATAGTCGATCTTGCCGCAACCGACGCAGGCCAGGTTGCAACGGAACAGCGGCTCAAGCATCAGCACGAGCGGATAGCGCTTGCGGCCAAGCAGCTTCTGCTTGATCAGATAACCGCCGATACGCATTTCCTTGAAGAACGGTATAGCCATTGAGAGGTTTTCTTTCTGCACTTAAGGTCAGTGAGTTCGGATCAGCCCGCAGTCAGTTCGGCTGGCAGCCGGAATTCGATGTTCTCTTCCCGTCCCGGAAGCACCGAGACCGTAACCGGTCCGATGCGCCGCAAAGCCTCGATCACATCGTCGACCAAAACTTCGGGCGCCGAGGCTCCCGCCGTGATGCCGACGGCCTTCGCATCCTTCAGCCAATCGGGGTTGAGCGCGCTGCCATCGGCAATGAGATAACTCGCGACGCCAACTTCGGTGCCGATTTCGCGAAGCCTGTTTGAGTTGGAACTATTGGCGGCCCCCACCACCAATATGACGTCCACCAGTTTACTCAGGTCCCTTACCGCAGATTGTCGGTTCTGTGTCGCATAGCAGATATCCCGGATGTCCGGGCCTTGAATATCTGTAAATCTGGCCTGAAGGGCTGCGATTATGTCCTTGGTGTCATCCACGGACAACGTTGTCTGGGTGATATAGGCCACCGGGGTGTCGGTCGGAAGGGTGAGTTCCGCCACCTCAGCCACGCTCTGGACCAGCAGGACGGGCCCGGGAACCTGACCCATGGTTCCCTCGACCTCGGGGTGGCCGGCATGCCCGATCAGGATCAGGGCGCGGCCCTTCGAGATGTAGCGCTTGCCCTGGTTGTGGACCTTGGTGACCAGCGGGCAGGTGGCGTTGAGCACCGGCAGGTCCCGGGCGGCGGCCTCTTCCTCGACGCTCCTGGCCACACCATGGGCGCTGAACACGGTGACGGCCCTGGGCGGCACTTCGGAGAGGTCCTCGACGAAGATCGCGCCCTTCTTCTTAAGGCTTTCGACCACGTATTTGTTGTGAACGATCTCGTGGCGGACATAGACCGGCGGGCCGTATTTTTCGAGCGCACGCTCGACGATCTCGATGGCACGCACGACGCCCGCGCAAAAGCCGCGCGGCTGAGCAAGAAAAACTTCCATGGAACGTCCGTTACGCAAATTGCACCCGTCTCATTCAATGCCCCTGCAATGCCCTGCGGCCCATTGGCGCCGAACTCCACCCGGCCGGACATCCGCAGCGTGTGCTGCAATATCCGCACCATGACAGTTCCCGCGTCAGGTCCACATGCCAAGCGCGTGGAAATACAGGGGTTTGTGTCAAAAAGTAAGCGCCTCGATAAGAGGCACCACGTGTGGGGTGGTCGTTTATGGTAATATGGTAAGCATATTAACCCCCTGCGACCGTCTGCCCCCTCACTTGTTCGTCACTTTCTCGCCCCCTGAGGCGGTTTATACCGTCCACTCGCGGGCCGCTCCTGCTGTTCGGTGCCTCTCGTCGTCGCGTCGAGGGAAGTTACCAAAACAACATTAGATCGGCCCCCGGAACTCCGCTAGAGAGCGGGCGTTTCCGGCCATGCTTCCCCGAGATTGGAAAGATACGAAGTGCTGACAAATATTGTCGTCTCCGTTGTTAGGACGTGTACGCGCTTTGCCCTTCCTGTCGTCATTTTTGCTCTGATCCTTTCGGTCGGGGCGGGTTTTTATACGGCCCGCAACTTCTCCATCAACACCGACATCAACAAGCTGATCTCGCCCGATCTGGACTGGCGCAAGCGCGACAACCAGTTTGATGAGGCCTTTGACCGCGAGCGGCTGATTCTGGCGGTGGTCGAGGCTGCGACCCCTGAATTGACCAGTTCGGCGGCGAAGGCGCTGGCCGAGAAGCTGTCGGCCGACAAGACGAATTTCGAGGCGGTGACGCCGCTCGGCTCCGGCGAGTTTTTCGACAAGAACGGCCTGCTGTTCCTGCCGACCGGGGAGGTCGGCAAGGTCACGGGCCAGCTCGAATCCGCCGCGCCCCTGATCGAGATCATGGCGGGCGATCCCTCGATTCGCGGCCTGACCGGCGCGCTCGAAACCGGCCTTGCCGGCGTCAAGCGCGGGCAGGTCAAGCTCGACAATGCCGCGCCCCCCTTCACCCTGATCGCTCGAACGGTCGAGGATATCCTGACCAAGGGCAGCGCCACCTTCTCCTGGCGCGAGCTCACCAGCGATACGCCGCTGACCGATGCCGACAAGCGCGCCTTCATCGAGATCAAGCCGATCATCGACTATTCGGCGCTGGAGCCGGGCAAGGACGCAACCGACGCGATCCGCCAGGCGGCGATCGACCTGAAATTCCCGACCGAGTACCATGCGCGCGTCCGCCTGACCGGACCCGTGCCGATCGCCAATGAGGAATACGCCACCGTCCAGGACGGCGCGATCACGAACGGCATCGGCACCGTGGTGATCGTGCTGGTCATCCTCTGGCTGGCGCTGCACTCCGCCAAGATCATCTTCGCCGTGTTCGTGAACCTGTTCATCGGCCTTACCCTCACGACGGCCGTCGGCCTGATGATGGTCGGATCGCTCAACCTGCTCTCGATCGCCTTTGCGGTGCTGTTCATCGGCCTCGGCGTCGACTTCGGCATCCAGTTCAGCGTCCGCTACCGTTCCGAGCGGTACAAGAACGACAATCTGACGTTGGCGCTCGAGAACGCGGCGCGACGTTCGGCGGTGCCGTTGTCGCTCGCCGCTATGGCCACCGCGGCCGGCTTCCTCTGCTTCCTGCCGACCGACTACCGGGGCATCTCCGAGCTCGGCAAGATCGCCGGCGCCGGCATGCTGATCGCGTTCATCACCAGCATCACGGTGCTGCCGGCCCTGCTCGATCTGCTCAATCCGCCCGGCGAAAAGGAATCGGTCGGTTATGCCTTCCTCGCGCCCGTCGATCACTTCCTTGAAAAGCACCGCATCCCGATCATCGTCGGCACGATTCTGATCGCGGTCGCGGGCCTGCCGTTGCTGCACTGGATGAAGTTCGACTTCAACCCGATCAATCTGCGCAGCGCGAAGGTGGAATCGATCTCGACCTTCCTCGATCTCAGGAAGGATCCGAACACCGGCGCCAACGCCATCAACGTGATGACGACCTCGGAAGCGGACGCCAAGGCAATCGAGGCGAAGCTCGAGAAGCTGCCGGAGGTGTCGCGCGTGATGTCGCTCGACAGTTTCGTGCCCGACGACCAGCCGGCCAAGCTGAAGCTGATTGCGCAGGCGGCCAAGACGCTCAACCCCGCGCTCAGCCCTGATACGGTCGATGCTGCGCCCTCCGATCAGGAGAACGTCGAGTCGCTGAAGAGCTCGGTCGACAGCTTGCGCAAGACCGCAGGCGACGGCCAGGGACCGGGCGCTGTTGCGGCGCGCCGGCTGGCCGACGCCCTGCAGAAGCTCGCCGATTCGAATCAGACGACCCGCGACAAGGCGCAGCAGATCTTTATCGCGCCGATGAAGATCGTGTTCGATCAGCTCAAGAGCACGCTGCAGGCTCAAACTATCACGCTGCAGACCCTGCCGCCGGAATTCGTCGCGGTATGGAAGACGAAGGACGGCCTGATGCGCGTCCAGGCCGAGCCGAAGGGCGATCCGAACGACAACGACAATCTGCGTCGCTTCGCCGACGCCGTGCTCGCCGCCGAGCCGACCGCGATCGGCGGGCCGGTCTCGATCCTGAAATCCGGCGATGTCGTCGTGGACGCGTTCATCCATGCCGGCATCCTGGCGCTGGTCGGGATCAGCGTGCTGTTGTGGCTGGCGCTGCGGAAGGTGACCGACGTGTTGCTGACACTGGTTCCGCTGCTGGTCGCGGGCATCGTGACGCTGGAAATCTGCGTGCTGATCGGCCTGCCGCTCAACTTCGCCAACATCGTCGCGTTGCCGCTGCTGCTCGGCGTCGGCGTCGCCTTCAAGATTTATTATGTCACGGCATGGCGGCAGGGCAGGACGAACCTGCTGCAGTCGAGCCTGACGCGCGCGATCTTCTTCAGCGCGCTGACGACGGCGACCGCGTTCGGCAGCCTGTGGCTGTCAAGTCATCCCGGCACCGCGAGCATGGGCAAGCTGCTTGCGCTGTCGCTCGTCACCACGCTCGCGGCGGTGTTGCTGTTCCAGCCCGCGCTGATGGGCAAGCCGCGCGAAGTCGGCAAGGACGCACAGATCGGCGACGACGTCACCTGACGGGACGGACGTTACCTGACGGGGGTGACGTCACCTGACGCGTTGCCGACCCGCCGCGCTAACGCGTTGGCATCGGATGCGCGATTTCGGGAAGCAGACAGATATCGCCGATGTCGGCTGACGCATTGGCGTTGGCGGCCTGCTTCTGACCCGGTTTGGTGGCAGGCGCCACCGAGCCTGTGGTTCTTGGAGCCGGCGGCGTTGCCGCCGATTTGGGCGCGCCCGGCTTTGGCGGATTGCCGGCAACGCTCAGCGGGATCGGCGGACTGACGCGGGTCCAGGTCTCGCCGCCGCAGAGGAATCCGAGCACGCAGCCCTGGATCTCGAGCTGGTCGGTGCCAACGGGCTTGATGGTCGAGCTGTAGAGCTGGCCGTCCTTGGCGTTGTAGACCTGACCTTCCCACGCATCGACGCCGGGCTTCCTCTTCATCTCGATCAGAATCGCCATGCCGAGCGTCGGCCGGGTTTGCTTTGCCGGATCGGGATTGTTCTTATCTGTACCGCCGGGGGTTTTTTCCCAGGAGACCGCACCCCACATGTTGCCACTACACTGGGCGACTCGGATGGTGGCAACGCCGTCCGCGACCTTCCAGTCGCCGGTCGGATCTGCGGCCAACGCCGGTGTTACTACGGTGGCCAAAAATAAACCTGAAAGGGCTATTGTGCGCGCGAAGCTTCTTGGGCAGTGCAACATGGTCCAAACCTGTGCTTAAGTGGACGATCCGAGCGGGGGCAAAACGCCGCTGTTCGAGCGTTTTAAGTTGACGAGATGGCCATCAACCGACGTATGTAACGAATGGTAAGTTCCAATTTAGACGTTTCCGAGATTTTTGTGGAGCGGGAAGGGCAGCGCGGTGCCATGCACACGCGTCACCTCAACGAGCAGCTCGTTCGCGTTCTCAAGACAATCGGTTACGATGTCGGCTTTCGCAAGGGGCAGGGTCAATACCTGTTCGATCGTCATGGCGACCGCTACCTCGATCTACTGAGCGGATTTGGCGTTTTTGCGATTGGTCGCAATCATCCGGCGCTGCGCACGGCGCTCAAGAGCGTGCTCGACGCCGATCTGCCAAATCTTGTGCAATTGGATGTCTCCACGCTGGCCGGCGTTCTCGCGGAACGGCTGCTGGAACATGTACCATATCTGGACAAGGTGTTCTTCGCCAATTCCGGCGCCGAAACCGTCGAGGCCGCGATCAAATTCGCGCGCGGCGCGACCGGTCGTCCCGGCATCGTCTACTGCACGCATTCGTTCCATGGCCTGTCCTATGGCGCGCTGTCGCTGACCGACGATACGAATTTCCGCGGTGGTTTTGAGCCGCTGCTGCCGGGCTGCACGGCGATTCCCTACAACGATCTCGAAGCGCTCGAAAAAGCTTTGTCGTCGCGACAGGTCGGCGCGTTCATCGTCGAGCCGATCCAGGGCAAGGGCGTCAACATGCCCACCGACGAGTTCCTGCCCGGCGCGCTGGCGCTGTGCCGCAAATACGGCACGCTGTTCATCGCCGACGAGATCCAGACCGGCATCGGCCGCACCGGAAAATTCCTCGCGGTCGAGCATTGGGGCATCGAGCCCGACATGGTGCTGCTGGCCAAGGCGCTGTCCGGCGGACACGTGCCGATCGGCGCGCTGCTGACGCGCAAGAACATCTTCGACAAGATCTTCAACCAGATGGATCGTGCGGTCGTGCACGGCTCGACCTTTGCGAAGAACGATCTGGCGATGGCCGCCGGCATCGCAACGCTCGACGTCATGAAGGCCGAGAGGCTGGTCGAGCAGGCCGCCAAGCGCGGTGCCGAGCTGCGTCTTGCGCTGACGCGCATGGTGCCGGGCTATGAGCTGATGAAGGAAGTCCGCGGCAAGGGCCTGATGATCGGCGTCGAATTCGGTCCGCCGAAATCGCTGCGGCTGAAGGCGTCGTGGAATCTGCTGGAGACCGCCAACAAGGGCCTGTTCTGCCAGCTCATCACCGTGCCGCTGTTCAAGGACCACAAGATCCTGACGCAAGTCGCCGGCCACGGCAGTCACACCATCAAGCTGCTGCCGCCGCTCGTCATCACCGAGGAAGATTGCAGCTGGATCGAGAAGGCGTTCGACGAGGTGATCGCCGGTAGCCACAAGGTCCCCGGCGCGATCTGGTCGCTCGGCAAGACGCTGGTCGACAACGCGGTGCGCAAGTCGGCGTAAGCATTACATTCGTAGGGCGGGTTGACGTCGCGCAATCCGCCATGGCGTGCAGCAGTATGTCGATCTCCCGTACATTGCGCGTCCTGTTCGCCATTGGTGCGATCTCATTGATCGCCACGACGGTTTCCAACGCCGCGCCGCCCGAGGACAGTGGCTTCGCCATTTACTCCGACGTCTGCTATCATCCTGCGGAGGGCGACCTCCTTGGGACACGCGTTGTTCTGCTTCGATTGAAGGACGCAGACTATGTCGTCTACCAAATGGCCGAAGGGGAACTCGGTAAACCCCAGATTGGAACGGCGACCGTCGATCCGAAAAAGGGGGACATCCTCTTCAAGGTTGCGGCTGGAGATTCCAACGAACCAGTCGCGACGTTTAGGGGAAAGATAGCGGCACAAGCGCTGACCGGCAGTTTCGACAACAGCAACTGGACAAACCGGAAGGGAGAGAAGACCTTCCGCCTGCCCAGGATCGTTGGCCGTCAACAGTCATACCCGGTGTGCGACTAGACGAGCTCCGGATGAAGCTCAGCGAAATCCGAAACGGCCTCGCAAGTTTCGAAAACCCCGGATTACGCTGCGCTCCATCCGGGCTACGAGTTGATCTCACCCCTCCTTGTTCGCCTGCATCGCGGTCTCGAACTTGTCGCCGAATTCCGTGAGCTCGTCGGCGCCGATGTCGCTGACGGCCCAGTAGTTCAGGCCGTGGTCGCTCCAGCGGCGGATGTTGAAGCCCTGCAGCGTCGAGATCTTCGCCGCATGGCGTTCGGTGTTCGCGGTCTGCGCCACGAACAAGTTGATGACGTGCTGGCGCCGCCGGTAGACCACGGCGCCGATCGCGCGCGCATCGACGTAATCGAGCCGGCCGCCGATCAGCGTAAAACCCTGCGCGGTGAGGTCGATCACCGGCGGCGAGACGTCGAGCTTGCCGTTGAACCACGGCTTCACGGTGTGCTGGTCGGTCGAGACCACGTCGATGAGGTGGCCGGCCTGCAGCGAGCGCAGATGCGCCGACACCACCTCGGCTTCGATGCGCTGTGCGTCGTCATTGCGCAGCACGATTGCGACGAGGCCGGTCGCGGCCATCGCCGACACCGCGGAGCCCATCGCGAAGCCGCGGAGCACGGAGCGGCGGCTCGGGGCGGCCTGTGGTTGCGGCAACGCCTTCTCGATCCTGCGGCGCAGCTCGAGCGGCGCCTTGTAGCGCAGGTCGGTCGCGGCCATCGCCTGGCTGATCTCGCGATACTCCTGCATCAGCTCAGCGCAATGCGGGCAACCTTCGATATGAGTTTCTACCTCGCGCGCATGGCCGGCATCGAGTTCGCCGTCGATCAGCGCGTGAAGCAGCACTTCAGCTTCCTCGCATGTCATTTCACTTGCTCCTGTTCCGCAAGCCAGGCCGTTCGCAGCATGGCGCGGGCGCGCGCGAGGCGGGACATCACGGTGCCCACAGGCACGGCGGCGACATCGGCGATCTCGCGATATGAAAGATTCTGGATTTCCCTGAGCACGAAAGTCTCGCGGAACGGCTCGGCGAGTGCGGCGATCAGCTTGCGCACGATGTCGCCGTCGAAACGTCTCAGCATCTGCCGTTCGGGGTTGTCAGGGGTTTCGTGCCACATCGGCGCCTGCTCGGCGCTCTCCGGCACCTCCTCGACGGCGGTGGGGGCGGTCTTGCGCCGCGCAAATTCGGCGCGGCAGACATTGCGCAGGATCGCGAACAGCCACGGTTTCATCGCCGGCCCCCGGTAGCTGTCGAAATGCTTGTAGGCGCGCAAGTAACAGTCCTGCACCGCATCCTCGGCGTCGGCTGCATCGCGCAACAGATAGCGCGCCAGTGTATAGGCATCGTCGAGATAGGGCAGCGCGGCCTCGCGGAAGCGCCGCGCCTTTTCGGGATCGTCTTGCGACGTATTGACGACCATCGTGTCCTGCCCGGCATGTCCTGAGACGGCTGGCGCCCGGCCGGCGGCGGAAGGCCACTGGCCGGGCATGGTTGTGATGATATGGCTGGACACGTTACCCAACCTTGACAGTGCCTGTCATGTGCGGATGCAGCGAACAGAAATACTTGTATTCGCCCGGGTCCGTGAAGGTGAACGAGAAGCTGCCGTCGGTATCCATCGTTTTCGACCGGAACTTGCCCGCGCACACCACGGTATGCGGGATGTCGTCGCGGTTGGTCCAGGTCACGGTGGTGCCGACCTTCACATTGAGCTGGGCCGGCTCGAACACGAAGTTGTCGATATGGACTGCAACGCCATCGGCTTTTGCCGCGGTGTCTTCGGCGCGGGCCATCGAGACAGGCAGGAGCATGGTCGCGACCACGGCAATGCCGAAGTCGCGGCGATTGATCGAACTCATGGCTCAGTCGTCCTTCTCTCAGCCCTGCAGCGGCGTGTCGATGATGGCGAGGCGCTCGGTGCCCTGCTTGAAGTTGATGTGGGCGACGCCGAGCATGCTGCGCAGCTTGGCATCCTCGACCTTCATCGGGCCGGGCGAGGGCGCAGCCCCGGGCGCGGGCTGCGGGAAGGCGGTGGAGCGCGCGGTGTGGAAGGTGACGTTGCCCTCGACCTTCTGCATCACCTGGTGGATGTGGCCGTTGAGCACGGTGACGGAGCCAAAACCCTTGACGTATTCCAGCGCGCGGCCGCCGTCCTCGGTGCCCCAGCCCCATTGCGGATACACCGTCCACAGCGGGATGTGGGCGAACAGCACGATCGGCGTCGATTTCGAGCGGCCCTTGAGGTCGTCCTCGAGCCATTCCAGTTGCTCGTTACCGAGATTGCCGAGGCCGCCGCCCTTGAGGTCGACGACGTTGACGAGGCCGACGAAGTGGACGCCGCCGGCATCGAAGGAATAATAGCCGGCGCCCTTGGTCCCCTTGCCATAGCGCTCCTTGTAGAGCTTGACCTCCTCGTCGATGAAGTCGTGCTCGCCGGGCACATAATGTACGTCGAGCTTGCTCTGCGAGATAATGCGGTCGGCATCGTCGAATTCCTTGGCTTTCGACAGATGCGTGATGTCGCCGGTATGGATCATGAAGGACGGCTTGATCGGCATCGCGCGGACCTGGTTGATGGCCTCTTCCAGCGTGCCGTTGGCGTTCGGATTTGCGGGCTTGTCGAAGCCGACATGGCTGTCGCTGATCTGCATGAACGTCATGCCGGCCGGCTCCGCGGCCGCGGCCGAGCCGACAATGCCGAGCGAATGCGGCACGCCGCCGGTGATTGTCCACAGCACGCCGGTGCCGGCCCAGGTCATGCATTCCAGCACCTTGCGCCGGCTGACGCCTTTGTCCTCATCGTGATGGTCGTGATCGTGTCCGCTCATGGCAAAGTCTCCCGTGGGGCCCAGAGATTGGGGTTTCCGGAGACGTTATTGGCGGGCGTGGGGGTTTATTCCCGCCGGCCGCGGGGAGGGCAGCGCGCGCGATGACGATTTCGTGAGGGGCGTTGCCAAATGAGGCACTCGCCGCTCCTGGCACGTCCCGGATTGCCTCCGGGTCCGACGGTGCCCCTCCGATTATGAACGGCTGCAACAAAGCTGTCGTGCAACCGTCAGCACAGTGTCAGCGGCCCGGCGTAAGGATGCCGGACTTTAATCGCCACACCGGGAGAGCGACATGAGCGACCACGCAGGCGTTGATCATCATCATAAGGCGGCCGAACATCACGAGCATGCTGCCAAGCATCACCGCGAAGCCGCCAAGCACCACGAGGCCGGCGATCACGACAAGGCGGCGCACCACGCCCACAGCGCCCACGGTCATGCCAGCCACGCCGAGCATCACCACACCGAGGCCAGCCGGCACCACGCCGAGCACCACGGTCACCATTGATTCGCTTCAGTACTGCGTGAGTGGCGTGCCGCCGTCCCCGCAAGGGGACGGCGTTTTCTTTGGTGTTCAACCGCCTCCGAAGGCGGCGTTAATCCGCCTGCGTGCTGAATGCCCTGAGCGCCTGTAGCAGGAGTTCCGGCGCCTCCTGCGCGACGCAATGTCCGACACCGTCGAATGTCCATCGGCTGGCGTGCGGCATCAGCGCTGCGGCGCGCGCGGCCATCTCCTGGTAGACCGGCGATGATTGCTCGGCGGTGGCGATGCAGACTGGGCAGTCGATGTCGGACAGCCACGCAAAGGGATTGCCGCGGGTGTCGCAAGTGTAGATCTGCTCCATGGCCTGGAAGATCGGCAGTAGCAGTGCGGACTCGATTTCGGGCGTGCAGTGCAGCCGCACGCGGCCATCGCCAAGCCGCTCAAATCCGTGATGCACATAGGCCCACAGCGATGGCTCGGTCCATGGCGCAAACGCAGGTGCGGTGCGTAGCCGCTGGAACAGGACCTCCGCGCTCTCGAATTCCGCCCGGCGGCGCAGCGCGCCCTGCACCGACGCTTCTGACATAGCGCTCAAGCCCTCGCTGCGCGGCGCGTGTGGATCCATCACCGTTGGCTCCATCACGAACAAGCGCGCAAAGCGTCCGGGCAGCAGCTTCGCCGCCAGCAGCAGGTCGGTGGCGCCGGCGCTGTGGCCGATGCCGTAGATGTCATGAAGATCGAGTTGATCGACAACTCTGCAAAGGTCCTCGGCGAAATCCTGGAAGTGAAAGCGGTCGGCTGATGGTTTGTGGCTCAGGCCATGACCGCGGCGGTCCAGTGCGTACACCGTGTAGTCGACGGCCAGTGCCTCCGCCACCTCGGTCCACACCTCGGCGACGAAGCCTGTGCCGTGCAGCAGTAGTACTGGCGGCCTGCCCGAAGCCGGCTCGC
This sequence comes from Bradyrhizobium sp. LTSPM299, assembly GCF_000938235.1. Taxonomy (NCBI): domain Bacteria; kingdom Pseudomonadati; phylum Pseudomonadota; class Alphaproteobacteria; order Hyphomicrobiales; family Nitrobacteraceae; genus Bradyrhizobium; species Bradyrhizobium sp. LTSPM299. Next base: position 26,550 of record NZ_JYMU01000005.1, read on the forward strand.
CCCACCGCGCCAAGGCGATCGGTGCACTCGCGTCACCAACGAACAGTCGTGTCGGGGGAGCCATCGGCTTGCTACCGCGCGTCCTGCAAGATCATCGCCGCCGCCTTCTCCGCGATCATCGCGGTCGGCGTGTTGGTGTTGCCCGAGGTGATGGTCGGCATCACAGAGGCATCGGCGATGCGCAGGCCGTCGAGGCCGTAGAAGCGCAGGCGCTCGTCGACCACGGCCATCGGATCGCTCGCGATCCCCATCTTCGCGGTGCCGACGGGGTGGAAGATCGTGGTGCCGATGTCGCCGGCGGCCTTCGCCAGCGACGCATCGTCGTCGCCGACGGAGGGACCGGGCAGGAACTCCTCGGGGTGATATTTTTCCAGCGCCGTCTGCTTCATCAGCCGCCGCGTGGTGCGGATCGCGTCGGCTGCGACCTGGCGGTCGTCGTCGGTAGATAGATAATTCGGCGCGATCGACGGCTTGTCGTCGAGTGCCGCCGAGCGGATCCGCACCGTGCCGCGCGAGGTCGGCTGCAGATTGCAGGCGCTCACCGTGATCGCGGGAAAACGATGCAAGGGATCGCCGAACTTGTCGAGCGACAGCGGCTGCACGTGGAACTGGATGTTGGCGCGCGACCGCGTGGAATCCGAGCGCGTGAAGATACCGAGCTGCGACGGCGCCATGGTCAGCGGACCGCGGCGGCGCAGCGCATAATCGAGGCCCATCAGGCCGCGGCGGATCAGATTGTAATAGGTCTCGTTCAGCGTCCGGACGCCTGACACCTTGTAGATCGCGCGCTGCTGCAGATGGTCCTGCAGATTGTGGCCGATGCCCTGGCGGTCGAGCACGATGTCGATGCCGAGCGGCGACAGCCATTCGGACGGGCCGATGCCGGAGCGGTGCAGCACCTGGGTCGATCCGATCGAACCGGCGCAGAGGATCACTTCACCCTTGGCGCGGGCCTCGATCGTCTCGTTGCCCTGCCGGAACTCGACGCCGGTGGCGCGGCCGCTCTCAATCACCAAGCGGTCGACCAGCACATTGGTCTCGAGCCGCAGATTGGCGCGGTTCAGCACCGGCTTGAGGAAGCCGCGCGCCGACGACCAGCGCCGGCCGCGCTTCTGGTTGACGTGGAAATAGCTGGTGCCTTCGTTGTCGCCGGTGTTGAAATCGCCGATGCGCTTGATGCCCATCTCTTCCGCGGCATCGCCGACCGCGTCGAGGATTTTCCACGACAATCGCGGCGCCTCGATGCGCCAGCCGCCACCGGCACCATGATGCTCGCTTTCGCCAAGGAAGTGGTCCTCCAGCCGCTTGAACGCCGGCAGCACGTCGCTGTAGCTCCAGCCGGTGAGGCCGAGCTGGCGCCAGTGATCGTAATCCGCGGGCTGGCCGCGCATCGAGATCATGGCATTGATCGCCGACGAGCCGCCGATCACCTTACCCCGCGGATAGGCGAGCGCGCGGCCGTTGAGGCCGGGCTCGGCCTCGGTCTTGAACATCCAGTCCGAGCGCGGATTGCCGATCGCGAAGAGATAGCCGACCGGGATGTGAAACCAGATCCAGTTGTCGTTGCCGCCGGCTTCGAGAAGCAGCACGCGCTTCTTCGGATCGGCGGACAGGCGGTTGGCCATGATGCAGCCTGCCGTGCCTGCGCCGACGATAATGTAGTCGAAATCACCCTCGAGCCTTCGCGGCATGGTCGTTTCCCGGCAGTCGTCCTTGTTGGGTCCGTATTAGTCAGACGCGGCCCGCCGGGACAAGCCCGGCGCCAGAGGCAGGGCGGTACCGCTTGGGGGCTGTTGGGTGGACCGGCCCTTGCATGCTAGACAGGCTCTAGCAGTCCAACCCCTGAGGCCAGAATTCCCATGCCCATCGTCAACCGCGTCGCCGATCTGCAACCCGACATCCAGGCCTGGCGCCGCGACATCCATGAAAACCCCGAATTGCTCTACGATGTGCACCGCACTGCATCATTCGTGGCCGATCGTCTGCGGGAGTTCGGCTGCGACGAGGTCGTGACCGGGCTCGGCAAGACCGGGGTGGTCGGCGTCATCAAGGGCAAGAAGCCGGCCGGCAGCGGCGACATCAAGGTGATCGGCCTGCGCGCCGACATGGACGCCCTGCCGATCCATGAAGAGACCAACCTGCCTTACGCCTCCAAGACGCCGGGCAAGATGCACGCCTGCGGCCATGACGGCCACACCGCGATGCTGCTCGGCGCCGCGCGCTATCTCGCCGAGACCCGGAACTTCGCCGGTACCACGGTGGTGATCTTCCAGCCGGCCGAAGAGGGCGGGGCAGGTGCGGCCGCCATGATCAAGGACGGCCTGATGGACCGCTTTGGCATCGAGCAGGTCTACGGCATGCACAACGGCCCGGGGATTCCGATCGGCTCGTTCGCGATCCGCTCCGGCCCGATCATGGCTGCGACCGACGAGGTTAACATCAGCATCGAAGGGCTCGGCGGCCACGCCGCGCGTCCGCACAAATGCATCGATTCCGTGATGGTCGGCGCGCAACTCATCACGGCGCTGCAGTCGGTGGTGTCGCGCAGCGTCGATCCGCTCGACTCCGCCGTGATCTCGATCTGCGAATTCCACGCCGGCAACGCCCGCAACGTGATCCCGCAGACCGCGGAATTGCGCGGCACCGTGCGGACGCTGACCCCGGAAGTCCGGCAACTGATCGAGAAGCGCGTCGGCGAAGTGGTCAAGGGCGTAGCCCTGCTGACCGGCGCCAGGATCGATCTCACCTACAAGCGCGGCTATCCCGTCACCGTCAACCACCGCTCGCAGACCGAATTCGCGACCCGCATCGCCAAGGACGTCGCCGGCGAGGCCAATGTGCACGAAATGCCGCCGCTGATGGGCGGCGAGGATTTTTCCTACATGCTGGAAGCGCGGCCCGGCGCCTTCATCTTCTGCGGCAACGGCGACAGCGCCGGCCTGCATCACCCCGCCTACAATTTCAACGACGAGGCGATCGTTTACGGCAGCTCCTACTTCGTCAAGATCGTGGAGAACGCGCTGGCGGCGTGAGGCCGGCACTACGGCCTGACCGCAAGCTGACACGTCTCATCTCGTGATCAGGCCGTTGATCTTCTGTAGCGCAGCCACATTGTCCTCGGAGCAGGGGATGTTTGAATTGGCGCTCAGCGCGTCATGGATGAACTGGCGCGCCATTCCCGAGAGCGCCCAGTCCATCGGGGGCTCGAAGGGCTTGCCGTCCACCTTGCCGTTGCACAGCATGACCGCGATAAATTCGTGGGGGACGTCCGCCGGAAGCGGTGGGGTTTTCTTGAACACCTCCATGATGTGAGCCTCATGTGCCGTTCGGCTGGCGAACAGCCCTTCCAACGGCGCGATCACCTCGTTGAGGAACGGCGCGCCTTGGCTCCTTTGTTTGGGTTGCTCTGGCGTCCGCGCCGATGTGGCTGCCGGCTTTGCCGGCGCGCCCGCGGCTGGAACGCTACCCGTGACGGGTTGCTGGGCCAGCGGACGGGCGTCGGCGGTGGCCTCCTCATAGCCGATGAACACGAAGATGAAGTGGAGCTTGTCGTCCCTGGCGTCCGGCAGCGCCACGATCGCCTGTGCAAGTTCTGAAAGGGTGGCGACACCGGCGGCGTCGAAATAGCCGCCGTCGAGCAGATGTTCCTGGAGCAGATCTTCCTGAGGGACGCTCTTGGCATGCGGCAGCGTGCCGGCCGGGCTGATCCATGGGAATCGGGCTCCATTGCTGATGGCCGTGGACATCTCGATATCGTGCCCGAAGATCGTGTGGAAATCGTCCGCGTCGACGGCCTTTTCGAGATCGACCGTGCTGGTCAGGATGCGCCGGCCGGTCTCTTGGCTCGCGCCGTTGACGATCAGGATCGGACGCCACGGTTGGTCCGCCTGAGGGCGGAGCGTGAGGAACGGCTGCTGCAGCAGATCTTTGCAGTTCGCTGTTTTGGCAGGACAGGAGTTGTTCCATCCGACCTCCCAGGCGCGTTCGAGCGCTTCGGCGCGATCCGGCAGGAACGCGCGCGGCAGGAAGCGTTGCAACAGGTCGGGGAACAACGTGCCGGCGAGTGTCGGGCTCAGCGCGTCCTGGCTGGTGAAGGTGGGCAATGTCTTTGCCAGCGTGGCGGATGTGACGGCCGGCTCGACATGCAGCATCGCCGAGTAGCCGACGGTGCCGACGCTGCCGCCCGACACCGAGCTGATGGCGAACAGGTGGGTTGCGAACTTGCCGTCGCTCTGCGCATGCAGCGCACTCAGCACCTCGGCAGTCCAGTCGCCGGCGCGCGATGCGCCGCCTTCGGATGCGACCAGCACCATCGGGCGCTTGCCGTCTTTCGCAACGGGCTGTCCCGATTTCCAGAGTGCATAGGCGTCCGCGAGGTTAAGACGCTGAGCGACGGCGAGCGGCCCCGGTCCACGCTCGAAGGCGCGCCCGCCGACCTCGTGATTGTCCATCCAGAGGCTGAACAAGGCCGCCGCCAGCAGGAAGCTGCCCACGATCGGCAGACGAAGTCCGGTTCCGCTCTGGATTGCGATGATCATCGGCGGGATGATCAGGCCGAGCCCGACAAAGACGACCGCAGGCGCGCCGAGTGCATGGCCGAACGCCACGGGTGCGAGACTGACGACCGCCATCAGCACCGCCGCAAGGGCCAGGCAGACGATCACCCACCAGCGCGCGAAGCTGATCCGTCCCGCAACGCGCATTTTCTTGGTCCAGTCCTCGCGCTTGATCAGCAGGATCAGGAAGATCGCGGCGACGACGACCAGAATGATCGGCAGGCCTGGCTTGAACTGCGGATTCCGATAGAGCGCGATGAAGATCAGGACGAAGGGAGCAATGCCAAGGACGCGCGGTCCCCATTCCAAAAGCCGCCTTGGACGCCAGGTGCTGCGGTCGGTTCCATAGTTGAAGTCGATCAACAGTCTTGGCCAGAGCCAGGATTGAATGCCGAGGAACAGTAGTCCGAGAACGAACGCGAAGAGCTGGCTTGTCGACGCATCATGAAGCGTATCGTCGCCGACCGAGCGGACCAGGTCGACGCCTTGCGGCAGCAAGGCCAGGATCAGGCAGGCGCCGGGCACGAGGATCGCCAGCGTGCCGACGCCTCGCGTCATGTCGAAGGTGCGATGGATCAGCCGCCAGCGCCCGGTGAGCCCCTTGAACGCATCGGGATCGGCGTCGGCCTGGCTCGGCGCGATGCCGCCGCGGTCGGCGGTGACGCTGACGGAGCCTGAGTTGTTGCCATAGAGATCGTCGCGGTCGTTCGCGAACAGGATGAGGTTGCCGGATGTCGCAAGAGTGTGGGTGCAGCCGCGCCCGATCGCAAACCGTTCGCCGGTGCCCTCGACCTCGCCACACAGGCAGAACCAGTTCTCGTCGGCAAAGCGCGGCCGGATCCGGATGATATCGGCGAAGAAGTTGCGATATCCGTCCGGGCCGCAACTGATCCACCAGTCCTTCCAGCGGCCGGTGGCGCTGAACGAGATCACGTCGCCGGTCTGGACCGGCGTGAGCGGCGTGCTCTTGCTTTCAGCGGGGACATCGATGGTGATGGGCCATCCGGCTGGCGCTGGAGGCTGGGGGGCAAGGGGCTGAATTGGAGCCTGAACGGGGATCGTCATGAAATCATCCCGGCGCAACAATGAACGGCATTTGCAAAATATGACCCTGAAAAAGCCGGCGCTGCCGCGAGACAGGGCCGTGGGTCGGGCCGCATTATAGATCAATGTCGGCGAAAATACAATCTTAGGATGTGTTGCGTCCCCGCCGTCTGCAATGGTCGATCGGCGCGGTTGGCAGGGCGGCGAGGAGCTGCGCTACCCGACAAGTAAAAAAGGCCCGCACCTGACGTGCGGGCCTTTCCGTTTGGTGCTGCGGCGCCGAAAGCGTCAGCGTTAGAACAGGTGGTAGAACACGAAGTACAGCGAGCCCGAGAGGATCATCGCGGCCGGCAGGGTCAGCACCCAGGCCATCGCGATGTTGCGGATCGTCGACCATTGCAGCCCTGAGCCGTTGGCGGCCATGGTGCCGGCGATGCCGGACGAGAGCACGTGCGTGGTCGAGACCGGCATTCCGAAACCGTCGGCCGCCGCAATCGTCGCGGCCGCTGTGATCTCCGCGCAGGCGCCCTGCGCGTAGGTCAGGTGGGTCTTGCCGATCTTCTCGCCGACGGTGACGACGATGCGCTTCCAGCCGACCATGGTGCCGAGGCCGAGCGCAATGGCGACGGCGAACTTCACCCAGCTCGGGATGAACTTCGTCGCAGCATCGAGCGAGCCCTTGTACTCGTTCAGCGTGGTGACGTCGGCGGTGGAGAGCTCGGATTCCTTGTCCTTCATCAGGATGCGGATCGCCTCGGAGGCCAGGTACATGTCGTTGCGGGTGTTGCCGACCGTGTCAGCCGGGAACTTGGCCAGCGAGCCATACTGGGTGACCTGCTGTCCGATGTCGCGAACCAGCACCGCCAGCGACGGATAGGTGCCTTCGTTGATCTGGTGCTGCGAGACATAGTTGGTCACGGCCGGGCGTGGGTTGCCGAGCACGTTGTAGCCGGCGGCCTTGCCTTCAATGACCTTGCTGGCCGAGGTCGAATGCGTGGTGAACGCTGCGATCGCGCTGTCGGGCAGCGCGCGGTTGAGCGCATAGGCGGTCGGTACGGTGCCGATCAGGATCAGCATGATCAGGCCCATGCCCTTCTGGCCGTCATTGGAGCCGTGGAAGAAGCTGACCAGCGTGCAGGTGAGGATCAGGATGCCCCGGATCCACCAAGGCGGCGGCTGGTCGCCGACCGGCTCGCCGAACAGAGCGGGCGTTGCGCGCGCCAGCACGGCCTTGAGGATGTAGAGCAGGCCCGCGGCCAGCACGAAGCCGAACAGCGGCGAGAGCAGCAGCGCCTTGGCGATACCGGCCGCCTGGGTCCAGTCCACGCCGGAGGTGCCGTCACGGCCGCGCAGCAGCGCGTTGGCGATGCCGACACCCATGATCGATCCGATCAGGGTGTGCGAGCTCGAGGCCGGCAGCCCGAGCCACCAGGTGCCGAGGTTCCAGATGATGGCGGCGATCAACAGCGCGAACACCATCGCGAAGCCCGCGCTCGAGCCAACCTGCAGGATCAGTTCGACCGGAAGCAGCGAGACGATGCCGAACGCGACCGCGCCAGAGGAGAGCAGCACGCCGAACAGGTTGAACATGCCCGACCAGACCACGGCGATGTGTGCCGGCAGCGAGCGGGTGTAGATCACGGTGGCGACCGCATTGGCGGTGTCGTGGAAGCCGTTGACGAATTCGAAGCCGAGCGCGATCAGCAGGGCAACGAACAGCATGAGATAGGGCAGCAACGACGTGACGCGCGTGCCGGTGGCATCGACGTCGGCATAAATGCTGTAGGCGACGAACAACAGGGCGGCCGCGACCACTCCCAAATAGATTACGCCGGTCAATGGATGAAAGCCCTTGTCGAGCTCCGGGCCTTTTTTCAAGGCGGGCTCGATCGAGCCGGGTAACGCCATATCGCTCATGGTAAACTCCTGTCCCAATGGCCCCGACTTTGATCGATGCATGTGACAGGCAATTGAAATCCGGCCGGTAAAAGCGATCCGTCCCCAGTTTGCGACCCGTTTTTGTGCAGTGCAGCTGAATGGCCGGCCCTTGGAGGCTCCGGACGGCAATCGTCAGCAACGAACGCTGCCGATCTCTGGGAATTTGAGTTGGAGGGCCGCCAGGTCGAGGTCGCGCGCCGCACGATTGGGGCTAGTCGAATCGTGCAGCGCGCCGACCTCAGGGAACGTCATGGCGTGAACATGACGCCCAATGCCTGCGGAACACGTGACCGTACCACAGATCAATTCAAGGTTGTAGGTGTTTATCAACTGTTTCAATGCATTTCACATCAACGTGTTGCTGGAATTCCAGTGACGTGTTGCCGTAGTCCCACAGGCTTGCGGGAACTCAGGCGGCGTGTGCCGAGCGGCGCAACAAGGAGCCTGCGATTTTCAGGTCGTCGACAAATCGCTGGTATTCCCGTGCCTTGGCATCTTCGTCCGGCAACCGCAGCAGATAGGATGGATGCACGGTGACCAGCACCTTGGTGCCGTCGTGATCGATCAGGCGGCCACGGTTCTTGTTCACCGGTGTGATCTTGCCGAACACGCTTTGGGCGGCGGTGGCGCCGAGCGCCACCACGAGTTCCGGCTGGATCGCGGCAAGTTCACGCTCGTACCATTGCCGGCAGGCGCGGATTTCGGGTGTGTTCGGCTTCTGGTGCAGCCGGATCTTGCCGCGCGGCACGAATTTGAAATGCTTCACCGCGTTGGTGACGTAGACCTTGGCCCGCGCGATCCCGGCGTCCGCCAGCGCGCGATCGAGCATCTCGCCGGCCGGGCCGACGAACGGCCTGCCGGCCAAATCTTCCTTGTCGCCGGGCTGCTCGCCGACCAGCATGACCGAGGCGGTTTGCGGACCTTCGCCGAACACGGTCCGGGTGGCGTCCTTCCAGAGCGGGCAGGCGCGGCAGCCGGCGGCCTGTTCGCGCAACGCCGCGATCGTGTCGTGAGCATCTCCGCGGACCATCGGCGTGTCCTGCTGTCGCTCGGGTGTGTGCGGTTCGCTCGCCACGTTCTTGATGAAGCCACCCGTCATCCGCATTGCGTCTTCGAGTAAAGGCCTAATGATCGAGTCCTCGGGCAGGTTCCTCCAATAGGAGTGCTGTGCCTCCATCACCTTCAGCCGCGCCGGATTGAAGATGCCGGTGTAATGACGTCGCCACGTTTCCTCGAGCCGGTCCTCCGCCGGCACCTCGGATTTGTCGATGCCTGACGTGATCGAGATCGCGTGGCCATCCCAATGCGCTGACACGTCGGGGGTCAGGATCGACCACGGCATGTCGGCGAAGCGGCTGGCGAAGAAGGGCGCGGCGGCCTCGACGATGCGATGCTCGGGCTCGAACCAGGCGACGTAACGCGCCTTCTGCTCGCGGCCGATTTCACGGAAGCGGAGATGCGCGTGCATCCGGTCGATGTCGCGATAGACCGCGCGCGCCATCGCATTGACCTCGGCGACATCAAGGTCGGTCGTGGTGCCGAGCAGATCGTGATGGCTGCGCAGCCGCCATAACAGGCGATAAAGCAGGGCGAAACGGTCGCCATTGCGATGCAGGATCGCGGTCCTTGCCAGCTTGACGAATGTGGCTGACACGTTGAAGGCCGCATGCGGCGCATCGGGCAGGTCGTTCGCGCTGAATCCGTTCACGCTGGATGCCGCGAATAGTTCGGCCGCATTGCGCACCGTCCACGTGACATCAGCCGGCTTCACGTCATTCAATGCCAATCGCCGCGCGGCTTTGCGCCAGCCGTCGAAATCGGTGTCGTTGTCGAGCATCATGATGTGCATGCGATTTGCTCCGTTTCCGTCATGCCGCCGCTATTTCAGGGTTCACGCGCCTGGTGAGGCGTGGAAGCGGCGGGCGGGGCAGCGCCCCGTTCCTGACCGTTCCTGAATCCCCTTGATTCCACTGATGAATCGGAGAGCCCACCAATCCGATTGACTCTGCCGGTTCTGTTAGCTTTATATTAGAACATATCATGAACAAATGAGCCAGCGTGGTTCTCTGTTCAGAACCAGTGACGGCTTCAAATTTTGGTTGGGAAGGAGCGGCGCATATGAACGGCGCACGCACGGGTACGCTTGCGTCCTTGCGCGGCAGCATCGCGCGCATCGAGGCGCCATCGGATGCGACGATGCCGAACCGCGTCGCGCTCGGACACACGAGCGTGGATGCGATGCTGCGCGGCGGGCTTGCGTCAGCCGTGCTGCATGAGGTGTTCGCAAGCGGCCATCAAAGCGGTGCCGCGACCGGCTTCGTTGCAGGGCTTGCCGGACGGCTGTCGCCGCGCAAACCGCTGGTCTGGATGCGGCAGGATTTTTCCGACCGCGAAAGTGGCGCGCTGTCGATGAGCGGGCTCGCCGAACTCGGCCTCGATCCGCGGCTGCTGGTCACGGTGCGCGCCGCCGATGTCGACAGCGGCTTGCGCACCGCCGCCGACGCGCTGGCCTGCGACGCGCTGGGCGCGGTGGTGCTGGAGGTCTGGGGCGATGCGCGCCAGCTCGATCTCGTCGCCAGCCGCAAATTGACATTGGCCGCGCAAGCCTCCGGCGTCACCGCGCTGGTGCTGCGGATTGCGGCGACGCCAATTCCCTCGACCGCGGAGACGCGCTGGATCGTGCGCGCGGCGCATTCACCGCCGGGCTCGGCCGCGAGTGCCTCAATGCCTGCGGCGCCCTGGGGCGCGCCGCGGTTCGATGCCGAGCTGGTGCGCAATCGTCATGGCCCGGTCGGGCGATGGATCATGGAATGGAAATGTGATGAGTGCCAATTCAGTGAACCGTCGGCGCATCCTCAGCCTATGGCTGCCACGCCTGCCCATCGACCGCATCACGCGCAGGTTGGCGCAGAGCAGCGTCTCGCGAGCTGATGCGCGGGAGGTGTTAGGGCTCCCTCTCCCGCTTGCGGGGGAGGGTTGGGGTGGGGGTTTCTCCACGAGTCACACTCTTCGTGAGGAGAGAGCCCCCACCCGGATCGCATCTGGCGATGCGATCCGGCCTCCCCCGCAAGCGGGAGAGGCGAAACAAGAAATCCCCAGCGTCGTCGTCGCAAAGGACCACAACGCCATCCTGCTGCAGTCTATCGACGAGGCCGCGGTGCGTGCGGGGCTCTCGATCGGGCTGCCGCTCGCCAATGCGCGCGCGATCTGTCCGGAGCTGACGGTTTACGACGCCGATCCCGCCGCCGATGCGAAGACGCTGAACGACATCGCCGACTGGTGCGACCGCTTCACGCCGCTGGTGGCGCTGGATCCCCCTTATGGGTTGTTCCTCGACATTACCGGCTGCGCGCATCTGTTCGGCGGCGAGCGCGCGCTGCTGCAGATCGCGACGAACGCGCTGAGCCAGCGCGGTTTTGCGGTCAGCGCCGCAATCGCTGGCACCTCGATCGCGGCGCGCACGCTGACGCGGCACACCTCGGGCAAGATCGTCACCGCCGGCGAGGAAGCCCACGCCATCGGCCCGCTGCTGGTCGCAGCGCTCGGCGCCGGCGAGGCTGTTACCACCGGGCTTCGCCGCGCCGGGTTGAAAACCATCGGCGATGTCGCCGCGCGCGCGCCGCACGAGATCTCGGCGCGGTTCGGCGCAGCCTTCACGACGCTGCTCAGCCACGCGCTCGGGCAGGGCGATGCCCCGATCAGTCCGCGCAAGCCGCTGCCCGATTACATCGTGGAGAAACGTTTCGCCGAGCCCGTCACCACCGACAGCGTGATCACGCTGACGCTGCAAAACCTCGCCCGCACGCTGGTGACGGCGATGGACAGACAGGGCAAGGGCGCGCGGCAACTGGAGGCGAGCTTCTTCCGCACCGACGGCGCGGTACGCAGCATCGCGGTCGAGGCCGGGCGTCCGGTCACCAGGCCCGAGATGATCGACCGCCTGTTCCGCGAACGGCTCGAAAGCTTAAACGATCCCCTCGATCCCGGCTTCGGCTTCGATCTTATTCGCCTCGCCGCAGGGCGTACCGAGATCGTGGTGCAGCAGCAGCGCGATCTCGACGCGTCAGTGCATGACAATGACGAGATATCCGCGCTGATCGACCGCATCGCCGCCCGCATCGGCGGAAAACGCGTGGTCGTGCATCTGCCGCTGCAGAGCCACATCCCCGAACGATCAGCGCTCGCCGTCCCGGCGCAGCATCATCTTGCCGCCGCCGCGCAAGCCGCCTGGCCGGAGCGGATCGCGGGCGAGCCGCCGCTGCGTCCCTTGCGGCTGTTCGACCGGCCGGAGCTGATCAATGTGCCATTCGCGACCGTACCCGACGGTCCGCCGCATCAATTCACCTGGCGGCGCGCGCAGCATGAGGTTGTCAGGGTCGAAGGCCCCGAGCGCATCGCGATGGAATGGTGGAAGCAGGACGGTCAATCGCTGACACGGGATTATTTCCGCGTCGAGGACGCCGCGGGCCAGCGCTTCTGGATCTTTCGCGATGGCCTTTATGAGAGCGAGCTGAGAGACGAGGCGGGCAAGCCCGTTCCGGCCAAATGGTATGTGCACGGGTTGTTCGCATGAGCATGCCAGGAATTCAGCTGATGCCCGACTATGCCGAGATCGGCATCACCAGCAATTTCTCCTTCCTGCGCGGCGGCTCCGATCCGCGCGCCTATGTGCATGAGGCGAGCCGGCTTCGTATTCCCGTGATCGGGATCGCCGATCACAACACGCTGGCCGGTGTGGTGCGCGCCTGGAAGGAGCTCGACAATTCCGAGGTCGAGCATCCGCCAAAACTCCTGATCGGTACCCGCATCGTCTTCATCGACGATACGCCCGACATCCTGGTCTATCCGCGCGACCGCGCCGCTTACGGCCGGCTGTGCCAGTTGCTCACCCGCGGCAAGCGCGGTGATGACATCACGCGCATCGAGAAGGGCGACTGCCGTCTCGCACTGTCCGATCTCATCGACCACGCCGAGGGCCAGCTTCTCGTGCTGACGCTGCCGCATCGCTTTGATGCGGCTGTTGCGCTCGATGTTCTTACGCACCTGAAGGAGAGCTCTGCCTGTGGCGTCTGGCTTGCCGCAAGCCTGCTCTATCGCGGCGACGACAAGCGCCGCCTCGCGCGGCTGCATGCACTCGCCGCCAAGGCCAGTGTGCCGCTGCTCGCGACCAACGAGGTGCTCTATCACCATCCGGCGCGGCGTCCACTGCAGGATGTGCTGACCTGTATTCGCGAAAAGACCACGATCGAGGCGGTCGGCCGCAGGCTCGAGGCCAATGCCGAACGCCATCTCAAGCCCGCCCATGAAATGATCAGGCTGTTCCGCGACTGGCCCGCGGCTGTTACCGAGACCATGCGCTTTGCCGGCCGCATCAATTTCTCGCTGGACCAACTCAAATACCAGTATCCCGACGAACCGGTGCCGCCGGGCAAGACCGCGCAGCAGCATCTGGAGGACCTGACCTGGGCCGGCGTCGACACATATTTCGATGGCGAGATCGACGACAAGCTCCGCACCACCCTCAACAAGGAGCTCGCGCTGATCGCCGAGCTGAAATACGCGCATTACTTCCTCACCGTGCACGACATCGTGCATTACGCGCGCAGCCAGAACATTTTGTGCCAGGGGCGGGGATCGGCGGCGAACTCGGCCGTCTGCTACGTGCTCGGCATCACCTCGGTCGATCCGACCAAGGTCGACCTGCTGTTCGAGCGCTTCATCTCCAAGGAGCGGCTGGAGCCGCCCGACATCGACGTCGATTTCGAGCATTCGCGACGCGAGGAGGTGATGCAATATGTCTACCGCCGCTACGGCCGCCATCGCGCGGCGATCATTGCCACCATCATCCATTATCGCCCGCGCAGCGCGATCCGCGACGTCGGTAAGGCGCTCGGTCTGACGGAGGACGTCACCGCGGCGCTCGCCGATACCGTGTGGGGAAGCTGGGGCAAGGGCCTCAACGACATGCAGGTGCGGCAGGCCGGGCTCGACCCGAAAAACGCGATGATCAATCTTGCGGTCGAGCTCGCCACCGAGCTGATCGAGTTTCCACGTCATCTGTCGCAGCATGTCGGCGGCTACGTGCTGACCCAGGACCGGCTCGACACCTATGTGCCGATCGGCAACGCCGCGATGGACGACCGCACCTTCATCGAATGGGACAAGGACGACGTCGACGCGCTCAACATGATGAAGGTCGATGTGCTGGCGCTGGGCATGCTGACCTGCATCCGCAAATGTTTTGATTTGATCGACGACCACAAGAACCAGCGCTGGGCGCTCGCCACCGTCCCGCAGGACGACGAGCGCGTCTACGACATGCTGTGCCGTGGGGAATCGCTCGGCGTGTTTCAGGTCGAGAGCCGCGCCCAGATGAACATGCTGCCGCGGCTGAAGCCGCGCGAGTTCTACGATCTCGTCATCGAGGTCGCGATCGTGCGTCCCGGGCCTATTCAGGGCGACATGGTGCATCCCTATCTGCGGCGGCGGAACGGCCAGGAAAAGGTCAGCTATCCCGCACCGTCACCCGAGCATGGTGACAAGGATGAGCTCTACAATGTCCTGCACAAAACGCTCGGCGTGCCTCTGTTCCAGGAGCAGGCGATGCGGATCGCGATCGAGGCAGCGCATTTCACGTCCGAGGAAGCCAACGGCCTGCGCCGCTCGATGGCCACCTTCCGCAATGTCGGTACCATCGGCCAGTATGAGGCAAAGCTGGTCGGTAACATGGTCGCGCGCGGCTACTCACCCGAATTCGCCGCAAGCTGTTTTGACCAGATCAAGGGCTTTGGCAGTTACGGCTTCCCGGAAAGCCATGCCGCCAGCTTCGCCCAGCTCGTCTACATCTCCTCATGGCTGAAGCATTATCATCCCGACGCCTTCTGCTGCGGCCTGCTCAACTCGCAGCCGATGGGCTTCTATGCCCCGGCGCAGATCGTCGGTGACGCCCGCACCAACGGCGTCACGGTGCGCGAGATCGATGTCTCCCACAGCTTTGCGCAGAACACGCTGGAGGAAAGGGGTGGAAACTATTGCGCGGTGCGCCTCGGTTTTCGTCAGATCGATGGCTTTCACTGGCTGGATGAGGACGAGGAGAGGTTGAAGGAAGTTCAGTCGTCATTCCGGGGCGCGCGTAGCGTGAACCCGGAATCCATTCCTCAACATGGATGCGGCCCAATGGATTCCGGGCTCTCGCTACGCGAGCCCCGGAATGACGGGGAGAGAAACGCGACCAACCTCGAAGGGACTGCGCTCCCTCTCCCGCTTGCGGGGGAGGGTTGGGGTGGGGGTGTCTCCACGCGCGACACTCTTCGTGAGGAGAGAGCCCCCACCCGGATCGCATCCGACGATGCGATCCGACCTCCCCCGCAAGCGGGAGAGGTGCAGCGAACCAGGGGACAAGTTGTTGCAGAACCCAAAGACTGGGCCGACCGCATCGTCGCCGCACGCAACCGGAGACCCTTCACCTCGCTGGAAGATTTCGCCCGCGACACCGCCTTGCCGAAACGCGCGCTGATCCTGCTCGCTGATGCCGATGCGTTCCGCTCGCTCGGGCTCGACCGCCGCGAGGCGCTGTGGGCGGTGCGGCGGCTGCCTGACGACGTGCCGCTGCCGCTGTTCGAGGCGGTAGTCGCCCGTGAGCAGCCGGATGAAAACGCAAAACCGCTGCCGGAGATGCCGCGCCCCGAGCAGGTGGTCGCCGACTATCAGACCATTCGCCTGTCGCTGAAGGGCCATCCGATGGAGTTCTTGCGCGAGATGTTCACGAAAGAGCGCGTCGTCGCCTGCACGGAGATCAACAAGGGCAACGATCGCCGCCGCGTGCGCTGCGCCGGCGTGGTGCTGGTGCGGCAGCGGCCGGGCAGCGCCAAGGGCGTCGTGTTCATGACGCTGGAGGACGAAACCGGCATCGCCAACATCGTGGTGTGGCCGAAGGTGATGGAGCAGTACCGCAAGGAGGTGATGGGCGCGCACCTGATCCTGGTCGAGGGATATATCCAGAGCAGCCCCGAGGGCGTGACGCATCTGGTGGCGCAGCGCATGATCGACCGCTCCCACGACCTGATCGGCCTCGCCAACGATTCCCTCACCCGCAAGCCCCCGGTGCCGGCGGGACCTGCACTGATCGAGCCGCTCAACGACGATCGCCGCGATCACGCCGATGCGCCGGCGCAGAAAATCCGCCACCCGCGCAACGTCCGCATCCTGCCGCCGTCACGGGATTTTCATTGAAATGCAAAGCTCAGACAATTCATGTCGCAAGAATGCGTGGGTATGACCCACCAGCGGCGCCAAACATTCGGTGTCTTCCCGGCGCAGGCCGGGACCCATAACCACCGAAGGTCATTGTCGCGCGAGGTCGGAACGACGAGTCCCCTTACAACAGCCGCTGCGGCGTATGGGCTTTCGCCGGGACGACGGATGAATAAGCGGCCACATATTATTCACTCCACCGATGCCCCGACCGGCGGGCCACCTGGAGGCCGGTGCAAAAACGTGATCGATGCGTAGGCACCGACCCACGAGCCCGCGGCGGCGAAGGCGACGTAGATCCAGTTCTCGGTATAGCTGATCACGGCGTAGGACGAGAGCAGATACCAGATGCTGCTCCAGCTCGCCGCCGGCACGCGCTTGCGGGCGACGACCGCCGAGGTGAACATGACATAGACCGCGTCGGTGGCCGCGGTCGCGACGAAAACGCCGCCGGCGGTAAGGGGATCGATGGCAGCCATGGTAACTCCTGTTTCAACCGGGCAGAGCCTTGAGCATGATCCGGGACCTAAGCATGACGGACAAAACCGGGCACCGCTTTTCTGTCATCATGCTCGGGCATAGAATCATCCGGTCGAGGAATCTCCATGCAGGACATCAGTGAAATCCTTGCCGATATCTGGATCGCGGCCGGCGGCGCGCCGTCCGCGCTCGATGCGGTCAGGCTGACCGGCAGCGAACCGCAACTGCCGTCGTCATTTCGCGTCGCCGCGGCGGCGCAGGCCTCGATCGCAGCCGCCGGCCTCGCGGCCGCAGAGATCTGGACAGCACGCAGCGGCGAGAGGCAGGACGTCGCGGTCGACATGCGCCACGCGGTGGTCGAATGCCGCAGCGAGCGATACTTGCGCGTCGACGATAAGCCGCCGCCGCCGGCCTGGGACAAGATCGCCGGCGTCTACCGCGTCCGCGACGGGCGCTCTGTCCGCCTCCACACCAATTTCCCGCATCATCGCGACGCGGTCTGCAAGGTGCTGGACTGCCCGGCGGAGCGCGACGACGTGCAGGCCGCGCTGCTGCAATGGGACGGCGAGGCGTTCGAGACCGCGGCCTATGCGGCCGGCGGTGTCGTCGCGCTGATGCGCTCGCATGATGAATGGTCGGCGACCCCGCATGCGAAAGCGCTCGCGACATTGCCGCTGATCGAAATCGAGAAGATCGGCGACGCCGCGCCAAAGCCGTGGCCCGCGGGTGACCGGCCGCTGGCCGGCATCCGTGTCCTCGATCTGTCGCGCGTCATCGCGGGCCCCGTCGCCGGCCGCACGCTCGCCGCCCATGGCGCCGACGTGCTGCTGATTTCCGGTCCCGATCTGCCTGTCATCCCGTGGCTGACCATCGACACCGGCCGCGGCAAGCTCACGAGCTTCGTCGAGCTGACGAGTGATGAGGGGCGGGCCGTGATGCGCCGCCTGGTGGCGCAGGCCGATATTTTTTCGCAGGGCTATCGCCCGCAGGCGATCGCGCGCCTCGGCTTCTCGGCGGAGGAGGCGGCGCGCATCAATCCGGGCATCGTCTATGTGACGCTGTCGGCCTATGGCCATGCCGGTCCCTGGGCGGAGCGCCGCGGCTTCGATTCGCTGGTGCAGACCACGACCGGCTTCAATCACGCCGAGGGGCAGGCGGCCGGGGTCGACGGGCCGAAGGAGCTGCCGGCGCAGATGCTCGACCATGCCACCGGATACTTCATGGCGTTCGGCGCCATGATGGCGAAGGCGCGCCAGGCGCGCGAGGGCGGCAGCTGGCACGTCCGGGTGTCGCTCGCGCAGACCGGGCGCTGGTTATGGAATCTCGGCCGCGTCGCCGGCGGGCTGGCAACCGCGGATCTCAAGGCCGACGCGGTGACGCCCTTCATCGAGCAGCTTCCGTCCGGCTTTGGCACCTTGAGCTCGGTCAGGCACGCCGCGGTGCCGTCCAAAACCCCGGCCTATTGGGCCTGTCCGGCGATGCCGCTCGGCAGCCATACCCCGGAGTTTCCCGCCCCGGAGTTTCCCGGATAATGCATTCAGTCGCCGTTCAGGCTAGCCAATCTTTAACCCCAGTCGCTGCCGAACCACGATTTTTAGGTTGTTTGCAACACCAAATCGGCACTATTAGCGCACCGCTGGGGCCGTCCCGCCGGAAGCTGAAACGATCGACCTCCGGACCGCATGTTTAGAGACCTTACCCAACGAATGCAGAAGCTTAGCCGCCCGCGCCTGATGGCGGCCGTGGCGTTGCTGGCGGTCGCCATTGCCGGCGCCTACGGCTATACGCGGTTCAGCACGGCAAAGCAGACCTCCTCGGATGTCTCGAGCCAATCCCGCAAGGGGGCTTCGCGTTACACGCCGACGGCGGCCGAATGGGCCAGTCTCACGTTCCAGCCCGTCACCGAGCATACGTTCCGCTCCGAGCTCGTCACCGAAGGCAAGATCGGCATCGACGAGGATCGTTCCACGCCGGTGTACTCGCCCTATACCGGCCGCGTCACCCGCCTGCTGGTGCGGCCGGGCGAGACCGTGACCAAGGGACAGGCGCTGTTCGTGATCGAAGCTGCCGACACGGTGCAGGCCCAGAACGACTATGTCGCGGCGATGACCGGCCTGAACAAGGCGCAGTCGGCGCTCGATCTCGCGCAAATCCAGGAGACGCGCGCCAAGGATTTGTCCGATGGCAAGGCGATTCCGCTGAAGGACTATCAGCAGGCCCAGGCGACGCTGGTGCAGGCGCAGAACGATGCCCGCTCGGCACAGACCCTGCTGGAGGCCGCGCAGAACAAGCTGCACATCCTCGGCTTCGGCGACGAGGCCATCACGACGCTGCAGCAGAGGGGCCGCCTCAATCCGGAGACGACGGTGTTCGCGCCGATCGCCGGCACCATCGTGCAGCGCAAGGCCGGCCCTGGCCAGTATGTCTCGACCGGCGCCAGCGATCCGGTCTACGTGATCGGCGATCTCACCACCGTCTGGCTGATCGCCTTCGTGCGGGAATCCGATGCCGACAATGTCGCGGTCGGGCAGGACGTCAGCTTCAGCGTGATGGCACTGCCGGGCAAGGTGCTGACCGCCCGGATCAACTATGTGGCGGCCGCGATCGATCCGACGTCGCGCCGCCTTCTTGTTCGCGCCACGATCGACAACAAGGACAACCGGCTGAAGCCGGAGATGTTCGCCAATGTGACGCTGTTTTCGGCCGGCGATCACCCGGGGGTCGGCGTGCCGAAGCAGGCGCTGATCTACGAGGGCGACCAGGTGCGGGTCTGGGTCGCCCGTGCCGACGACAAGACGATCGAGCTGCGCCAGATCAAGCCCGGCCTGATCAATGGCGACCTCGTCGAGGTTGCCGGCAATCTGAAGCCGGGCGAGCAGATCGTGACCAAGGGCAGCCTGTTCATCGACCGCGCCGCGTCCGGCACGTAAAGCATGATCCGGAAAAGTGGAAAGCGGCTTTCGCTTGCGACCAACGCGGACCGCGTTGGCGCGGAGATCATGCTCAATCAAAGTTCTTCCAGCCTGAAAGCTTCGATCTGAATGGATCGTCTTGTCGCCCTTGCCGTCAACCGCCGCTACTTGATGGTGGCCTTGTTCGCCGTCGTTTTCATCGGCGGTCTGCTCGCGTTCCAGCAGCTCAACATCGAGGCCTATCCCGATCCGACTCCGCCGATGGTCGACATCGTGACGCAGAGCCCGGGCCTCTCGGCCGAAGAGATCGAGCGCTATATCACGATCCCGATCGAGACCCAGGTCGCCGGCATCAAGAACCTCAAGACCATCCGCACCATCTCGCTGTACGGCCTGTCCGACGTCAAGCTGCAGTTCTCCTTCGACTACACCTATGACGAGGCGCTGCAGCAGGTCTTGAACCGCCTGTCGCAGCTTGCACCGTTGCCGGGCAATGTGCAGCCCGGCATCTCGCCGGTCAGCCCGATCGGTGAAATCTTCCGTTATCGGCTCAAGGGCCCGCCGAACTACAGCGTGCTGGATCTGAAGACGCTGCAGGACTGGATTCTGCAGCGCCGCTTCCGGTCGGTGCCCGGCGTGATCGACGTCACCGGCTGGGGTGGCAAGACCAAGACTTATGAGATTCAGGTCGACTTCAACAAGCTGGTCGCCAACGGCCTGACATTGCCGCAGGTGCTGCAAGCCATTTCCAACGCCAACATCAATGTCGGCGGCAACACCGTGAACATCGGCTCGCAATCGGCCGTGGTGCGCGGCGTCGGCCTGATCCGTTCGATCGATGATCTCGCCAACACCATGGTCTCGCAGTCTGGCGGCAATCCGGTGCTGGTCAGGGATGTCGGCACTGTGACCATCGGCGAGAAGCCGCGGCTCGGCATCGCCGGCATCGACAATGACGACGACATCGTGCAGGGCATCGTGCTGATGCGCCGTGGCGAGCAAAGCTCGCCGACGATCTCCCGCGTCGAGCAGCTCGTCAACCAGATCAACAATTCCACGATCCTGCCGCCGGGCGTCAAGATCGAACGCATCTACGACCGCAAGGACCTGATCGAGCTCACCACCCACACCGTGTTGCACAACATGGTGGTCGGCATCCTCCTGATCGTGCTGTTGCAGTGGATCTTCCTCGGCGACCTCAGAAGCGCGCTGATCGTCGGCGCGACGATACCGTTCGCGCTGTTCTTCGCCGTGATCATCCTGGTGCTACGCGGCGAATCCGCCAATTTACTGTCGGTCGGCGCGATCGATTTCGGACTGATCGTCGACGCCACCGTGATCATGGTGGAAGCGATCTTCCGCCGGCTGTCGCAGACCACGGCGCTGTCGGAAGATGAGCGGAGCCACATCTCCCAGGAAACCGTGATGGGGATGAAGAGCCATGCGATCCTGTCGGCGGCGGCGGACGTCTCGCGCTCGATCTTCTTTGCCGCCACCATCATCGTCGCCGCGTTCCTGCCGCTGTTCACGCTGGGCGGCGTCGAGGGCAACATCTTCGGCCCGATGGCGCGAACCTATGCCTATGCATTGGCGGGCGGACTGCTGGCGACGTTCACGATCACCCCGGCGCTGAGCGCGATCATCCTGCCGGCGCACATGCACGAAACCGAGACCTGGATCGTCAGGAAGCTCGATGCGATCTACCTGCCGGTGCTGAACTGGGCGATTACCAACCGCAAGATCGTGATGGCCGGCGCCGCCGGCCTCGTGGTCATGACCGTCATCTGCGTGCGGTTCCTTGGCCTCGAATTCCTGCCCAAACTGGAAGAGGGCAATCTGTGGATCCGCGCCACGCTGCCGCCGACGATCTCGCTGCAGGAAGGCAATGCCTACGTCAACGAGATGAGGCGGGTGATCCGCAGCCGTCCCGAAGTGGAGGCCGTGGTGTCGCAGCATGGCCGGCCCGATGACGGCACCGACGCCGCAGGATTCTTCAATGCCGAGTTCTTCGCACCTCTGAAGCCAGCCGGCGAATGGCCCGGAACCCACGACAAGGAAGAACTGACAGCGCAATTGCTTGCGCAATTGCAGGACAAATTCCCCGGCGTCGAATTCAACTTCTCGCAGTACCTGCAGGACAACGTCTCGGAGGCGGTGTCGGGCGTGAAGGGCGAGAACTCGATCAAGCTCTATGGCAGCGACCTGCAGGCGCTGACCGACACCGCCAACAAGATCAAGTCGGTGCTGTCGACGGTGCAGGGCGTTACCGACCTTGCGGTGTTCACCTCGCTCGGCCAGCCGACCATTCAGATCGACGTCGACCGTGCGCGGGCAGCGCGCTACGGGCTGGCGCCCGGCGACATCAACGCCACAATCAAGGTCGCGGTCGGCGGCGACACTGCCGGCGATCTCTACGAGCCCGGCAGCGACCGGCATTTTCCGATCATCGTCCGGCTTGCGCCGGAATATCGCAAGAGTGCCGAAGCGATCCAGAACCTGCGGATCGGGGTCGCGAATCCCAATGGCGGCACCACCCAGATCCCGCTCAGCGAAGTCGCCTCGATCAAGCTGGTCTCGGGCGCCGCCTATATCTACCGCGAGCAGCAGGAGCGCTACCTTCCGATCAAGTTCTCGGTGCGCGACCGCGATCTCGGCAGCGCGATCCTCGAAGCACAGCAGAAGGTCAATGAGCAGGTTCAGCTGCCGCCCGGCTCGCGCCTCGAATGGGTCGGCGAGTTCGGCAATTTGCAGGATGCGATCAAGCGGCTGTCGATCGTGGTGCCGATCAGCCTGGTGCTGATCGCGGTGCTGCTGTTCTTCAATTTCGGCTCGATGGTCGACACCATGCTCGCGATGAGCGTGATCCCGATGGCGATCTTCGGTGGCGTGCTCGGGCTCCTGATCTCGGGCATCCCGTTCAGCGTGTCGGCGGCGATCGGCTTCATCGCGCTGTTCGGCATCGCCGTGATGGACGGCATCATCATCCTGTCGCAGTTCAACCAGCTGATCGATGAGGGCTACGACCGAATGCGCGCGGTGATCCGCACCGGCGAGCTGCAGCTCCGCCCGGTGCTGATGACCTGCGTTGTCGCCGGCGTCGGCCTGCTGCCGGCGGCGATCTCGGGGGGCATCGGCTCGCAGGTGCAGAAGCCGCTCGCGATCGTTGTCGTCACCGGCATGATGCTGGCGCCGCTGGTGATCCTGATCACGCTGCCGGTGTTGATCTCGTATTTCTCGCGCCGGCCGCGCGACCGCTGAGCATGATCCGGAAAAGTGTGCCGCGGTTTTCCGAACAGATCATGCTCAAACAAAAGTCAATCAGGTGAAACCATAGAGCCGCGCAGGATTGTCGACCAGGATCGTCTTGCGGACCGCGGCATCCGGCGCCCAGACCGGAAGCTGGTTGAGGAGGCGGCCGTCGTCGATCTGGTACAGCGGCGTGACGTCGGTGACCTTCTTGTCCGATGGCGTCACCGAATTCGGATGCGGCCAGTCGGTGCCCCAGACGATGCGCTCGGCATTCGCCGCGATCAGCGCCTGCGCCAGCGGCGCCGCGTCAGGATAGTCGGGCGCGAGCCTGGAGGCGCGGTAGGCGCCGGAGATCTTGACATAGGCCCTGCCGGATTTGACCAATTCAAGCAGGTCGGCAAATCCCGGCTGCCCTGTGCCGAGCGCGGCCTCGGCGCCGCCGAAATGGTCGAACACGACGGGAACCGGCGAGGTGGCGACCAGGTCCTTGATCGCGGTGATCATGGCGAGGCTGGTGAACAGCTGGACGTGCCAGCCGCGCGCCATCATCCGCTCGACCGCGGCCGAGAAACGCTGCCGGCCGACATTGGGATCGTTGACGCCGCCGGTCGCAAGGTTGAGGCGGATGCCGCGGAAGCCTGTCTTGTGCATGCCGTCGAGGTCGCTCTCGCTGGTCTTGTCGTCGATCACGGCGACGGCGCGCGCCGTCGCGCCGCGGGCCATCATGCCGAACAGCGTCGACGAATTGTCGGGGCCGTAGACGCTCGGCGTCACGATCACCACGCGCTCGATATTCAGCGCCTTGTGCAGGGCGCTCATTTCCTCCGGCGAGGCCGGTTCCGGCGTGTAGACGCGGCCTGCGAAGAACGGGAATTTCTCGGGGTCCCCATGGATATGGGTGTGGCAGTCGCACGCGCCGGCCGGCACGTCGAAGTTCACCGCCGTCGATGGCTGCGAGGCCTTGGAAAATGCGTTGCTGCTGGTCATGGTCACTCCCGCCGCGATGGAAGCAAGCATCATACTGCGTCGCGTCAGCATTGGACGTCTCCCTGCGTGCTCGGCTGTTATGCGCGCTATGCGCGCGCCGGCGTTATCGGTCGCCGGTGGGCAGGGAGGTTATCGGGGGACGGTGCGGGCGGGAAGGGGTGGACATTCGCCATGCAGACGGTTCCGCGTCGCGGCCTATTGTCCGGACGGCGTCCGCAGGCCCTGCCAGGCGTCGCGGACCTGATGGTAGTGGACTTCGGGCAGATAGTCCGGCGTGTTGAGAGCGAGCGTCTTGACGTCGAGACGCCCGATCGCGCTGAGCAGCGTATAGGAGGCGATCACGCGGTCTCGCTGCGCGCCGATCAGCCGCGCCTTGGCGAGGATCAGGTCCTGCTGCGAGTTCAGCACGTCGACCGTGGTGCGCTGGCCGCCCGCGGCCTCCTTCTGCACGCCGGCCAATGCAACGGTTGCGGCCTTCACCTCGGATTCGGAGGCCGATACCGCGATCTTGGCGCCCTCATTGGCGACCCACGCGCTGACCGCGGCGGTCTTGGCCTGATTGCGGACCTGGTCGAGCACCAGCCGGCTCTGCGCCGCCACTTCCTTGGCCTGCCGGGTCTGCGACGACGCCGTGCCGCCGTCATAAATCGGTTGCGTGACCTGGCCGATCACGGAGGCCTGGTCCGTCCCGAAAGTGCCGAGGGTGGAGTCGCTGTCGCGGCTGCGGCTGACACTGCCTTGCACGCTGACCTGCGGCAGCAGGCTGCTCTCGGCAACGCGGATCGAGGTCGAGGCGACGTCGACATCGTAGCCTGCCGCCATCACGGCCGGATGCTCGCGGAAGGCAAACCCGACCGC
The DNA here is from genome assembly GCF_000938235.1 of Bradyrhizobium sp. LTSPM299. Taxonomy (NCBI): domain Bacteria; kingdom Pseudomonadati; phylum Pseudomonadota; class Alphaproteobacteria; order Hyphomicrobiales; family Nitrobacteraceae; genus Bradyrhizobium; species Bradyrhizobium sp. LTSPM299. Next base: position 50,827 of record NZ_JYMU01000005.1, read on the forward strand.
GTCTTCGCGGCTGCGCGGCAGCAGCCGGTCGACGGCGTCCGCGGAGCGCAACTGCGACGGCGGGTTGCCGATCAGCTGCGCATAGGTGGCCTGGCTGATCGCGAGGTTGACCTCCGCAGCATTGAGGTCGGACAGGCCGCGGCTGAGCCTGGCCTCGGCCTGGGCGGTGTCGGTCGGCGTGACGTCGCCAGCGTTGAGGCGCCGCTGCGTGATCGCCTGGGTCTCCTTCAGGAAGGCGACGTTGGAGCGTTGCGCCTCGACCAGCGTCTGGTTGGCCAGCACGTTGGTATAGGCGGTGACGGCGTCGAGCAGCACGCCCTGACCGACGTTGCGCAGCGCCTCGCGGCCGGACTGCACCTGCAGTTCGGCCACGCGGACGCTGTTGGCGGTCTTGAAGCCGTTGAACAAGGTCTGGGTCACCGTCACGCCGATCTGCCACGGCTTCAGCGTCGCGGTCTGGATGACGTTGCCGGGCAACTGGTCGCGCACCGCCTGCAGGCCGGCCGAAAGACCCGCGATGATTTGGGGCCGATATGCGGCCAGCGCCTGCGGCACGTTCTCATCGGTCGCGCGCTGGCGCGCCCGCTCGGCATTGAGCTGCGGATTGGTCTGGTACGCCTTGGCCAGCGCTTCGGACAGGCCTTCGGCACGGACAGCAGGCGCAGACAACACACAAGCCAGTGCGCCAAGGCGGATGCCCGACAAAAGCACGCGCCTCTTGACGTCACCGACCCTCGCGGCACGCTCAACCATGTGATCCCGCAAACCAAACCCCAGCCGTCCGCCCCCGCCGACGGCTTCGACACATCTACCTGTTTAGGGGGCGGCACCGCCACAGGCAAACCGCCACGCGACATCTGCACACCGATTCAATTGTTGTCTGTTGCCGCTTCGTCACAGGCGAACGTGAATGTCATATGGAGTATAGATTTCAGCCGCCGGCCGTCGATTCAGGATGCCGGTTGTCCACAGCCCCGCCGGGTCCATTCCTGATGCCGCAAATCTTCTCTGATCCCGAGGCCATCGCGGAACATATCATTCGCGACGTCGGAACTGATCTGGTGGTCGGACTGCCGCTCGGCCTCGGCAAGGCCAACCACATCATCAACGCGCTGTATGCACGCGCCATCGCCGACCGCTCCATCAACCTGACGCTGTTCTCGGCACTTACGCTGGAAAAGCCGAAGCCGAAAAACCTGCTCGAACGGCGCTTCATCGGCCCGGTGATCGATCGGCTGTTCGGCCTCTATCCGGATCTCGCTTACGCTGACGCGTTGCATGCCGGGGCATTGCCGTCCAACATCAAGGTGATCGAGTTCTTCTTCCTCGCAGGGCAGTGGCTCCATTCACCGATCGCGCAACAGAATTACATCTCGGCGAACTACACCCATGCTGCGTCGTATCTGTTGTCGCGCGGGTTGAATGTGGTCCCCCAGCTCGTCGCCAAACGCGTGGTCGACGGCGTGGCGCGCTACAGCCTGAGCTGCAACACCGATACGACGCTCGACATCTTGCGCGCCCGCAAGCAGGGCCGCGCGTCGTTCAAGCTGATCGCCCAGGTTAATTCCGAGCTGCCGTTCATGCCCGGCGCCGGCGACCTGCCGGCGGATGAATTTGCCGCGGTGCTCGACAGCCCCGACACCGACTTCCCATTGTTCGCACCGCCATCCGAGCCGATCAGCGACACCAAATACGCGATCGGGCTGCATGCCGCGGGTCTGGTGCGCGACGGCGGTACGCTGCAGATCGGCATCGGCCAGGTCGGCGACGCGCTGGCGCAAGGCCTTATCGTCCGGCACCGCGACAACGCGCAATTTCATGGCATCATGAAGCGGCTCGCGCCTGAGACCGAGCAACTCGCCACGGTCGAAACCGGGCCGTTCGAGAAGGGCCTCTATGGCGTCAGCGAGATGCTGTTCGAGGCGTTTCTCGGCCTGATCGACGCCGGCATCCTCAAGCGTGATGTCGACGGCACGATCCTGCACGGCGCGTTCTTCCTCGGGCCAAAATCGTTCTATCGGGCGCTGCGCGAGATGACGCCGGAGCAACTGGCCCGGATCCAGATGATGCCGGTGTCCTTTACCAACGAGATCTTCGGCGACGAGGAGGCCAAGCGCCGCGCGCGCGTCGATGCGCGCTTCGTCAACAATGCGATGATGGCGACGCTATTGGGCGCTGCGATCTCGGACGGCCTCGAGAATGGTCAGGTCGTGAGCGGCGTCGGCGGCCAGTACAATTTCGTGGCGCAGGCGTTCGCACTGGAAGGCGCGCGCTCGGTGCTGGCGCTGGAGGCGACCCATCAAGCCGGCAAACGAATGCAGTCGAACATTCGCTGGTCCTACGGGCATGAGACCATTCCCCGGCATCTGCGCGACATCTTCGTCACCGAGTATGGCGTCGCCGATGTGCGCGGGAAATCCGATGCCGACGTCGTCGCGGCAATGCTGCAGGTCTCGGATTCCCGCTTTCAGAGCGAACTGATGCGGCAGGCCAAGGACGCCGGCAAGCTGCCGCGCAATTATGAGATTCCCGCCGCTCACCGCGAAAACCATCCCGAGCGCATCCGCGACGCGCTGAAGCCCGCACGTGACGCAGGCCTGTTGCCGTCGTTCCCGTTCGGCAGCGATTTCACCGACGTCGAGCAGCGTTTGATCCCGGCCTTGCAAATATTGCAGGACGCGCAGCGCACGCCGCTGCAACTGCCCGGCTTGCTGTGGCAAGGGATGAGGCATCCGCCTGATGCTGCCGACCGCGACTGCCTGGCGCGGCTCGGCCTAGACAAGCCCACGTACTTTGCCGAGCGCGCCTATCGCGCGCTGGTCAGCGCGGCGCTGGCGCGGAGCAGGGGAGGCTAGTTCTTTGTTTTGAGCATGATCTTTTCGGAAAACCGCTTCGCACTTTTCCGGATCATGCTCTAACGATTCTTGTTGACCGGCTTGCGCTTCTCGATAAATGCCGCCATGCCTTCGGCGCGATCTTCCAGCGCGAAGGTCGAGTGGAACAGGTTGCGCTCGACGCTCATGCCTTCCGACAGCGGCGTTTCGAACGCGCGGTTGATGGCTTCCTTGGCCATTGCCGCCGCCGGGCGCGACATCGAGGCGATCTTCTCGGCCGCGGCGAACGCCTCTTCCATCAGCTTGTCGGCGGGAACGATCCGCGACACCAGGCCTGAGCGCTCGGCCTCGGCGGCGTCCATCATCCGCCCGGTGAGACAGAGATCCATCGCCTTGGACTTGCCGATCGCGCGCGTCAGGCGTTGCGTGCCGCCAATGCCCGGGATGGTGCCGAGTGTGATCTCCGGCTGGCCGAATTTCGCGGTGTCGGCGGCGATGATGATGTCGCACATCATCGCGAGCTCGCAGCCGCCGCCCAGCGCATATCCGGCCACCGCCGCAATCGTCGGCTTGCGGCACCGCGCGACGCGATCGCCGCCGACCGCGGCGAAGTCGCTGGTGAACATGTCGATGAAGCCCTTCGGCTGCATCTCCTTGATATCGGCGCCGGCCGCAAAGGCCTTTTCACTGCCGGTGATCAGGATACAGCCGATCTTGTCGTCGGCCTCGAGATCGTCGACGGCAGCTGCGATTTCGCGGAACACGCCGAACGACAGTGCGTTTAGCATCTTCGGGCGGTTGAGCGTGATGACGCCGACCGGTCCCTTGCTCTCGACAATGATGAATTCGAACGTAGCCATTGACGCAAACCCCGTGCCTGATTTGCCGGGCAATGTGCCCGCTGGCGGGATGCGCATCAAGTGGCCGAACGGAGGTGCCGGGCCGCCGCGGTGCGGCGCTACCCGCAGGCGCTACCCGCAGCCCGCGCCGGCGAACGTGGCTCGGCTACGCCATGAACATGCGCGCGGCGGAAGCCACCGTGAGCAGGGCCCCGAAGCCGATGAAAATCTTTCCGATCAGCGACGTCTGGTCCCAGGTCGAGCTATCGCCGCTTGCCAGAACCGGGGCCGGCTTGTCCGGGGCCATCGCGACGGTCTGCGGCGGGGCCGGCGGGGTCTCCTGCTGTGCTGCTTGCTGCTGAACCGGTTGCGGCTGCTCGGCCGGCTGAGCCTGTTGCAAGGCACGATCGACATCGTTGAGCTGGTCGGATGCGACCACGCTGGTGTCGGAGGCCGGCCTGTCGGCCGCGGCCAGCATCGGGCCGGCCTTGGGAACTGCGTTCGTGTCGTTGGAGGTCAGCTCCGCATTGGCGTTGGCGACCGAGGCCGGGATCCCCGCCGCCGTCACGCTGCCGGCGTCGCTAACGTCCTTCTTGCTGTCCGACTTGTCGGCGGTCCTGTCGGACTTGCGGTGCGCATAGCGCTTGCCGTGCCGCGAGCTCTGCCGGACGGATTTACCGGCCGTGGCACTGTCGGATGTCGACGCAGCGGTGTCCGAACCAGCCGCGCTTGCCGGCAACGGACCGGCGATACACACAAAGAGCCCTGTCGCAATGATCAAGGCCAAGCGCCCGCTGGCTTTGATTTTCATTTGATGATCTCCCCATTCACCCGTCCCAGCGCCGAAATGAGACCTCGCTGCGTGTCCACACCGGGGCAGAAAAAGGGAATCTTCGGGCCACAGCGGGCAAAAGCTGGGCAATTTTTCTGCTGGGAGCGGAGATGGCGAAGGGCCAACGATGCCTCGTGTTCGGATCGATGTTATGAGCAGGGGCTTGAGGAGCCTGCCGCGGCGATTCTCCGTAGCCGGATGCCGATACCATCGCGGCGGTGCTTATGATCACGAGATCGTGATCGCGGCACGCCCGGTGTAACAAATTGAAAGATCGGTCGAATTGCAGTCTAGGAGCGCGCGTGCGCGAACGTGAAGACGAGTGGACCGGCCTGATGCGGTCGGCCATTTCAGGCGACAGTGCGGCGTATCATCGCCTGCTTAAGGCCGTCACGCCGGTGCTCCGCGCAGCGGCGCGCCGCGGTCTGGCGCGCGCGGGACAACCGGTCGACCAGTCCGAGGACATCGTGCAGGACATTTTGTTGGCGGTGCATTTGAAACGGCACACCTGGGACACCAGCGCTCCTTTCGCGCCCTGGCTGTTCGCGATCGCGCGCAACAAGCTGATCGACGCTCTGCGACGCCGCGGCAGGCGCATCTTCGTCAACGTCGACGACTTCGCCGAGATCCTGCCGGGGGAGGTGGCCGAGCCGACCGCGTCGGCGAGTGAAGTGGCCGCCCAGTTGCAGGCCTTGCCTGCACGGCAGCGCGACGTGCTGCAGTCCATTGCGGTCGACAGCGCTTCAATCAAGGACACGGCAGCCAAACTATCGATGACCGAGGGCGCGGTGCGGGTGGCGCTGCATCGCGGCCTGGCGAGCCTGACGGCGAAATTGCGGGAACAATGAGCATGGATACCGATCAACTCATTCAGACGCTGGCCACCGACAATGAGAACCGTGCGCGCCCGGTTGGTTTTGCGCTGATGCTGGCGCTGCTCGCCGCGGCCCCGGTCTCGCTGTTGATCTTCTTCGCCGAACTTGGCGTGCGTCCGGACGTCATGACTGCGATGCATAATCCGTTCTTCGACCTGAAGTTTGCGGTGACGCTGGCGCTGGCGATCTCGGCAACAGCCGTCAGCCTGCATCTGTCGCGGCCGGAAACCTCGCTGCGCGGCTTTGGCTGGTGGCTGTTGATCCCGGCCGGCATCCTCGTTGCCGGCATCAGCGGCGAGATGATGATGCCGCAGCGGGCGCCGATGATGACGCGACTGGTCGGTAGTAATTCGAAGGCCTGCATGGCCGCGATCCCCGCGATCTCGCTGCCGCTGCTGGCAGGTGCGCTGTACGGGCTGCGGCAGGGGGCACCGGCGCGGCCGGCGATCGCCGGCGCGGTCGCCGGCATGATGTCGGCGGGATTGGCCGCGACGCTCTACGCGTCGCATTGCACCGATGATTCACCGCTGTTCGTGGCGACCTGGTACACGATCGCGACCGCGCTGGTCACGGCGATCGGCGCGCTCGTGGGAGCGCGGATGCTTCGATATTAAATTGCAGATCGTGGCCCGGATGTTATGCCGCGGGCGCGGATTGCTGCATGCGGTGGAAGCGCAAGACCTGTTGCGCGGTCGAGGGCCGCAGACGCTCATAGGTCTCCTTGCAAGCCTGCAAGTCGGTCGGTTCGGCGCCAGAAATCTCGTCGCGCAGATCGATGATGGCCCGCACGGTCGACCATGACAGGCCCGACACCTTGGCAAGGATCATCACGCCCTCGGCGCGGGTTTCGATCATCATGTTCTCGGCGATGCCCACTGTGACACTGGCGAGCGCGGCGAGCGAGGCGTTGGTCTCGTCGAACTTGCCGGCCTCGGCAAACGCCGCGAGCTGGAATTCGTCGAGCCGGCCGTCGTCATAGAGCGACTTGACCAAGGCATGCGCGATCGCGGTGTCGGGGGCAACAGCGCCGGGACCTGAGCGCGCGCGTCGTGTCGCTTCCTTCACCGCAATCGGGATTTCCTTGGCCTGCTGCGGTATGGCGGCCTCGAGCCGTTGCCGTACGGTGTCGGAGGCCTTCGCAACCAGCTTGAGATAGAGATGCCGCGGAATGTTCGGGCGCAGGCCGACGCAGGTCGACAGATTGTCATCACCCTCGGCGCGGCTGACCAGGCGGGTGAAGCCGCGTTCGGTGAACTCCGCGCCGGGATTGTTGACCGTGCTCTGGATTACCTCGTCATTGCCGCGCAGGACCAGCACGTCGGTGACGGCGCCGCTCAGTGCCTTTCTGGTCGAAATGGCCAAAAGGTGCGCCTGGCTCTTGCTGCGCGCCGTCTCGATCAGGGCATCGTCGTCGAGCCGGGCCGACCGTGCGAGCACGGGGCCGGCAACCTCGATCAGGTCGTCGAAGGCCAGCGTACGGATCGTCCGCGGCGGCGCGCTGTCGATCGGCGCGAGCCGGTTGGCGAGCAGCGCCTTCGCCGAGCTTTCGATGTGTTCGAGCAGACACTGGAAAACGTCGTCGAACAGGCCGACCTGCTCGTCCGAATAGTCCACCGAGCCGTTGATGAAGAGATCGGTCACACGGCGCAGCGTCTCGACGCGACGCGCCACTGTGCCGTGGGCGAGCGTGGTCTGCAATTCGTCGAGCAGACTTTCAGGGGCGGTCGCGTACTTCGAACTCATGACTCTATCCTGGAGCGTCAAATAAAGGCGGCGACGGTTTCTCCGGCGCCGGATATGGAAATGGGGTGGTCAGGCGCCGGCGATGCGATTGCGTCCCCGGGCCTTGGCTGTGTAGAGCGCGCGGTCGGCGCGGGCGAGCAATGTATCGGAGGTCTCGTTCTGACGCAGCGTTGCGACGCCTGCGGAGATCGTCACCTGCATACCGGGCGAGAACGCGCTCCAGTCGAGATCGGCAATGATCGCGCGGAGCCGCTCGAGCGCGCGCGTGGCGTCGTCCTGGGACAGGTCGGGCAGCACCAGAAGGAATTCCTCGCCGCCGTAGCGGCCAAAGCGGTCGATGCTGCGGATATTGGCGAACATGCTGATGGCGAAGGTTCGCAGCGCCTCGTCGCCGATCGGATGGCCGTAGAGGTCGTTGATGCGCTTGAAATGGTCGAGGTCGATCAGCGCGATCGCGCAGGAGCTGCCGTTGCGCGCGCAGCGCGTGATCTCTTCCTCGAGCATGCGCATGATGCAGCGGCGATTGAAGGCGCCGGTCAGGTCGTCGAGTTCAGCGAGTTCCTCGATGCGCCGGTAGGCTTCCTTCAGCTTCACCCCGCTCTGATAGAGCGATTGCTGCATCGAGCTCGAGAAGATGCCGAGGAACATGCAGCGTCCGATGGTCAGTGCGAACACCAGCATGGTGGCAAAGCGGTCGATCATCGTGCCGGTCGGCATTCCGATCGGCTTGTCGGTCCACAGAAACAGCGCTGCGAGGCCAAGCACCATCACGGTCCAGATGATAGAGGTCTGGCGCGCCGAGGTGCGGAGCGCGCCGAAGCCGAACACCACGAACAAATTGCAGAGAAACAATATCCCGACTTCCGGCGCGAGATAGGCGAACACGAGGAGGTTTACCATGTTGACGGCGGATTGCGCTGCGACCAGGTAGTGGTCGCGGAAGCGCTCGTGGAAGCCAAACTCGGAGAGCAGCACGTAGACCGCCACCAGAGTGAGGCCGGCCAGGGCATAGCCGGTCGCGACTGAAACCGACGTGGTGCCGACATGGGCGTAGATCAGCAGCACGACGGCATCGAGCACGAAGCAACTGCCGATCATCGACTGGATCTGGCGGCGCTGCTTGGCGCGGCGCGCCAGGCGCTCGGCCGTCAGTTTGGGACGGCCGCCTTCCAATGCGCCCGCGATCGGGCCGAGAAATGACGATGCAGCGCTGCCCATGGTCTTCGCCATTGGTGGAACCGGGCAAAAATCTACGTGGGAAAGCCTTTAGGTTTGGTATCTTTTGGAACCGAATCTGCTCCGTTAAAATCCGGTCAGCACCCTTGTTTCTTAAGGGAAATCCGTTAGTCCGAGGTGCCCGGGGGCGGGTGTGCCAACGCATTGCGTGGCGCGGGTTCAACACGTGGGTACTGGCTTGCCGGTGAAGCCTTGCTATGGTCGCACCGCATTGCGCGGCATCAGAGAAAGTGTTCATTACCATGATACCGTTTTCTGGGCCTCGATCGTCTCCGTGGGTTGCTCCGCGGCCTGGTGATCGACTGTGGCCTAGATCACACATGCGGTCAGGACATTGCCGTAATGTGAAGAATCTTGCCTCTCGCGTCGAACCGCGCGCCATCCCCCTCCGACCAACCTTGCGAGACGGCCATTGAGCGCGACACAGGCGGCTTCAGACGACGTTCTGATCGCTCGGATCGCTCAAGGCGACCGGCTTGCCATGCAGGTGCTGTACGGACGGCACCATGTCAGGGTGTTTCGTTTCGGGCTTCGGCTCGTGCGCGATGAGCAGGTCGCGGAAGACCTTATCAGTGAAGTCTTCCTCGATGTGTGGCGTCAGGCGGGCAAGTTCGAGGGACGATCCGCCGTTTCGACCTGGCTTTTGGCGATTACCCGTTTCAAGGCGTTGTCTGCGCTGCGGCGCAGGAAGGATGCCGAACTGGATGATGAGGCCGCGAACGCGATCGAGGATACGTCCGACGATCCGGAAACGGTGGTGCAGAAGAAGGATACCGGTGAAGCGCTGCGTAAGTGCCTGACGGCGCTATCGGCGGACCATCGGGAAATCGTCGATCTTGTCTACTATCACGAGAAATCCGTGGAAGAAGTTGCTGAGATCGTCGGCATCCCGGAGAACACCGTGAAGACGCGCCTGTTCTACGCACGCAAGAAACTTGCCGAGCTGCTGAAGGTAGCTGGCATCGAGCGAGGTTGGCCATGATGGCAGCGAACAAGAAAATGCTGGATCAAGAGCCCAGCGAGATCGAGATGCTGTTGCCGTGGCACGCGGCTGGCACGCTGAACGCGCGCGACGCGCGCCGTGTCGAGGACGCGCTCGCACGCGATCCGGAACTGGCGAAGCAGTTTGCCGTCATCCGCGAGGAATTAGGCGAGACCATTCATCTCAACGAGAGCCTGGGTGCACCCTCGGCGCGCGCCATGCAGAAGCTATTCGCGGCGATCGATGCCGAACCCGAACGCAAGCCGGCGATGTCGGCGCGCATCTGGAGCGGAATCTCGGAGTTTTTCGCAAAGTTGTCGCCGCGCACGCTGGCCTGGTCGGCCAGTCTTGGCGCGATCGTGCTGCTGTTGCAGGCGGGCGTGATCGGCGCGGTGCTGATGGGGAGCCAGCCGGCCTCGTTCCAGACCGCCTCGCTCGATACGGCCGATCGCAACACGCCGCTGACCCGTGATCTCGGTGGCACGGCTGCCGCGCCACCGCGCATGCTGGTGCGCTTTGCGCCGGACGCCAGGATCGCCGACATTACCGCGCTGCTCGACACCTATCAGGCCTCGATCGTCGATGGCGCCAAGGGCGGCCTGTTCCGGCTGCAGTTCGGCAGCCGCGCGATGGGCAAGAACGACGTCGCAGCGTTGATCGCCAGATTGCAGAAAGAGAAGATCGTCAGCCTCGCGGTCGAAACGCCGTAAGCTGCGGTTGGCGGTTCTGCGTCGCGTTGAGGACACGATGAACCGTGGTCACCTGAGCTGGAAGAGCACCGCGGTGGCCGTCGCCATTGCGGTGTTGCCGTTGGTATGTCTGGCCGATTCAGCGGCGGATGCGCAAAGCTTCATGCGCTCGCCGACGCTGCGTGTCGAGCCGCGCGTCTCGATCGGGCCGCGGATCAATCCGAACATCGCGGGTAGGGCGGGCGCCAACGCGGCCGGCAGGGCCGGCGCCAATGTTGCGGGTAGTGTGAACGCCAACGCTGTGGGCAGGGTGGGCGGCACCATTGCCGCACGCACGACGCCATCGGCTCCCCCCGTCACGACCATATCGAGGATCGCCGCCTCGCGGCTGGCCACCGGCTCCGCGCTGTCCTATGCGCGCTATTCGCCCAATCTCTATCCCGCCTGCGACTATGCCTATCGTGGCCGCGACGGCGAATGCACCGACGACCCGGTCGCCCTGGTCGACGGCGGCAGTGGCAAGGGCGCTGCAGGGAAGGCCGTGACCGGTACTGGCGGCGGCGCGCGGGCCGCGCTCGACCGGCGAGCTGTGCCGAACGAACTCGTGGCCGAAATCGACGGCGCATTGACGGATGCTCAGGCTGACGAGCTCGCGCAGCGCCACGGCCTGATCCGGATCGCGTCGCAGAATTTTTCGCTGCTCGGCGCGACGATCGGCCTGTTCCGCGTTGCCGGCAATCGGCCGGTGGACGTGGTGAGCCGCGAGTTCGCCGGCGACGGCAGCGTCCGCTCGGTGCAGCCGAACTATCGCTACCTGCTGCAGGATCAGCAGGCGGTTCCAAGCGAGGGCGATCCGGCGCAATACGCGCTCGCACAGCTGCGCTTGCCGCAGGCGCACACGCTGGCGCACGGGATGAACGTGACGATCGCGGTCATCGACTCCGGCATCGACGCCAGCCATCCGGAACTGGCCAACACGATCTCGGATACGTTCGACGCGCTTGGCAGCAAGGAAGGGCCGCATCTTCATGGCACCGGTATCGCGGGCGCGATCGCGGCGCATGCCAAGCTGATGGGGAGCGCGCCGGAGGTCCGGATCCTGGCGATCCGTGCGTTCGGTGCAGTTGCGAGCGGCGCCCAGAGCACGTCTTTTGTGATCCTCAGGAGTCTCGACTACGCGGCGTTGCACGGCGCGCAGATCGTGAACATGAGTTTTGCCGGACCGAAGGACGCGCTGATCGCGCGCGGTGTTGCCGCGGCCGCGGCCAGGGGCATCGTGCTGATCGCTGCCGCCGGCAATGCGGGTGCGAAATCCCCGCCGCTCTATCCGGCAGCCAATCCGGATGTGATCGCGGTCAGCGGCACCGACGCCAGGGACAAACTGTTCACGGCGTCGAACCGCGGTGACTACATTGCGTTGGCGGCGCCAGGCGTCGACATCCTGCTGCCCGCGCCCGACGGCAAATATCAGATGGCGTCGGGCACTTCTTTCTCCGCGGCCTTCATCAGCGGCATTGCCGCCCTGGTGCTGGAACGCAATCCGGCGGCGAAGCCGAGCGAGGTACGCGCAATCCTGACGAGCACCGCCCGTGACCTCGGCGCGCCCGGCCGCGACAATCTGTTCGGAGCGGGCGAGGCGGATGCCTTCGCCGCCGTCACGGCAGCGATCAAGGTGCCCGCCGTTCCGGTTGCGACCGTCTCGGACAAACCGTCGCAGCCGCCGAAGGCGCCCGACAGCAATAACACTTCCGTGAGCCGCGCCTTGATCGATGCGGCGCCGTCGATGGCGTCAGACAAATCCGCGGCAAACGACGCAAATCGCCCCGCTGCGCAGTGATTTTCGTCGGCGGACGCCCGCCAATGGCGCAGCGAAACCGGGGTCGGAAAAGTTAAAAAAATCGCTGGGAGTTTGAACGTCCGCAGCCCTTGTCACGACTTATGTGTGTGGGAGCGGTTTACCCTCCCCGACGGCTATATTCGGCGCGAGCGCCCATCCACCCCAAGCGCCCATATGGCTTAGACCCGTCCGGTTGTCCCCCCGGGCGGGTCTTTCATTTTTGGACGAGCCTTGTGTGACGGCTGGGCCCGGTGTGGCGTGCAATCCCCCATCGGCGCGGCGCCGGTCGGGACGCACGCCGCTGGACAGGCCCAACGGTGGATCATTCGGGAGCACTCGTCGGGAAGCGCGATGCATCGCCACCAAGCAAGTGGACGGCTTGACTGTGGATATCGTGAGAAACCCCGTATTGAAGCGGGTTTTCTTCACCGCCCGTCGCCAATTAAGAATTTAGTTAGACTTTATTTACCTTTTCCACAGAATATCTCTGTCACGTCGAGTTGATTCGGTTCGGTTGCGTCTGCGTCCGTCTCTTTCCCTGCGGGCAGTTAAATGACACATCGGACCGACGTGGCCAGAGGCCAGGAGATCGTTGCGCGCTGGTGCAACCTTGCCGAGCAACGGCTGGAACATCTCACCGAGCTGTTCGAAACCGGCCGTTGGCGCCGCTATCACAGCGAAGAAGCCTTTCTCGAAAACATCAGGGAAGCCACGGCGGCGGTCGACACCTGGCGCGAACTGCTGTCGCGCGAAGCCTCGCTCGACAATTCACCGATCGATTTGTCCTGGCTCGGTCGCGGGCGGTCGAAACTGTCGCCATGCGAAGTCTCGCCGGTGCGCGAGCGCCAGCCGGAGGCGGCGGCGTTGGCTCAATCCACCATGATGGCCATGACGGCAGCGCTGGAGACGGCCGCCGCCGTGCTCGAGGAAACGCCCGCTGTGACCGATGCGCCTCCGCTGGAGATGCTCGCGACGCCGGTGCTCGATCTCAGCGCGATACAGGCGCGCTATCCGCTGCTGCGCAACACGCTGTAAACAGTCAGCGCCGCACGGCGTTCGCGCCGATCATCAGCTGCGCAAATTGCTGGGCGCCGCCGGCCGAGAGGTCGGTGGTGACAGGGCGGGCGTGATCGAGCCCGACCACCGCCCCGCGCGGGGTCTCCGAGATCATGTTGTTGCTGATCAGCGCGGTTCCGGCGCCCGGCACCACCGAGACGCCGATGCCGACGAAGGCGTTGCGGATCACGTTTCCCGATATCGCGACGTCACGCAGATACTTGCCCCATCCGGCGACGATGCCGAATGACGGGGCGTTCTCGATCACATTGCCGGTGACGGCCGTATCAGCCTCGACATAGATGCCGATTCCGGCATCGTCGTCAGGCGCGGTGCCGATCGGGCGCTTCGGGATCAGGTTGCGGATGATATTGCCCTGGACCACCGCGATGCGACCGCCTTCGTTGAAGTTGCACACGGAGACGCCGACCGCAGCGCCGTCGACCGTGTTGTTGGCGATGACCGCAGCCTCGAAGGCGAACTCCGAATAGAGCGCGACCTCGCGGACATTGCTGACGCTGTTATCCGTGATGTGGATGTTGGAGGCGGAATTGCCGCGCACTGCCGAATAGTCGCAATTCCTGATGCGGTTGCCGCGCACGATGACGTTGCCGGCGCGGAAGGCGTTGATGGCGTTGCCGTACTGCCCGGAGCCGCCGGGGCCGGCCTTGATATCCTCGATGCGGTTGTCGGCCATGATGGTGCCGTCGTCGCCAACAGCGGTGCGCAGGATCTCGATGCCGTTGTCGTTGGTGCCCTTGATGGTGTTGCGCGAGACGATCAGGCCCAGCGCGTCGAACGACACCAGCGCGGTGGCCGCGATGTCGTTGAAGATGTTGTTGCTGACGTCGCCGGACACCTGCTCGAACCAGATGCCGCTGCCGCCGCTACCGGTGAACTCGCAATCGGTGATGCGGATGTCGCGGCCGGACAGGCAATGCACCAGGCCGCGCCGCGTTGGCAGCGGGATGTTGCCGCCATCGAGCGTGAGGCCGGTAAGCTCGATGCCGCCGGCACCTTCGCCCGACAGCATCGACAAACCGCCGTTGAACGCGAGTTTGCTCGCGCCGCGCACGCCGATCAGCTGGCTGCCGGGGGCAAGACGAAGCAGCCCGGTGCGGTAGATTCCGGGCGGGAACACCAGCGGCACCTGCGCGCGGGCAGCCTCGTCGATCGCGCGCTGCAAATTCCTTGTTTGATCGTCAGGGCTGCCGGCGCGAACGCCATATTGCGTGACGTCGCGTCCGAGCGACCCGACCGATGGCGCCGCGCGCGCAACCTCGGGCGACATCGCCAGCGCGCCGGCGACGCCGACGGCGGATGCTCCGATCAGATGGCGGCGGTTGACGTCCATGGCATAGCCCTCGCTGAAGGCGCGAGCGGTGACCTTCGTATCCGCTAGGTAACGCGAAATGCGGCGCTGCTTGGTGAACACGCCGGCGAAGCCGGGCGTTTGTTGGCGGTAGGGTTAATCTTGGGTACAGCAGGTCAGCGCGCGTCGTTTACGAGAGGGTGGCCTGCCTCGTAACGGCGGGTGATGGTGACGGAACTCCCGGCCGCGGGCGCGCGCCGCCAAAATATTGAAAACAACCCCATGCAAAGTAGCGGACGGCTGCCGGCGTTCGACAAGGCAACTTGACACGTCGGGCAACTCAGGGATATTCTTCCAATATTCCGAAATCGTGTCCCTTCCTCGCCCCGCACTAAAACGGCGCTCCAGGCCGCGCGTGGAGGTTCCGCTATGCGGTGACGAGGATGCGCAGCTTGTCGCTCACTTCAGCATTTCCGCGATCTGTTCGGCGGCGACCGCGGGCGAGACGCGGCCGTCGGCGACCTCGGCTTCCATCTTCTTCACCTTGGCGCGGATCGCGGCATCGGCGCGCAGCCGCGCCATCATCCGTTGCTCCAGCATCGACCACATCCACTTCACCTGCTGCTCGCGGCGGCGGCTCGCGAACTCGCCGGAGGCGTTCATCGCGGTGCGGTGGTCGAGGATTTTCTGCCAGATCCTGTCGAGCCCAATGCCCACCAGCGCCGAATAGGTCTCGACCGGCGGATGCCAGTGCTCGGAGCGGGGCGACAGGATATGCAGCGCGCTGCGATAATCGGCCGCCGCGAGATTGGCGCGCTTGATGTTGTCGCCGTCAGCCTTGTTGATCGCGATCATGTCGGCGAGCTCGACCAGACCCTTCTTGATGCCCTGCAACTCGTCGCCGGCGCCCGGCAGCATCAGCGCCAGGAAGAAATCGGTCATGTCGCAGACGGCGGTTTCGGACTGGCCGATGCCGACGGTCTCGACCAGCACCACGTCGAAGCCGGCCGCCTCGCACAACAGCATCGCCTCGCGGGTTTTCGCCGCGACGCCGCCGAGCGTGCCTGACGATGGCGAGGGACGGATAAAGGCGCGATCGGAGACCGCCAGCCGCGCCATCCGCGTCTTGTCGCCGAGGATCGAACCGCCGGTGCGCGCCGAGGAGGGATCGACCGCCAGCACCGCGACCCTGTGGCCGCGCGCGATCAGGAACATGCCGAGCACATCGATGGTGGTCGACTTGCCGACGCCGGGAGAGCCGGTGATGCCGACCCGCACCGCCTTGCCGGTGTCGGGCAGCAGTTCCTGCACCAGCTCGCGCGCCGCCGCCTGGTGGTCGCCACGCCGGCTCTCGACCAGCGTGATCGCCCGCGCCAGCGCCGCGCGGCCGCCGGTGCGGAGCTCCTGGGCGAGGGCGTGGATATCGATAGGCTTCGGCAGGTTCATGCCTTGACTTACTATGGTCGCATGCCCGGGGCGAGGGGAGGTTGCCTAGGGTTGCGTCAATTTGCGGCTCACAAAGGCCTTTAGCGCTGGCAGGTCGATACGGACAATGTCCCAGACGATATCGACCCTGGTCGCGTGATATGCGTGCCGCAATACATTGCCAAAGTCGATCATCTTTCGCCAGTCGATGCCGACGTCGGGATCCTTGACGCTGTCCGGAATTCTTCGCGACGCTTCGCAGACGATCTCAAGCAAACGTTCGGTCGCCAGACGGCGCACTTTGTCAGTGGAAAATTGTTCAAAGTTGCTACCGGCGACAATGCCCTCAATTTCGGTGATGGCTTCCAGAATATCCCTCAGCCGATCCTCTACGGTAGGCGGCATTCAGAAGACCTCGATCAGATCATCGGAAATTCGTTCCGCGACGCGCGGCTTGAGCAGTTCGCGCATCGATAGCTGTACCTGAAGGCCCGTTGCGTCTTCGATCAGGTGCATGGCCTTGAAGAAGTCAAACCGAGGCAATTCACCACGAGCCGTGGTCTCGACGAGTACATCGAGATCGCTATCAGGACGCGCGTCATCACGGGTTCGCGACCCAAACAGGGTCAGTCGCGTGACGCCCTCGGCTCTCAGCGCGGGAGCGATGTCACGCAATCGGCCGATGACGGTTTCGAGAGGAATGTCCGCGACTTCAGTCATGGAGCGATATTAGCACATCCGCGGCGGGCCGCACAGCATCCGGGCGGGAATGCCTGCCGTCCGATGGCCCAATGGAGCGATTATTGCTAGTCCGCGTCAGCCTTCGGCTGCGCGCCGCCGAAGATCTTCGTGCCTTCCGGCGTCAGATACGGTTTCAGCGTCTTCCACGGTACGAAAGCGACATACTGGCCTTCGGCATAGGGGCCGACGGCATAGGGCGGATAGTGGAAGGTCAGGCCGGAGCTCTTGCCCGCTTCCGTCGACGGCGTCAGCGTGACGGCGCCGATCTTGAGCAGAGTCGGCTTCAGGTCCTTGTACCACTCCGCCGTTGCAGTCTCGCCGGCGTCGCGCTCCTTCTTCTCGGCGTTCAGCGAGGTGATGACGGCCTGCAACATCGCCTTCATGGTCGGACCGTCGTCGGCGGTCTCCGTGAAGAAGGGTCGGATGCTGATGCGCTTCTTCTCGGTCGCATCCCACAGGATGGTGTTGACGTCGGAGTTCGGATGCGCGCCGCGGTTGTCCATGTCGTCGTCGCGCCGGATACTGACGTAGCGGCCGTCGACGACCGAGTGGACGGCGTATCTGCGTTCGAACGACCAGCCGCCATCCTTGAAGGACTGCGGATCTTCTTTGCGCGAGGCCGCGGCCTCGGCGGCGTTCTTGTCGATCCACTTCTTGCCTTCGGCCAGACAATCGGCGGCCAAGGCGGCATCCGCCTTGACCTTGTCGTCGAGATAGACGTTGGCCTCGACGCTCTTGTTCTTGATCGATGCATCCGGCTTAGGATCGGCCGCAAGCGCAGGCAGGCCGAGGCAAGCAAGTATGCCGGCAAGGCCCAAGATGCGGGCAGGCGTTCGGAAGCGAGCGGCGCGCATAGAAAAATTCCTTTTGAGTGGGAAGACGGCGAACGCGGCGACGCTACTCCGCCGCCTCGCTGTGGCCGAGCCGGGCGTTGAGCTTGTGGATCAGCTCCTCGGCGGCATCTGATATCACTGTGCCCGGAGGGAAGATAGCTTCGGCGCCGGCGGCGTAGAGCGCATCGTAATCCTGTGGCGGCACCACGCCGCCGATGATGATCATGATGTCCTCGCGGCCGTGCTTCTTCAGCGCGGCCTTTAGCTCGGGCACCGCGGTGAGATGCGCGGCGGCGAGCGAGGAGACACCGAGGATGTGCACGTCGTTCTCGGCCGCCTGGCGGGCGGCTTCGTCCGCGGTCGCAAACAGCGGTCCGATATCGACGTCGAAGCCGACATCGGCGAACGCGGATGCGATCACCTTCTGGCCGCGGTCGTGGCCGTCCTGGCCGATCTTGGCGACCAGGATGCGGGGGCGGCGGCCCTCGGCTTCCTCGAAAGCGTCGATCAACTCCTGTACCTTTTCGACCCGGTTGGACATGGTCGCTGCCTCTCGCTTGTAGACGCCGGTGATCGACTTGATCTCGGCGCGGTGCCGGCCGAACACCTTTTCCATCGCGTCCGAAATCTCGCCGACGGTCGCTTTCGCCCGTGCGGCGTCGATCGCCAGCGCCAGCAGATTGCCGCTGCCTTCGCCCGCGCTTCGGGTGATCGCCGCCAGCGCCGCGTCGACGTCCTTCTGGTTGCGGTCTTTCCTGAGTCGCGCCAGTTTGTCGATCTGCAGCCGCCGCACGGTGGAATTCTCCACCTTCAGCACGTCGATCGGCTTCTCGTTCTCCGGCTTGTATTTGTTGACACCGATCACGGCCTGGCGGCCGGCATCGATGCGGGCCTGGGTCTTGGCCGATGCTTCCTCGATCCGCAGCTTCGGCACGCCGGCCTCGATCGCCTTGGCCATACCGCCGAGTTCCTCGACCTCCTGGATATGACCCCAGGCCTTGGCCGCGAGGTCGCGGGTCAGCCGCTCGACATAGTAGGAGCCGCCCCAGGGATCGATGATGCGGTTGGTGCCGCTCTCCTGCTGCAGGAACAATTGGGTGTTGCGGGCGATGCGCGCGGAGAAGTCGGTCGGCAACGCCAGCGCCTCGTCGAGCGCGTTGGTGTGCAGCGACTGGGTGTGGCCTTGCGTTGCCGCCATCGCCTCGATGGTGGTGCGCATCACATTGTTGAAGACGTCCTGCGCGGTCAGCGACCAGCCCGAGGTCTGGCAATGCGTGCGCAGCGACAGCGAGCGCGGATCCTTCGGGTTGAACGGCTTGAGCAGCTTGGCCCAGAGCAGCCGCGCGGCGCGCAACTTGGCGACTTCCATGAAGAAGTTCATGCCAACAGCCCAGAAGAACGACAGCCGCGGCGCGAAGCGGTCGACGTCGAGGCCTGCAGCGAGCCCGGCGCGCAGATATTCGACGCCGTCGGCCAGCGTATAGGCGAGCTCGAGGTCCTGCGTCGCGCCGGCCTCCTGCATGTGATAGCCGGAAATGGAAATCGAGTTGTACTTCGGCATCTTCTGCGAGGTGTAGGCGAAGATGTCGGAGATGATCCGCATCGAGGGCGAGGGCGGATAGATATAGGTGTTGCGCACCATGAACTCTTTCAGAATGTCGTTCTGAATGGTGCCCGACAGTTTCTCCGGCGGCACGCCCTGTTCCTCGGCGGCCGTGACGAACAGCGCGAGGATCGGCAGCACCGCGCCGTTCATGGTCATCGACACGCTCATCTGGTCGAGCGGAATGCCTGAGAACAGCGTGCGCATGTCGTAGATCGAGTCGATCGCAACGCCGGCCATGCCGACGTCGCCGGTGACGCGCGGATGGTCCGAGTCATAGCCGCGGTGGGTGGCGAGATCGAACGCGACCGAGAGACCCTTCTGTCCCGCCGCGAGGTTGCGGCGATAGAAGGCGTTGGAATCCTCCGCCGTGGAGAAGCCGGCATATTGCCTGATGGTCCAGGGCTGGTTGACATACATGGTCGGGTAGGGGCCGCGCAGATAGGGCGCGATGCCCGGCCAGGTCTCGAGGAAGTCGATGCCTTCGAGGTCGGCTTCGCTGTAGGCGGATTTGACCGGAATGCCCTCGGGCGTCAGCCATGGCTCGGCGCTTCCGGCCAGGGCGCCACCGCTGATTTTCTCAAACGCGATATCGGCGAAGTTCGGTATGCGGCTCATGTTGTCCATCATAGCACGGGCGACCGTCTTCCGGCGCCATTCAGTCGTGATCGGGATGCTGGTGGCTGGCGATGGTCGCCATCTTCTCCGGGCCGTAATTCTGCATCGTGGTCTGGCTCGGCAAATTGGGTATGCCGACCACCCAGCCGAGCCGGGACTCGGTTCCATATTGCCGCGTCGGCACCATCCGGTCGGGCCGGTCGAAGGTACCGGTCATGATTTCGATCCGCGGCCCATCGATCCGGCGGAAGCTCAGAGGCGTGCCGCAGGCGGCGCAGAAATCGCGCTCGGCGATCGAGGACGATTTGAACGCGGCGGGCTGGCCGCGGGTCCAGGCGAAATCGGTCTTCTCGATGTCGGCAAACGATGCGAACGGCGAGCCGGAAGCCTTCTGGCACATCCGGCAGTGACAGACGCTGATCTTGGCCGGTGCGCCCGAGACCGCAAAGCGGATGGCGCCGCATTGGCAGCCGCCGGTCAGAACCGGTTTTGATGGTGTCTCAGCCGTCATGCTTGCTCCATTCGCCGATAGGCGTCGCGCAATGTTGCCAGCGCATCGCCGCCGGCGAAGACGAAGTCACCGATGCCTGCCGCCCGCAGCGCCGCTTCCTGGTCGCCGGGCCGCCCTGCCAGATAGATATGCCTGGCTCCCGCGCCGTGAAGGGCCCTGGCGGCCTCAGTGGCGCTGATGGCATAGACCTTGTCCGAGGAGCAGATGCAGGCCATCGCCGCACCGAAGGCCTTGAAGGCGGCCGCGAGCGCCGTAGCATCGGCAAAGCCTTCGCTGTCGACGGCCTCGATGCCGCCGGTCTCGAAGAAGCTCTTGGCGAATGTGGCCCGCGCGGTGAAATCCGCCGCCGTGCCGAGATTGGCGAGGAAGATCTTTGGCCGTGCGCCGCCTGTCTTCAGCGCTGCATCCGACTTGTCGCGCAACGCCTCGAATGGTTCGGCCAGGCGCATCGGCGCAAGCGCGTCGAACTTGATCTTGGCATCTCCGAAGGTCGCGGGTCGTGCCGGACTCACATCCAGCACCGCGAAATCGGCCTCATGCAGGTTGGGGAATTCGCTGGCGCCGGTCAGAACGTCGCGGCGCTTCGCCACATTGGTCTCGCGAAGGGTACGCGTCGCGGCGACCTTGTTCTGGATCAGGCCGTGCTCGAGCGCAGCGAAGATGCCGCCGGCCTTCTCGATCTCCTGAAACAACGTCCATGCCGCCTCGCACAGCTGCGAGGTCAGCGTCTCGATGCTGCCGGACCCTGCCGCCGGATCGGAAACCTTTGCGAGATTGGATTCCTCGAGCAGCACGAGCTGGGTGTTGCGCGCAATGCGGCGGGCCAGATCGTCTGGCAGGCCCAACGCAAGCGTGTGCGGCAGCACCGTGATCGCGTTGGCGCCGCCGAGGCCGGCGGCGAACGTCGCCATGGTCGCACGCAGCATGTTCACATTGGCATCACGCTGGGTCAGCATGCGCCAGGCGGTCTGCGCGTTGACGAAGATCGGTTTTGGCGCGAGGCCACAGGCCTGCTCGACCCGCGCCCACAGCAGCCGCAGCGCCCGGAACTTCGCCATCGTCAAAAACTGGTCGGCGTCGGCGCTGAGCCGGAATGAGATTCCCGCGCGGGCAGCGTCGAGGTCGATGCCGGCGGCTTCGAGCATCCGCAGATAGGCCAGCGCGACTGCGAGCGTAAACGCGAGTTCCTGCACGTCGGATCCACCGGCATCGTGGATCGGCCTGCCATCGGCCAGCACGAACGGTCCCTTGAAGCCGCGCTTGATCAGGCCGGTGACCACCTTGCCGAAGGGTTTTTCGTAGTCGGCCCAGGCGGCGGACGCGGCGCCACGCACGGCCACCGTGCTGAGCGCCTGATAGTTGAAATGAAGGTCGAGCGTGGCCGGATCTAGCTTGCGGGCCTCGACCATGTCGGCAAAAGTTTCGCCAGCGTTCTCGCGTCCGAGCACCGGGTTGAGCGCGATCATGATGCCAGCATCGAGATGGACACCGCCGCAGGCCCGCGCCAATGTCTTCTTGCTGGCATCGGCAAGACCGAAGCCGCGCGTGCCGGGACCGCCGGCGAACTCGAATTCCAGGCCGGTTGCCCCGTTTTCGAGATCTTGCAGCGCCTGCGCATTGGCTTGCGCGGCGTCGGGATGGTCGACCCTCTGCAGGATCTGCCAGGGCGCGGCGGCGGCGCGGCCGGCGATCGGGCTCAAGTTGGTGGCGCGGCGGTAGATCGGATCGATCTTCAACCCGTCATAGGTCTTGCCGAGCAGCTTCTCGAATGGGGCCCCCTTCAGCACGCCGTCGACCAGCTTGCGCCAGTCGTCATAGGCCGCGGGTGCAAAGTCCGCTGCGAGAGGCAAATCGTCAGTCGTGGTCGTCATCCGCCCAAAATGTCCTTCGTCGGCCCGGTGGGCCCCGCTTGATTTGGCCGGAAATTGCCACGGGCGGGCGGCCAAGCCAAACAGTTGTTTGGGGGCTGTGTGGCCTCAATCGAGGTCCGGCAGACGGAATATACCGTCGGCCGAGACTCCCGCCAGGGCGTCGGCGACACGCCGCCCGGCGATGACGCGGTCCGGCACGATCTCGGCCAGCGGCGCCAGCACGAAGGCGCGCTCGAACAGGCGTGGGTGCGGCAGGGTCAGTTCCGGCTTGTCGAGCGTGACGTCGTCATAGGCGATCAGGTCAAGGTCGAGGGTGCGCGGACCCCAGCGCCGTTCATTGGCGCGGTCGCGGCCGAACTTGGTCTCGATCTTGTGCAGCGTGAACAGCAGCGCGTGTGGGTCGAGGCTGGTCTCGATCTCGATGCAGGCATTGATGAAGTTGTCCTGCTGCTCCTCGCCCCAGGGCGGCGTCGAATAATCCGACGAGCGTGCCAGCAGCGCGGCCTGCGTCATGCCGCAGATATTGGCGATGGCCTTGCGGAACGTAGTGCGGACGTCGCCGACATTACCGCCGAGTGCGATCAGGACCTCAGCCATCGCCGTTTAACCTTGGGGCGGTAGATGCCGTGAGCGCGTCAGCACCACGCCGACATCGTCGAAGATCGCGGCGATCGGTGCGTGCGGCTTGTGGACGGTCACCTTGACGGCTCGGACGCGCGGGAATGTGCTCAGGATATCGTCGGCCACCGCACCGGCGGCGCGCTCCAGCAGCTTGTAATTGGTGGTCTTGAAGGCCGAGGTCGCGGTCGCGACCACATTGGAATAGGAGACGGTGTCGGAGAGCCGGTCGGTGCGTGAGGACTCCGAAAGGTCGGTATATAATTCGAGATCGATGACGAAGCGTTGCCCGACTTCGGTCTCATGTTCCATCACGCCATGACGGGCATGGATGACGACCCCGGTGATGAAGATCGTGTCGGTCATTGCTGTCCCTTGATTGCTGCGGCCACAAGCAGCGCCTGAACGGTTTCCGCGACGTCATGGGCGCGGATGATGCGTGCACCATTCTGTGCCGCGATCAGATGCGCCGCGAGCGAGCCGCCGATGCGATTCTGCGGCTCCGAGGGCACGACCGTGCTGATGAAGCGCTTGCGCGACGCGCCGACCAGCACGGGCAGGCGGAAAGTGTCAAGCTCGGAGAGCCGCGCCAGCACCATCATGCTCTGCTCCGGGACCTTGCCGAAGCCAATGCCGGGATCGAGCACGATCCTGCCGGACGATATGCCCGCCTTGGCTGCAATCTCGAGCGAACGGGTAAAGAAGGTTGCGATATCCTTCATGATGTCGACCGTAGGATCGGCGCGCTCGCGATTGTGCATGATGATCACGGGCACGCCACGCGCCGCGACGATATCGGCCATGCTAGGATCGCGCTGCAGGCCCCAGACGTCATTGGCGATCGCAGCGCCCTGGTCGAGCGCCCAGGCCACGACCTCGGACTTCATGCTGTCGATCGAGACGGGCACGCCGAGGGCTATGATGTCGGCCAGCACCGGCTTCAGCCGCTTCAACTCGTCGTCTGCGGAGACCGGCTGCGAGCCGTAGGGTCGGGTGGATTCCGCGCCGATATCGATGATGTCGGCGCCGTCAGCGATCAGCTTGCGGGCTTGCGCCAGCGCCAGCTCGGGGGCGATGAACTGTCCGCCATCGGAAAATGAATCCGGCGTCACGTTCAGGATGCCCATTACCGCCGGAGTGGGCTTCGACAGCAACGCCGGCAGCATCGCGAGTCCGGCCGGGCCGGCGAATGCTGCCGATATGGGCTTGGTCGCCATCATGCAGTGGCTTTGCGCTGACAGCGTTGGCAAGTCAAGATGTTGCGGAGGTGGCTGGCGCCGGACGCGACTGGAAGCCGCTACAGCGGCTAATAGGTGAGTCTAATAGGTGATTTTGGGAGGCAGCTTGCGTGCCTGTTCGATCAGCAGCTCGACCGATTTCTCCGACGGCATGAGGCGGACAAGCTTTCGCTTGACGTTGGCGTCCTTCATGCTCTGCGCCAGCCGCGACGGGTTGCGGTGTGCGAGTTCGCGTACCGTGGTGACGCCGGCGGCGCGCATCAGGCCGACCTTGGCCTTGCCCATGCCGGGAATCCGCATGTAGTCGGAGAAGTTGGCCCATTCGAGCAATTGTTGTTCGCTGATTCCGGTCTTCGCCGCGAGCGCCTTGCGTCCCTTGACGGTGCGGGCGGTTTCAAGCAGCGCTTCGGTCGTGCGGATACCCTGCGATTTCAGTTTGTTGGCGTAATAGGCGGACAGGCCTTCGATCTCGGAGAGGGGGTATGTCATGATACTCGTATGCGGTAGAGGGAGCGTGTGGCCGAGGACTCGTCGATGGCAGTTCTAGGCAAACTGGCTGAGGCCCGGCGTCCCCGAGATGATCTCGCCCATTTGATCCGCTCCGAGTTTGTCGCGGCCGAACCTAAAAAGTTCACGCGCGACGTTCTGAATCTCGCTGATGCTCAAACCAAGCGCCATCAGCCGGGTGCCGACGGCCATCAGCCCGCCACCCATCAACCTCGATAGACCACCGCTGTTGCTGGAGGCCGCGATTGCCGCTTCGGCGCCGGGGATTTGGTCGATCAGAGCCTGGACCTTGTCGGAAGGGCCCTCGTTACGGAGGAAACCCAGCACGATGCCGACGGTTTTTTCAGCGACAGCACCATCAATGCCGGCCACGGAAGCCAGCCGTCCAACCAGTTCGTCCATGTTGCCCCGCCTCGACCGGTCTTGCCGGGATAATTTCTTGAGGATTGATCTTGAGCGCGTGTGCCGTGAAATACAAGCGATCCGCGCATTTCGATTCGGTTTCTTTTTCGATCGCGCTGTGAGTGTTGCACCGATGCAAGAGTGAGCGGCGGATTCACGCTATCTTGTCGCAATGCGCAATCCCTTTCTTCACATGGCATGGAAGAAAGCACTTGGCATGGAAGAAAGTATCAGGAACTCCTAAGACCTGTTGGGGCGACACTGTACGTCGGCGTCCGCTGATGGTTTCAATCGACCTGCAAGATGCAATATGATGGCATGGGTTCGAAGTGTCGAACCGGGGTTCGAGGTATCGAACCGGGTTCGAAGCGTCGAACCGGGTTCGAGGTATCGAGCCGATCTAATCTGCGAAGAGGCGAAGCGATGGCGACCTCAGACGACAAGCTGGCCGATACCGACGAGACAATTTTTATCGGCAAGGGTGAGGAGACGGCTTGGCTGACGCTCGCGCTGGCCAACCGGCACGGCCTTGTGACCGGTGCGACCGGAACTGGCAAGACCGTCTCGCTGCAAGTCATGGCGGAAGGGTTCGCACGCGCCGGCGTCTCGGTGTTCGCGGCCGATATCAAGGGTGATCTGTCCGGTATCTCCGAAGTCGGGGAAGCCAAGGACTTTATTGTCAAGCGCGCCAAGGAGATGGGGCTGACGTTCCAGCCGGATCAGTTCTCGACCGTTTTCTGGGATGTGTTCGGCGAGCAGGGTCATCCGGTGCGCGCCACCGTCACCGAAATGGGGCCGCTGCTGCTGGCGCGGATGCTCGATCTCAACGACGTGCAGGAAGGCGTGCTCAATGTTGCCTTCCGCGTAGCCGACGAGAACGGCCTGGCGCTGATCGACATGAAGGACCTGCGCGCCTTGCTCGATGCGATCGCCCCTGACGGGAGCAAGAAGGCTGGTGACGACGAGGATCCGCTGGCGTCGATCCGCAAGGCCGCGCAAGGCTATGGCAACGTCTCCAGGGCGACGGTCGGGACCATTCAACGCCAGCTCCTGGTGCTCGAGAACCAGGGCGGCGCCAAGTTCTTCGGCGAGCCGGCGCTGACGCTGAAGGATTTCATGAAGACCGACCGCGACGGCCGCGGCGTGGTTAACATCCTCGTTGCCGACAAGCTGATGCAGAGCCCGCGGCTTTACGCCACCTTCCTGCTCTGGATGCTCTCGGAATTGTTCGAGGAACTGCCCGAGGCCGGCGACCTGCCGAAGCCGAAGCTGGTGTTCTTTTTCGACGAGGCGCATCTGTTGTTCAACGACGCGCCGAAGGCCTTGATGGACAAGATCGAGCAGGTGGTGCGGCTGATCCGCTCCAAGGGGGTCGGCGTCTATTTCGTCACCCAAAACCCGATCGACGTACCGGACAAGGTGCTGGCGCAGCTCGGCAACCGTGTCCAGCATGCGCTGCGCGCGTTCACACCGCGCGACCAGAAGGCCGTCGCCGCGGCCGCGCAGACCTTCCGGCCCAATCCGAAGCTCGACACCGCGCGCGTGATCATGGAGCTCGGCAAGGGCGAAGCGCTGGTGTCGTTCCTCGAGGGCGCCGGCACACCGGCGATGGTCGAGCGCATCATGGTGCGGCCACCGTCGGCGCGGATCGGGCCGATCACGCCGGAAGAACGCAAGGCGATCATGGATGCCAGCCCCTACAAGGGCAAGTACGACACCGCGATCGATGCCGAATCCGCCTACGAGATCATCCAGAAGCGTCTTGCGGGGGCGGCGGCGCCGGCGGACGGTGCTGGCGCTGGCGGTGGCATCCTCGGCCATCTCGGCGCCATTGCGGCTGCGATCTTCGGCACCAATGTCAGGCACGGCCGGCTGTCAACCGGGCAGGTGATCGCACGCAATGTGACGCGTTCGGTCACCGACAAGGTGGTCGGTGGCGTGGTCGCCGATCTCGGCAAGTCGGTCGGTGGCTCCGTCGGAGGATCGATCGGCCGCGCCTTGGTCCGCGGCACGCTTGGCGGATTGCTGCGGAGATAGCTCGTCACGCCCACCGCTCCGTCGGGCAGGAGGCGGGCGCTTTGCCTGCTACGGCCGGCGGGCTACAAATTGCGACAAGCCCAACAGCCAGGGAAACCAGCGATGTCCAACGCCAAGCTCCAGCCGGTCCTCGATCACATCGATGCCGATTTCGACAACAGCCTCGCGCGGCTGTTCACGCTGCTCCGCATCAAGTCGATTTCGTCGGAGGCGGAGTTCGCCGACGACTGCAAGGCGGCGGCCGACCATCTGGCCAAGGACATCGCGACGCTGGGCTTCACGGCAGAGGTGCGACCGACCGCGGGCCATCCGGCGATCGTCGCCAAGGCTATTGGCAGCAGCGACGGCCGCCCGCATGTGCTGTTCTACGGTCACTACGATGTGCAGCCGGTCGATCCGCTCAATCTCTGGCACCGTCCGCCGTTCGAGCCCGTCGTCACCGACCACGCCGACGGCCGCAAGATCATCGTCGCGCGCGGCGCCGAGGACGACAAGGGCCAGCTGATGACTTTCGTCGAGGCCTGCCGCGCCTGGAAGAAGGTGACGGGATCGCTGCCGGTCGACATCACCATCCTCATCGAGGGTGAGGAGGAGATCGGGTCGAAGAACTTCGTACCGTTCCTCGAAGCGAACAAGGCTGATCTCAAGGCCGACTTCGCACTGGTCTGCGATACCGGCATGTGGGACCAGAACACGCCGGCGATCACGACGTCGTTGCGCGGGCTGGTCTACGAAGAGGTCAAGATCAAGGCCGCCAATCGCGACCTGCATTCCGGCGTGTTCGGCGGCGGTGCGCAGAATCCGATCCGCGTTTTGACGCGGATCCTCGGCGGCCTGCATGACGACAACGGCCACATTACGATCCCCGGTTTCTATGATGGCGTGAAGGATCTGCCGCCGGATATCCTGGCGCAGTGGAAGAAGCTGAACCTGACGGCTGAATCCTTCCTCAAGCCGATCGGACTTTCGCTGCCGGCCGGCGAGAAGGACCGGCTCCTGATCGAGCAGGTGTCTTCGCGGCCGACCTGCGACATCAACGGCATTATCGGCGGCTATACCGGCGAGGGCTCCAAGACGGTGATTCCGGCGGAGGCATCGGCGAAGGTTTCATTCCGCCTGGTCGAGGGACAAGACCCCGAGAAGATCCGGCAGGCATTCCAGGACTATGTCAAGGCGCGGGTACCGGCGGACTGCAAGGCCGAGTTCATCGACCACTCCAGCGCGCCGGCGATCGCGCTCGACTGGAACATGAAGCCGCTGGCGGCGGCCCGGCGCGCGCTGACCGACGAATGGGGCAAGGAGGCGCTCTTGATCGGCTCCGGCGCCTCGATCCCGATCGTCGCCGACTTCAAACGAACGCTGGGGCTCGACTCCGTGCTGGTCGGCTTCGGCCTCGACGACGACAACATCCATTCGCCGAACGAGAAGTACGACCTCAAGAGCTTCCACAAGGGCATCCGCTCCTGGGCCCGGATCCTCGCGGCATTCGCGGAAGCCAAGTAAGATCTGCTGCAGGCCGAACGTAAAAACGCCGCCCGGAATTGGGCGGCGTTTTGATTGGGTCGCGTAGAGGGTGTTGCCGGCGAGCATACCCGAAGATTGTGAAAATTCAACTCCGGTAGCCGGGGTTGACCCGGTCGAGCTTGCGCAGCAGTGGCGGCCAGACGAGCTGCGTCGAGCGCAGCTCGGCGCGGTCCGGGTTGGACAGGAGTTCGGAGTTCTTGTCGATCGCGTGCTGGTCGACCGGATAGGCGGTTCCGCCGAGCGCTCGGGTGGCCACCTGCATCGAGCAGGCCCGCTCCAGATGGTACATGCGTTCGAAGGCTGAGGCGACCGAGCGGCCGACCGTCAACGTGCCGTGATTGCGCAGCAGCATGTGGTTCCTGGCTCCGAGGTCGCGTTGCAGGCGCGGGCGCTCGTCGTGATCGAGCGCAATACCCTCGTAGTCGTGATAGGCGAGGTCGTGGGTGACGAGCTGCGCGGTCTGGTTCAGCGGCAGCAGCCCGTCGGGGCCGCTGGAGACTGCGGTGCCGTCGACCGTGTGCAGATGGAGCACGCAACCGGCATCCTCGCGCACCTCGTGGATCGCGGAATGGATGGTGAAGCCGGCCGGATTGATGCTGTAGTCGCTCTTGGTGAGCTGGTTACCCTCGAGATCGACCTTGACCAGGCTCGAGGCGGTGATTTCGTCGAACATCAGCCCGTAGGGATTGATCAGGAAGTGATGTTCCGGTCCGGGCACCCGCGCCGAGATGTGGGTGTCGACCAGGTCGTCCCAGCCGTAGAGCGCGACCAGGCGATAGCAGGCAGCGAGGTTGACCCGCTGTTCCCATTCCGCCGCGCTCATATCCGACGGCACTTCCTTCAGGCGCGCTTCTGCTGGCGACATGGCCGATTTGCTCCGTTGATGGCTGCTGCTCGACACGAGCCTAGCGCCGCTGCCCTGCCGCAGCAAGGCAGCGTGCCGGCGTGACAGTTATGCCGTCAGGGAACGGCTAGGCATGACCCGGACAGATCATGCTCCAACATTGCGCAGAGCGGCGATCAATTACTCAGGGGCCGTCGCGCCTTACGGCGCCGGAATCGCGAGCAGGCTCGAGATGCTGCGGCCGCGGATATCGTAGACACGGGCGAACACGACGTCATCGCGCTTGATCTCGACCATCACGGGCGCGGCAAGGCCCTTGCAGTAGAACTCGCCGAGCGTCATCGCGAAGTCGGCGGCGTGGCTGTCCCAGCCGATCGTGAAATCGGAACCGAGCGCGACCTGGGCCGGACGTTGCGGCCCGCAGACTGCAACTTTCCACTTGCGGTCATGCGGCGGGGCTTCCTGCCGCTCGGCCAGCTGCTCACGCAGTTCGTCGGATGCCTGCTTCAACGCCAGCCCCCAATAGTCCAGCATGAAGTAGTTGTCGGCGGTGCGCACCGTGCCGGCGATGTGGTTGAAGTGCGTGTACTGGTAGGGATGCAGCCGGATCATCTCGCTGAGCGGCAGCAACAGGCCGAACGCGAACACCGCGACTGCGGCTGGCTGCCAGGCGCGGCGGTTATCGCCAAGCCAGTTCATGCCGCGCCCGAATGCGACGCCGGCCAATACGGTCATCGGCGGGATCACGAAGATGAAATGACGGATGCCGTTGTAGAGCGCCGGCCGCTTCACCATTGCGATGACGAGCGGCAGCGTCGCCGCCAGCGTCAGCATCAGCATGACGGTCTTGCGCCGCGCCGGCACGTCCTTGCGTGACAACGACATCAGGGTGACGACGACCGCGGCGGCGAGCAGGATCAGCAGCACCTCCGGGAGCTGCAGCGCGAACAGGGTCGGCAGATAGGACCACGGCATGTCCGGCACCGACACCAGCGCGCCGTCGAACATCTCCTTCCACGGCTTCTCGAAGAAGTGCGAGAAGTAGGTCACCGCCTCGAACGGATGCCCGGGCTCCATGATCGACCAGGGCCAGATCAGGCCCATCACCAGATAGCCGAATGCGAGGCCCGGCAGCAGCACGTAGACCACATGCGCAAAACGATGTGCCGCCTCGCGCGGGCCCTGCTTGCGGAATTCCTCGATCCACAACGGAGTGAAGCCGATCACCGCGTAGATCAGCGCGAGCCCGCCAAGCACGCGGCAGCCGATCGACAGGCCGGCGCCGAATCCGACGAGCAGGACTGTACGCGGCGAGGGCGACGGATATTCTTCGGCGAGGCGGACGAGGCCCATGATCAGGATCACCATTGCCACGGCAAATGGCGCATCCTTGGGGTTCATGAACATGTGGCCGTAGAACGTCGGGCACAGCGCCAGCAGCAGGAGCGCGGCAAGCCCGGCCAGCGGGCCGCCGACGCGCCGCGCCAACCGCCAGGTGACTGCAAGCCCGATCACACCGACGATCGCGCCAAGCAGGCGGCGGGTCTCGAACAGTTCGAGCGGAATGACCTTGTGCAGCAGCGCTGCCGCCATGTCGAAGCCGCCGCCATACATATAGAGGTTGGCGAACGACAGCGCGCCGGTGTCCTTGAAACCGGAACCGTACATGCGCAGCAACAAATCGGCATATTCGGCGTGGGTGTAATCATCCCAGCCTAATCCGTAGTCGCGAAATGTGAGACCGGCGATCAAAGCAACCACGCCGAGAGCGAGGAGGGCGAGATCGTCGCAGGTCTTCTCCACCGAGCGCCGCGCAGGCGTATCGATGGCAGACGTCGTGATAGATGACATGGCTAGCGGTACCGGCGTCCCTGTGGCCCAGTTGGCGCTTTAGGGCCTCATTCCCCGGCGTCCATATAGCGCAGTTCCACGTCCAAGTAATTGGCAATTGTGGCGTAATTCCCCCGGTGCGTTGCAATAAATTGGCAGCAATTCGTCGTCAGTAGATTTACGGGAATGACTGCTCGGAAGACCGGAATCGATCGCGGTGGCGGGCCGACAATGCCGCGCGGAACCAGATTTTCGGGAACTCTGTCCACAATTGGCGGTTGGCGATGTGGATAATATGACGGTATCGTGGCGTTGGCGGCTGCGCCGATTTCAGGCGGGTCGTCCGGGGGTTAGTTCGATGATGGTTGCTCTGTTGGTCGCCGGCGCTGGCCTGGTTTTGGCGGGCTTGGTGGCGATCGTCCTTGGAATTCCTTTCAAGGAGTTCAGCGTCGGCAGCACGTTGATCATAACGGGCGTCTCGGGCGTGGGCTCCGGTGCGATCGTCTTGGCGCTGGCCGCGGCCGTCCGGGAACTCCAGCAGATTGCTAGCCGGCTCGGCCCGGCTGCCGCCGGCGCACGACCCGAGTTCCCGCGGCCGGCGGCCGGCGCTGCAACTTCCCCGCGCAATGCTCCGCCCGGCGAGGGCGGCTCTCTGTTTCCTCGGGACCCGCACGATGCCGAACCTCCGCCGATCGCGCCGCCCGCGGCCCCCTGGCACGAGGAGGCGACCCAGCGCGGTGTATCGAGCGAGGTGCAGCCACCCGTGCCCGCGGCAGCTCAGCCAGAGGCGCCAACCAAGCGGCGTAACCTGCTGTTCTCTTCCAGCTCGCGGAAGGAGCGCGAGCGGGCCCAGGCGCGTGGCGCCGAGCCGCTATCTCCTGACCTGTTGTCGCCCGAGTTGCGCCCTAACCCGGCGGCGGCGGGTGAGCCCGCCCCCGTCAGCTTCGACGATGCCTGGCCGAAAGCGGAACGGCCGAGGTCGGTCGACGTCGCTCCGCGCCGAACTGCACGCACGCCATCGACCTTCAGCGAGGCCCAAGGGGCCCAACAAGGGGGGCAGGGTGCCGCGCCTTCGCCCGGCCATCCGCCGGCACCGCAGGAGCAGCCTCCGGTGACCGTGCTCAAATCGGGCATCGTGGATGGCATGGCCTATTCGCTGTATTCGGACGGGTCGATCGAAGCGCAGATGCCCGAGGGCATGATGCGCTTTGCCTCCATCGACGAACTCAGGTCACATCTGGAGCAGCGCCCCTAGAGCGTTTTCAAGCGAAGTGGATACCGGTTCGCGTGAAGAAGACGCGTTAAAACAACATTCTGGGCGATACTTGCGGCGCTCTTGTCTTAAAAATAGAGCACTGCCGTTGTTGTCAGATGTGCTGTAATCCACTCATATTCGCGAAGTAGTGCGGGATTCTGCCGGTGTATTGTCGCGGTCGGATACTGTCCGGTCGGCGCACCATGTTGCGCCCTTCGATACCACGGGAAGGTTGAGCCATGTCCGATACCTCAGGCAAGAGCCCGGTCGAGCTGACCGCCAGCATCGTGTCGGCCTATCTCAGCAACAACCCGACGCCGGCCTCGGACATTCCCAACCTGATCAGCCAGGTCCACGCCGCGCTGATGCGCGTTTCGACCGGCCGCACTGATGCGCCGCTCGAGCCGGCGAAGCCTGCGGTATCCACCAAGAAGTCGATCACGCCGGAATATCTGGTGTGTCTCGAAGACGGCAAGCGCTTCAAGTCACTCAAGCGACATTTGCGCACGCAGTACAATATGACGCCTGAGCAATATCGCGACAAATGGGGCCTGCCGGCCGACTATCCGATGGTGGCGCCGAACTATGCCGTGGCGCGTTCGCAGCTCGCCAAGAAGATGGGGCTGGGCCAGCAGGCACGGAAGAAGAAGTAGTTCTAGCCGCATCATTCGGGGGCGATGCGTTTAACATCGAACTATGGTGCGCAATTGCGCACCTGAGAATCTCGAGGTTTCCCGATGCGCAATTGCGCATCTGAGGTTCGCTTCGCGCCCCGGAACGACGCGTCCTAACTTTGCCGCCGACGAGGCTTTCTTCTCTTCGGAAAACCGCTACGCACTTTTCCGGATCATGCTTGCGCCAACGCCTCACGCGCATCGGTGCGGATGCGCTCGACCATCGACCGCAGGCCGTTGGAGCGCTGCGGGGTCAGATGGTCGCGGAAGCCGAACTCGTCGAACAGCGCGAGCGCGTCCTTCGACAAGATCTCTTGCGGCGTGTGGCCTGAATAGAGCGTCAGCACAATC
This sequence comes from Bradyrhizobium sp. LTSPM299, assembly GCF_000938235.1. Taxonomy (NCBI): domain Bacteria; kingdom Pseudomonadati; phylum Pseudomonadota; class Alphaproteobacteria; order Hyphomicrobiales; family Nitrobacteraceae; genus Bradyrhizobium; species Bradyrhizobium sp. LTSPM299. Next base: position 83,944 of record NZ_JYMU01000005.1, read on the forward strand.
GCGACCAGCCCACGTACGATATGGGCGTCGCTGTCGCCGAGGTAGTTCAGCCGCGGCTGGCCATTGGCATCGCGATCGATCCGCTTCGACAGCCAGACCTGGCTGACGCAGCCCTGTACCTTGTTTTCGGTTGAGTGTTCGGCCTCGGGCAAGGGGTCGAGCGTGCGGCCGAGCTCGATCACGTAACGATAGCGGTCGTCCCACTCGTCGAGCAGCGTAAAATTGTCCCTGATTTCGTCGATCGTCGTCATCTCGGCCCGCATCCCATTCTCACGGGCTTATATAGGAAGCCGAGCCGCCAAAGCGACGAAAATGGAACCGGTTCCGCGCTTAATTTGAGGTCACGGCGTCGGCGGTTGGCGGAATTCGATCGCCTGATCGTCCGCTGTCAGCGTGTCACGGGACCCGGCAAGTGCAGACGATGCGTCTGTATCGTCTCTACTGATCGAGCCGGTGTGGTCGGGCGCCTTCTTGTCGGTGATGATCTTGTAGAGCTTGCGCGCACCGTCGGTCGCACGCTGGCCGATTGCCGTGGCGGCCTGGCCGCCAACCTCGCAGGCGGCGGGTTGACGTTTGCAGAACTGCCCCATGTCGCCAACGGCCGCGGTGGCGGCCGACACCGCTTCCGACGCGCTGATCTGCGGCGTCTTGTCCGATTCAGGTGTTTTGTCCCTCGGCAGCAGCACGAGCACAAGCCCGAGCCAGAATGCCATACGGAGCAGGAAAAACATGGCGCGATCCCGGTCGTCTATCTTGTCTTTTGCTTCATAGCGGTCGATGCCGCAGTTGGCTCAGGAGTAGCATCGGTCGATAAATCGGAAGTATCTGCATTGAGGTAAACTCGGCGAAAAATCGCTGAAAATGCGCCTGATTTGATTCGGCGTAAATTTTCGATTGATGGCGTTCCGGCGGCCCGGATCTGCGGCGTGCGCCACGTCCACCATTTCGAAACCATAGATCATCACATCCGGAAACCTGTCGTTCACCATCCCCGACAAATGGCCGGCCGACAACGCGCAAAAGTCTGGCGAATGCACGGTGTTTGGTGGCGGGCGGCCGGCCCTTAGCGTTCGCTTAAGTTCGCTCTGACACGTTGGCCCGTAATCACCAAGGAGGCGTTCCGGCGCGTCTGTCCGACGATCAAGCCGAGGCGCGAGTGCTGTGAGTGTTTTGAGTCTGATCCGCGACTGCCTCGATGCGCTGCTGCACCCGTCGGCACGCTATGATGTGCTGACACGTGCACGCCATCGCGCCTTCATGGCGCCGCGGCTGCTCGGCAGCCTGGCTGCGTTCGCGGCCTTCCCGGCCTATCTTGCGATGCGCGGCGCGCCGTCGGCGATCGAGGCCGCGGCGTTCGCCTGGCTGATCGCACCGATCCTGCTGTCATGGTTCCTGTCGCGCACCGGCCGTTATGACGGCGCGCATCTGCTGTCGTCGCTGGCGCTCGCCGGTCTGGTGATGACCATCGCGGCCACGACCGGCGGAATAGCTTCGTTTGCGGCCGTTTGGCTCGTGGTGATTCCGATCGAGGCGGCGCTGTCGGCCTCCAGGCGCGTGGTGGCGCTTGCGTTCGCACTGGCGATGATCTGCGCCGCGCTGCTGACCGTGCTCGGATTCTACCACGTCCTGCCGGCGGCCGATCCCGGCGTCGCGGCGAACGGGATGCTGGCCGGCTTCGGCGTGGTGTCGGCGACATTCTATGCGGCCGGGCTCGCCTTTGGCGCCGAGTCGCTGGCGCGCACCAGCGTGGCGCTGCTCTATGTCGAGGAAGAGCGCTATCGCCTGCTCGCGCACAATATGAGCGACGTGTTGTCGCGGCACAGCCGCAACGGTGCGGTGTGTTTCATTTCGCCGGCTGCCGAGATCATGCTCGGTGCATCGGCATCGCGGCTGCTGGGCCACGGCCTGTTCGATCGCGTTCACGTCGCCGATCGGCCGGCCTACCTCACCGCGCTGTCGGATGCCGCACGCGGCGGCGAGTCGCGCAGCGTCGAATTCCGCCTGCGCCGCGATACCCCGCGGGGCCAGACCGTCGCGGCCGAGTTCATCTGGGCCGAGATGCGCTGCCGTCCGCTCGATCAGACCCAAGGCGAAGCCGAGGTCGTCGCCGTGATCCGTGATGTCACCGATCGCAAGGTGCAGGAGCAGGCGCTCGAACTGGCACGAACGGCCGCCGAACAGGCGGATGCGTCGAAGACGCGCTTCCTGGCCACCATGAGCCACGAATTGCGGACGCCGCTCAATGCCATCATCGGCTTCTCGGAGATGATCACGCAGGAGGACGTCCTCGGGCTCGATGCCGCGCGCCGCAAGGAGTATGCACAACTCATCAACGACTCCGGGCAGCATTTGCTGTCCGTGGTCAACGGCATCCTCGACATGTCGAAGATGGAGTCCGGCAATTTCGAGATTTCCGCGGAACCGTTCGCGCCGCGGCCGGCGCTGCTCAATTGCTGCAACTTGCTGGCGCTCAAGGCGCGCGAGAACGGCGTCGATCTGGTAACCCGCGTCCCCGATGAGCTGCCGGTTCTGAACGGCGATCCGCGCGCGTTCAAGCAGATCCTGCTCAATCTCGTCTCCAACGCGATCAAGTTCACCGAGCGCGGTGGGAAGGTGACCGTATCGGCGGCGGTCGAGGGATCGCGGCTGTTGCTGCGTGTCTCGGACACCGGGGTTGGCATTGCGGCTGATGACCTCAAGCGGATCGGCGATCCGTTCTTCCAGGCCGGCAAGACGTACCAGCGCCGGCATGAGGGCACAGGTCTCGGCCTCTCGATCGTGAAGGGGCTGGTCGGTCTCCACCATGGCGAGCTGAACGTGGAGAGCAAGGTCGGCGAGGGCACCACCGTGTCGGTCGCGCTGCCGCTGGCGTTCACGCCGCAGGCAGAGGCCGAACCGTCCAGCAATGTCTCGACCCTGAAGCCGGCGTTGCGGTCCGGACTACAAGAGCAAGCCCATCAGGTGAAGAAAAGTGCCTAGACAGACTTTGGATGATGATGAAACGCCACGGCGTCGCCGCGGCGCCAAGGCGGTGGCGATCGAGGCCGAGGCAGAACGCGGCCTCGCCCTGCGCGTGTTGTTGCACAGCCCGAAGGACATGGTCGCGGGTGTTCTTGCAGCGGCTGCCGTTGTCGCCATCCTGACCAACGCGCTGTTCCTGCAAGCGGGCCGCCATCCGTCGCCGATGTTCGGCGGTTCCGTCGTCACACTGCCTCCGCCGGCTCCGGTCGCGGCCGTCGCCAGCCCCATCCCGCGTCCGCGGCCGGTCGAAGCCGCACGGCCGGTCGAGCCTGTAGTCACCGAGCAGCCTAAGCCGATTGAGACCAAACCGGTCGAGATGAAGCCGGCCGAGGCCAAACCGGTGGAAGCCAAATCGTCCGACACCAAGCCTTCCGATCCGATGACCAGTCTGGTGATGAAATCGACCAGCGCGGCGCCCGTTGCCGCGCCGTCCAACGTTTTGCGTCCGCCGGCACCGATCCCAACCTCGAATTTGAACGCGGCCGGAAAGAAGATCGCGGCGGTCCAGCGCGCGCTGACCGAATACGGTTATGGTCAGCTCAAGCCGACCGGCGCGATCGGAGCGGATACCCAGGCCGCAATCGCCAAGTTCGAGCGTGCGCGCAAGCTGCCGGTGACCGGACAGATGTCCGACCGCCTTGTCCACGAGCTCACCGTGATGATCGGTCATCCGATCGACTAAGTCGGGCCTCAGGCGATCTCGCCGAGCAGCACCTCTCTGACGTCGTCGGAGAACATCTTCTTGCGCCCCGCGATCAGGATCCATTCCGGATCGTCGTGATCCGGGATGGCGCGGGGCATACCGTGGTGGAGCAGGGCTTGCGCGCAGCCGGCCCAATCTCCGCCGTCGATCGGCTCGTTGCATGACGCCCATGAGAGACTGCCGGATGCGTTGTCGCCGAAGCCGTGCTGCTCGGTCCACTGCGCGCCGTGCTCAAGCAGGAATCGCGTCAATCCGGCATCGCCACGAAACACGGCATGATTGAGCGCGGATGCATCCCAGTCGCCGCCGCGCGCCGTGATGGGCCAGCCGAGCCGGACCATCAGCCGCACGCCGGCATCATCACCTGCCGCGGCGAGCTCAGGAAGCAGGCGCAACTGCTGAGCTGAGAGCGCGCCCGGAAGGTCGGGCCGTTCGGCCTGGATGCGGCGCGCTTCGGCCTCGTTGCCACTGGCGCAGGCGGCGACGAAGCGCTCGTCGTCGGGAAGCGCCTCGGCACCAGTTCGCTGACGCAGCAGGTCGGCGACGTCGGTTAGCCCGAATTGCAGCGCGAACCTGTAGGCGGTGAGGCCGTTGGGCGTCGTGATGGAGGGATCTGCTCCGGCGTCAAGCAACGTCGCGATGCAACGGCGCGACAGTCGCCGCCGGATCGCCCACATCAGGGGCGAGCCGCATTCGGTCAGCGGCGCGTTGCCGGCGGGCTCATTCGGATCGCCGCCGTGCCGCAGCAGCAATTCAAGCGCGGCGATGTTCTCGCTGTCGAGCACCTTGTACATCGCATTGGTGCCCGCGATACGCGCTCCATGCTCGAGCAGAACGCCTGTGGTCACGGAGGCTTCCAGCGAATGATACAGAGATTCATTGTCGTTTGGATCCGCACCCGCCTCGAGCAGCAGCTTCGTCAGTTCCAGATCGTGGTTGCGCCCGGCGGCGCCATAAAGCGCCGACAGCGGATTGCTATCGTCGGGCTCGCCCAGTGAGCCCGGCGGCCAGCGGCTGCTGATGTATTGATTGGGATCGGCGCCGACCCGCAGCAGGAGGCGCGCACAGCGATGCAGGCGCGTGCGGAATTCCGGAACCTGCAGCAGGCTGGAATGCGTGACAGCCACCAGCGGCGGCAGTTTTAGCGGGCCGCCCGGCCGATTGACCCAACCGGGATCGCTCGCTGCCGCACGTCGCACCGCATCTTCGTCGCCAATCGCACAGGCGAGATAGGGATCATCAGCGGCGAGATCGGGATATTTGGCGAGCATCCGCGCGGCAACCCGTGGATTGGCGCGATTGACAGTGCCGTCGATGTCGCCGGCGTAGACCACCTGGAGCCATCGCAACGCGCGATCGGCTTTGCTCTTGCCGGGCGGCGATTGCGCTTCGACATAGCGGCGTAAGTCCCGCCACGAGGCGAAACCAAGATCGCGCGCCACGCAGGACTGTGCGTCGTGGAGCCGAAGATTGAGCGCGGCGATCTCGGTGTCGCTGCGTCCGGCCGCCACTGGCAGCGTATGCCGGAAACGGGCAAGGGCCTCCGGGGCCTGTCGCCGGTAAAGGCGAATAAGCTCCTTGGCCTGCTTCTTCAGATGTTCGAGATTCAATCGCGCGGGCGACCGGTCCATGGAAAACCTCCGTGCATGGATCGCCGATGGTCCACAAAACCGGCTGCACAAAGGCTCGATTAGCCGCTCAGTCGCTGCAAGTGGGTTCGACCCTTCCCGTGGACCCGGGCGCGGCTTGTACCGCGACATCAAGGATACGAGTGACTGACGTGGCGGTCAATTGGCGAGGTTGCCGTCGACGATTGGACGGGGCTGTGCTGCTGGCCTATAGGATCGGCGCATGCGATTGAAATCGAGCATTTGGGTGGCTGCCTATCTGCGCCGCTGCCAGACTGAAGGTGTCTTCGGCGCCGTCTCCAGGAGGGGCGCGGAGGAGGCCGGTGCCGTGTTCGTCAAGGTGGCGCTGATGGACGGCAACGCGATGCTCTATGCACCCGCACCACAGACCGTCTATGACGATAGCCGACCGGCTGAGCGGCTGTTTTTACCGATCGCACCGCAGCCGGCGCCCGAGCGATCCATCGACGAACGCTTGGCCAAGGAAGTCCGCTTCGATCCGGACGCGTGGATCGTCGAGACCGAGGACCGCGCCGGGCGGCATTTTCTCGATCTCGCGAAAAGCTAGTTTCTAGGATTTATGGGTGCGAATAGCAGGCGCGCTGCCGGGTTGCACCGCCGGGCGCGTCTGCGCTGCGGCCGCGCGCACGCGCTGACGCTCGTCATCGTAAAGCGAGGAGCGGTATTTGGCGCGCGCCACCGCCATGGTCGAGCCGCGCCATGCCGCCAGTATCACGAGCGCCGAGCGCTCACTTAGGCGATCGTAGAGCCGCGACAGCCGATAGACATAGTTGACCGATGCCCCGGCTTCCGGATTGAGAAACATCAGGATGCGCTGGAATGCGGAGCCGGACATTTCGAGCGCGCGCATCGCGCAGGCGAGCGGTTCGCCGCCGGCATCGTCCACGACCTGTGCTGCGATCCGCGTTGGCAGGATCAGCGCATCGCCGAGTTCGAGCGTGAAGTTCTCGACGTCCTCGGCAAACGCGGCCATCTCCAGGATATGGATTGCGCGTGCGGCGCGGGCGGAAGGAATCCGTGCGGCGGCCTTCAGCGGCGTCTCCTGCAGATTGTGCAGAATCTGCGCGCGCTCGCTGGCGCTAGCCGCGAAGAACATGTCGGAGATTTCGGCGGCATCGTTCGGCCGCATCGCCAGGCTCGCTGCCATCCGCAGCTCCGCCTCCGTTGGTATCTTGACCGACGGGGTAGGAGACGCGGGAGCAGGTATCGGTGAGGCCGCCGGCATCGGGTGGTGCGGATCGGCGCGCCTCAGCCCGAACTTATCCAGGATTTGGACCGGTGTTGCCGGATAGATCGACAGCCGCGCGCGCACCGCGGCGCGGGTTGCATCATCGACCTCGTCGATCAGGCGGGATGTCAGCTCGACGAATTGTCGCTCTTCGTCGGCGGAGTGGGCGCTTGCCTGCACATAGAGGTCGGTCAGCACGCGCAGCAGCGTAGGGCGGATGTCGACGCCCTCGCGGCGCGAGAGCGTCAACAACCCATCGAGACCTGGAAATGGTGGAGCAGCGCTCATCTGAGGCGTGTACGCGACTTGGATATGGATTCGAGTTTGAAAACCTTGTGGAAGCGAGCCTACGCAGGCTGCTTTAAGAGCTGGTTAAGGAAAATAAGCCGTGAAGGCGAACGCTGCAATTTGCGCGTGTCAAATAGGGCACAGCGCCACATCCGTAACCGCCCGTGTCAGCGGTTTAAGATGTCATTAACCATACGCGTTCTTAACTCAGGCCGTCGCAGGGCAAATCATGTCCCGTGCGCCAGAGAGAACGGAACATGGGCACCATCATTGAATTTCCGGCGGATGCGGCTACGCGGCGGCCGAGCATGATGGAGGTCGCCGGCGAAAGCATGGCGACCGTGCTGATCCTTCCCGTCGTCCGGATCGAGCGCACCACTGAGGAAACCGGCGGTGGTCGCGGACCGGAAGAGGGGACAGCACCCGGACGCCGTCGCCGCCGGCGCTCCTGATGCGGATCACTGATCGGCGGCCATTCCCGGCGCTGATACTGCTGTTGGCAGGCGCCGCGCTTGGCGGCTGCAGCGGTGGCGATTTCGGCCGCACCCGTAGCGATCTTCGCAACGACGATATGCATCGCTGGCTCGGCGCCGAGGCGACCGGCAGCGTCGGCATGAAGGCCTCGCAGTTCCAGCTCACCGACAATGAACGCCAGCTGCGCGATCTCGCCTACCAGTTCATCGAGCCGCCGCTGTCGCGCCCGGCATGGAAGAGTGTGTTCGGCGATTACCAGACGCTGCCGTCGCCGTGGCGCCAGAAGGTGGTGTTCGACCGCACGGCCTATGGCCGCAACCTGATCGACGAGCCGCATCGCTCGTTTGCCTCGCGTTACTCGCTCCTGATCGATCACGTCCGCGACGACATCACCCGCTTCGAGCCGTTCTTCGCCACGGCGATCCGGGTGATCGAACTCGACCGCAAGCGCAATGCCAGCCTCACCATGATCTCGGACCTGTCGCCGCGCGAGCGCACTGATGCGACCGCGCGCATGGAAGAGAACACGCTGATCGTGCAGTGGGTCCAGGAAAGCCTGGAGCGGCGGATCTCGTCCTATCGCTGGGCGCTGGAGCGGCTGGTGATCCAGGCGCCGGACAGCATGGCGGCGGATGCTGACCGCCAGATCGGCGAACTCGCCCGGCTTACGGCCAATCCGCCAGTTGCCGCTGCGCCCGTCGCAGGCCGCGCGGTGGTGTCGAAGGGCTAGGCTCGCTTCGCTTTCAACGCCGCTGGTCTCACTTTCGCCTGCTGCTGCGGCAGGCTCGCGATGAACTCCTTGAGCGCGTCGGAGGGCGGGCGGGCCGAGGGATAGGCGAGGCCGACCTGGCGCGTCACATCGATCTCGATCGCGCGCACCACGACATCGGGATTGCCGCGCGCCACGCCTTCGGGGACGATCGCCACTCCGACTCCGGCCGCAACCAGCGCCATCGCCCACTCCTCCGATTCCGCGATCGCCACCGGCTTGCGCGGCGGCGCGGCGCGCCGGAAGAACTCCTGCTGCTCGCAGTGGCAGCGATCGATCATCGGCACGCCGGCGAAGTCGGAGGTCCGCAGCTTGTCCTTGAGCGTGAGCGGATGTGCCGGCGGCAGCGCCGCCACGTAACGCTCGGTCCACAGCGGGATGAAATGCTCGCCGGCGCCGACGATGGTCTTCGAGACGATCCGCGCATCGGCCTTCTCGTTGGCCCCGACCAGCCGCAGCGCGAGATCGGGTTTGGCGGTCAGCGGCTTCAGCAGTGCGATCGTTCGTGCCTGATCGAGCGTGCGCATCAGGCCGAGCGTCAGCGCGCATTGGGTTGTGGGTTTGCGGAACAGGTTCCGGGCGGCGTCCGCCTCGTCGATGATGCGGCGTGCGACGCTGTGGAACTGTTCGGCGGATTCGGTCGGCGCCATGCCCTTCTTGTGGCGGATGAACAGCGTGGTGCCGAGCTCGGCTTCGAGATGGGTGATCGCAGCCGAGATTGACGGCTGCGAGATGAAGCAGCGCTTGGCTGCGGCGGTCAGGTTACGCTCCCTGTACACCGCCGCGAAATAGCGGAGTTCGCGGATATCCATAGGCCTATCCTATCGAGGAGATAGTTAGACAATATTTTACCTATGATACGGCGGATGGCAAGCCAAGCGCTGATCTCAGCAGAAGGCTTTGTCATGCGCATCCACCATCTCAACACCGGCACGATGTGCCCGATCGGACAGCGGCTCGTGAACGGGACCGGCAGTATCTTCCGGCGAGCACGGATGGTCTGTCATTGCCTGCTGGTCGAGAGCAATGACGGCCTCGTGCTCGTCGATACCGGCATCGGCCTCGGCGATATCGCCGATCCGCCGCGGCTGGGGCGCAAATGGGTGCGCCAGACCACGCCGCGGCTTGATCCGGCCGAGACCGCGGTCCAGCAGGTCAAGGCGCTCGGTTTTTCTCCGAACGACGTGCGTCATTTGCTGCTGACGCATCTCGATCGGGATCATGCGGGCGGCGTGCCGGACTTTCCGAAGGCCAAGGTCCACGTCCAGCGCAAGGAATACGACATGGCGGTCACGCATCAGATTGCGCCGCCGGACGGCCGCTACATCACGGCGCAGTGGCAGCACGGGCCGGACTGGGCGTTCTATGGCCAAGGCGGCGAGAACTGGTTCGGCTTCCAGGGCGTGCGTGCGCTCGGCGACCGCGAAAGCGACATCCTGATGATCCCGCTGCCGGGGCATACGCTCGGCCATTGCGGGATCGCGGTGCGCGACAAGGGCAAATGGCTGCTGCATGCCGGCGATGCCTATTTCTATCATGCGCAGATCGCGGCAAAGCCGCGGATCCCGTTCGTGCTCGGCATCTTCCAGCGCCGCGCTGATATGGATCGCGCGACCCGTGTCCAGAACCAGGAGCGGCTGCGGGCGTTGAAGGCGGCGCATGGCGACACCGTCACGATCGTCAACAGCCATGATCCCGTCGATTATGAAAATTGCCGCTGCGGACGTCACGCGGCGGCCGCCGCCTAGCGCTTGCGCGCCGGAGGCGGCGGTGGCGCCGGGGCCGGTTGGGGCGGCGGCTCCTGCTTGGCCGCCACAGGCTCGGCCTGCACCTTGCAGCGCGAGGCCGCGAGCGAGGCCTGCGCCTGCGGCATCAGGCCGGGTTCCGCCGCCAGCGCCTTCAGCAGGATCAGTCCGGTGGCGGTCGGCGAGTCGATGATCAGCCGGTCGGCGGCGGTAACGTCCTCGTCTTCCGGCAACTCGTCGTGCTGCGCTTCCGTCATCAGGTCGAGCTCGATCACCTTCTTGCCGGCGGAGCGGTCGTTGATGGCGTAATAGGCCACCTCGTTGCGGGTGTAGAACGACACCGAGGTATAGGCCTGGCTCACCGGCACGGTCAGCTTGATCGGTCCGGTCGACAGATCGTAGCGGCAGATCGCCACCGCGAACGCCGGGTCCATCAGCGGCATCGGCGAATTGCTCGGATCGGCCAGCGGCAGCTGCGTCACCTCGTTGAGTTTGGTCATCGGCGTCAGCCGCGAATAGGCGTCCTGCGAGGCGATCCGCGGCAGTGCCAGCACGCTGACCAGATGCACCACGCCACCAAGCAGCACGCCCGCCAGGATCGTGAACACGATGCGGATCATGGGCAGCCCACCGTCGATATCGCGGGCATCGGCGCATCACGCTGGGTGCGGGTCGCAACCCCGACCGGCGTGTCGTAGAGCCGCAGCATCAGCGCGTAGCGCTCGATGCCACCGGTCGGCAACCAGTTGCCGGCGCGCGAGCGCGAGGCGATGTGGATCTCGAAGGTGCCGTCGGAGGCGCGGATGATCTCCTGGCTGGTGAAGCCGTAGCGCTGCAGCGCGTTCGCGACCAGATGGCCCTTGCGGTCGAACAGCGTCAGCGTCCAGAACCGCGCCGCCGGCGTCACGCCGCTGACGACGACGTCGCAGCGGCCGTCGAGCGGCTTGTTCTTCTCATCGGTGGTCGCCGAGAATGCGATGCCGTCGCCGGTGCCGATCGGCAGCTCGCCGCTGCGGGCGATCGTTGCGCGCGAATACGGGTCGACGTCGGAGGTGCCGTTCTTCGGCCGCGCGGTCCATGCGCCGATCTTCAACGTGCCGAGATCGGTGCCGCGCGTCGCCGTCGCGTAGGTCAGGCCCAGCCCGACTGCGGTGGCGATAACAAGCGCCATCAAGGTGGTGAGGATCAGCCGCACGTCAGTTCTTGCGTGGCACGGAAGCTGTCGTGCCGTTGGGGCCGGCCGCGGCAACATAGTTTTCTGGGAAGGCCAACGCGCTCGAGGATTCCGGCTTGCCGGTCTTGGCCGGTTCGTTCAGCGTGGCCTTGCCGGTGGTCTTTTCATTCGTCTTGGCGGCGTCGTCGAGCAGCTTTTCGACCCGCACCAGGATGTCAGCGCCGCGCTTGGTCAGCACCGGCGGCGGACCAGGTTTGGTCTCCAGCACCCTTGGCGCAGTATTCGCCACGACATTGGCCTGCGGTAGCTTCTGGCCCATGCCGACACCTGACAACTCCTTGACCTCCACGCCCTGATGCGCGGTGATCATGATGTCGTGCCAGGTCTGCGCCGGCAATGAGCCGCCGGTCATGCGGTTGGTCGGCGAATAGTCATCATTGCCGTACCAGACAGCGCAAGTGAAGTTGCCGGTGTAGCCGACGAACCATGCGTCGCGGTAGGCATTGGTGGTACCGGTCTTGCCCGCGGTCGGAATACCGTCGAGCGCGGCGCGGCGCGCAGTGCCTTCGCTCACCACGTGGCTCATCATGCCCGCCATGTCGGCCGCGATATTCGCCGGAATGGCTTGCCGCGGCTTGGGGCCGTCGCGGTCCCAGCGCCAGACCAGATCGCCGGCGCCGGTGCGCACTTCGAGCACTGCATGCGGCGTCACCGCCTTGCCCCTGTTCGGGAACGTCGCATACGCCACCGCGTGTTCGATCACGGTGACTTCGTCGGAGCCGATCGGCATCGACGGCGTATCGGGCAGCGGCGCGGTGAGGCCGAAGCGGCGCGCGACCTCGACGATCTTGGCACGGCCGATCTTCGCCGGATTGGGTGCCTTCGGCTGTTCCCTTTGGCCGATGGCGATCGACAGCTTCACCGGGATGACATTGATCGAGTTCGTGATCGCCTGCGTCAGTGTAATCAAGCCGGAATACGAGTGGCCATAGTTCTGCGGGCACCAATTGCCGATACAGATTGGACCATCGACGATCTTCGACGTCGGCGTGAAGCCGTTCAGCAGCGCCGTGGTGTAGACGTAGGGCTTGAACGACGAGCCGGGCTGGCGATAGGCGTCGACGGCGCGGTTGAACTGGCTTGCGCCATAGTCGCGTCCGCCGACCATGGCGCGGATGCCGCCGTCGAGATCGGACACCACGGTCGCCGCCTGGGTCGCGTGATAATCGCGCCCGAACTGGCGGAGCTGGTTCTCGATGGCGTCCTCGGCGGCGTGCTGCACGTTCATGTCGATCGAGGTGCGGACCACGAAGACGCGCTCGTTATAGGATTTCGGGAAGGTGTCGACGAGCTTGCGCATCTCGTCGAAGGCATAATCGAGATAGTAGTTCGGCGAGTTCTCGTCGCGCCGGTCGACCGCGACTGCGGGATTGCGGCGGGCGCCGAACACCTGGCCCTCGGTCATGAAGCCGGCATCGACCAGATTGTCGAGCACGACGTTGGCGCGGGCGCGTGCGGCGGGCAGGTTGATGTGCGGGGCGTATTTGGTCGGCGCCTTGAACAGGCCGGCGAGCATCGCGGCCTCGGAGAGGTTCACGTCGCGGACCGACTTGTTGAAGTAGAAATGCGCCGCGCCGTCGACGCCGAAGGTGCCGCCGCCCATATAGGCGCGGTCGAGATAGAGCTTGAGGATCTCGTTCTTGGTGAGGCGCGTCTCCAGCCAGATCGCGAGGAAGGCTTCCTTCACCTTGCGTTCGATGGTGCGCTCGTTGTTGAGGAACAGGTTCTTGGCGAGCTGCTGGGTGATCGACGAACCACCCTGGCGGACGCCGCCGGCCTGCGCATTGGTGACGAGCGCGCGCGCCAGGCCGGGAAAGTCGATGCCGAAATGGTCGTAGAAGCGGCGGTCTTCGGTCGCGAGCGTCGCCTTGATCAGATTGTCCGGAAAGTCCTCCAGCGGGATCGAGTCATTATGCTTGATGCCGCGGCTGCCGATCGGGGTGCCGTAACGGTCGAGGAAAGTCACCGCGAGATCGGACTTCTTCAGCCAGTCTTCGTCGGCGGTCTCGCGGAAGGCGGGGATCGCGAGCGTCAGCATCAGGATCATGCCGCCGAGCCCGATGGTGGCGGCTTCCGACAGCGGCTCGATGAAAACCCAGCGCATCCAGCGGCCGACATAGAAGCGGTCCATGAAGGTGGAATAGCGCTCGTAGAGCTCGCGCAGGCCCTTGCCCGACGAGAACAGCGTCGAGTCGATACGCGCATCGAGGTCCAGAAAGAAGTTCCGGACCTTCTGCGTCCAATGCGGCGGTAGGATCTGGCGCACTTGGGGACTTACCTGGGCCCTTGATCAGTTCGACAGTGCTGCAGGCGCCCTAACGGGCACCAGCCAGCGCCTTGCTCGGATGTTGCAGCAAACCCAAGGCGCTTTTGCGTCATGGGGGACTCGGGTCGCTGTTCTATCCGAGCGGCAGCCATAAACCAATGGCGCGGCTTGTGAATTTAATGAAAGGACTAATTTCGCCCACGGCCTTTTTCGGCCCCGCAAAACCATCCCCTTGCGCGGCCTCCCACGGCATCCCAAGAAGAACCACATCGTTGTTTTTAAGGGAATCATGACCGTACCGCCCAAGCGCCCGTCGGACCAGGAGGGTTTCTTCTGGAAAACCAAGACGTTGGAGGAGATGTCCAGCGCCGAATGGGAGAGCCTGTGTGACGGCTGCGCACGCTGCTGCCTAGAGAAGCTCGAGGACGAGGACACCGGCAAGATCTACTTCACCCATATTTCCTGCAAACTGCTCGATTCCGGCCTGTGCGCCTGCAAGGACTATCCGAACCGCTCCGACAAGGTTCCGGATTGCGTCCGCCTGACGCCCGAGAACGTCCGCACCCTGAACTGGCTGCCGCCGAGCTGTGGCTATCGCCTGGTGGCCGAGGGGCGGGACCTCTATTGGTGGCACCCCCTGATCTCCGGCGACCCCAACACCGTTCATGAAGCCGGGGTGTCGGTGCGCGGCCGGGTGCAGGGCACCGAGCTCGACGTCAACGATGCCGATCTCGAGGATCACATCGTGCGCTGGCCGGCGCTGCTGCCAAAGCAGGCACAGCTGAAGAAGCGGCCCAAGGTGACCAAGAAGATCTCCGGGACGTGACGCCGAAAGGCCTGTTGTCGCGGCTTTCTTGGCGCCTGTCTCGATCACGTCATCGCGAGAATATCCCGGTGGGATGCACCCATGCGCCGAGGGGCCTGCCTCAGCATCGTGTTGCTGTCTAAATTGCAAAACAGAGAATGATTCCATCGCGGGATCAGCCCGCGCAGCAGCATTTCGCCTCAAATGAACAAGTATGAACGGCAGAGCCGTTTTCCTGCCGACCAACAGACATTGCCTGACGACATTGCCGACGAGTTGAACCGTCTGCCGAGCGAGGTGATCGAAGTCGGCGATGCGCCGTCGATCGCGCCGCCGGTGTCGCTCAATCACGACGAAGTCCGCACCATCGTGATCAGCCTGATGCTGACGATGTTCCTGGCGGCGCTCGACCAGACCATCGTCGCAACCGCGCTGCCGACCATCGGCCGCCAGTTCCACGACGTCACCAACCTCTCCTGGGTGATCACGGCCTATCTCCTGGCGTCCACCGCCGTGGCGCCGGTGTTCGGCACGCTGAGCGACATCTATGGCCGCCGTGTCATGATCATCACCTCGCTCAGCCTGTTCGTGGTCGGCTCGGTGCTGTGCGCGATCGCGCCCAGCATGACCATGCTGATCCTGGCCCGCGGCCTGCAGGGGCTTGGCGGCGGCGGCATCATGCCCGTCGTCCAGACCGTAATCTCCGACGTAGTCAGCCCACGCGAACGCGGCCGCTACCAGGCCTATTTCTCCAGCGTCTGGATGGCCGGCGGTATCCTCGGGCCGGTGATCGGTGGCGTGTTCGCCGAGCATCTGCATTGGTCGATGATCTTCTGGATCAACCTGCCGCTCACGGCCGCGGCGCTTGCGCTGCTGCTGCCGAAGATGAAGAAGATCCCGGTGTTCCACTGCAAGCGCAATGTCGACTGGCTCGGCGGCGTGCTGCTGATGGCCTCCGCCGTCGTGTTCATGCTGGTGCTGACCTGGGGCGGCTCGCGCTATCCCTGGCTGTCGCCGACCGTGCTGTCGATGATTGGCGCGGCTGTCGTACTCGCGGTCACTTTCGTTTGGCACGCGCGCCGCGCCGATGAGCCGTTCCTGCCGCTGAAGCTGCTGACGGGATCGGTTGCGCCGTTCGCGCTGACGGCTGGCGGCTGCGGGCTCGGTGCGATCACCGGCCTCACCGTGCAGCTCCCGCTTTATTACGAGTCGGTCTATCACCTCAGCGCCAGCGAGGCGGGGCTGGCATTGATCCCGCTCGCGGCGGTCTCGACCTGCGGCGCGGCGATTGCCGGCCGCACCATGGCGCGCGCCAAGCACTACAAGCGCGTCGCCATCATCGGCACGTCCTGGGCCGCGTTGTGTGCGCTGGGTCTCACGCTCACCACGCTGCCGCTGTGGGGCCTGCTGACACTGATGGCCGCGTTCGCACTCGGGCTCGGCACGACCTTCCCGGTCTGCGTGGTTTCGCTGCAGAATTCGGTTGCCCGGCCGCAGGTCGGCACCATCACCGGCGCGATGAATTTCTTCCGCTCGCTGATGTCCTCGTTCACCGTCGCAGCGTTCGCGGCGATACTGCTGATCGCGCTGGGCGTCGACGTTCCGCTCGCCGGCGAGCATCACGGCGCCGGTGCAGTCCCCATGATCCCAGCCGACGACATGCGGCACGCATTCCGCTACGTCTTCGGCGCCGCCACCGCGCTGATGACCACCGCAGCACTCTGCCTGATCGCGATGGAGGAGCGGCCACTGGCTGGTCCCTCCGTTACGGCGCAGGTGGAGATGGCGGAGTAGGGTACTGCTGTCGTCCCGGCGAAGGCCGGGACCCATACTCCGCAGCAGTTGTTGTGAACGGGATTGCGGCCCCAGCATCGCGCAACAATACTCATTCAGGGCAATGGCTCCCGGCCTTCGCCGGGACGACGGCGAATTTTGTTGCGCCGCCTGTGACTGATGCTTTCGCATTCTCGCGACATGATTTGTCCGAGTCTTGCATTTCGTTTGCCCCTCTTCTTGAGTAGGGCGCAGGGAAAGCCGGTGCCGCGGGAGGGCTTGCGCCGTCGGGCAACTCAGTGATTGAGAATTTTGGCAAGGAAGCGTGAAGCAAAATTGAATTGCCCGACGGGTCGGGCCCACCTGCCTATAACAGGTGCAATTGTTAATCCCGCGAACGCCGATCCACTACTTTAGTTGCCTCCTCGCATGGCGCTCTGCGCGCGGTTTCACTTGCTGCGCGTTTTGTCGCGGCTATAGTCGCCGCGCAAGAGCTCGAAGCAGCCGACAAACGAGGAGTGAAACAAAGTGAAAAGATCATCCCGCGTGCCTTTTCATGCGATGCAGCATCTTGCCGGAGTCGCAGCCCTGGGGCTGGTCGCGGCAGCTCCGACCGGAGCGCTGGCCGCTGATACCCTCAAGATCGGCGTGATCGCCGAGGCGCAGGCGATTGCCGGTGCGTCGATCCCGCAGGCGGCTCAGATGGCCGCCGACGAGATCAACGCCAAGGGCGGCATCGACGGCCGCAAGATCGAGATCGTCTCTTACGACAATCACTCGTCCTCGGCCGATTCGGTGCGCGCGTTTCAGCGCGCGGTCAACGAAGACAAGGTCAACATCGTCATCGCAAGCTACATCAGCGAGGTGGTGCTGGCGCTCGAGCCCTGGGCCTCGCGGCTGAAGACGCCGTTTGTCACACCGGGTGCTGCCTCCAACGAGATCAGCAAGAGCGTCCACGCCGACTATGACAAGAACAAGTACACCTTCCACGGCTATCTGACCTCGGCAGCACTGGCGCTGTCGGTCTGCGACGCCGCCAAAGACCTGCTGGTCGATCAGAAGCACATGACGTCAGCGGTCGTCATGAGCGAGGACGCCGCCTGGACCAAGCCGCTCGACGTCGGCTACGAGGAGTGCCTGCCCAAGATCGGCCTCATGATGCTCGATCACATCCGCTTCTCGCCCGATACCACCGACTTCACGCCGATCTTCAACAAGATCGAGGGCACCAAGCCTGACGTCATCATCACCGGCATTTCGCATGTCGGCGTGCAGCCGACGGTGCAGTGGAAGAACCAGCAGGTGCCGATCCCGATGTTCGGCATCTCCTCGCAGGCGACCAACGAGACCTTCGGCAAGGACACCAACGACGCAGCGGAAGGCGTGCTCTATCAGGGCGTGTCGGGTCCGAACGTCGCGGTGACGCCGAAGTCGGTGCCGTTCGCCGAAGACTTCAAGAAGCGCTACGGCAACTATCCGTCTTATGCCGGCTATACCTCCTATGACGAGGTCTATTACATCGCCGATGCGGTGAAGCGTGCCGGCTCTGTCGACGCCGACAAGCTGGTCGACGCGCTGGAGAAGACCGATTGGGAAGGCACCATCGGGCGCATCCAGTTCTACGGCAAGGACGATCCATTCACCCATTCGATCAAGTACGGCAAGGGCCTGATCACCGGGCTGATGCTGCAGTGGCAGGGTGGCAAGCAGGTCGCGGTCTGGCCCAAGGAGGTCGCCAAGAGCGAGCTCAAGTTCCCCGCCTTCGTCAAGGTCACCTCGAACTAGCTGACGAAAATGCTCCCGGGCTTCTCCCGGGAGCATTTTTCTTCACTGCGATGTCCTCCCCAACAGGCAGCCCTGCTGCCGCGGCCAGTCATACATGCTTGCGTTACAAATCCTGATCGATGGCTTCGCCATCAGCGCGCTCTACGCCCTCGGCGCCACCGGCTTCACCCTGATCTTCGGTGTCTCCGGTGTCCTCAATCTCTCCCACGGTGCCATCATGGTGGCCGCAGCGGTCGCGGCCTGGGCCGCAGCCAGCGTGCTGCATCTCGACACCTATTCCGGCGCGCTGGTCGGCGTCGCCGTCGCGCTGATCATGGCATTCGCGACCTATTTCGCGGTCGTGAAGCCGATCCAGAATTCGCGGCGGATCCCCAACGAGGAGAAGGAAATCTTCGTTCTCACCGGCACCTTGCTGTGGGGGATCATGATCCAGGAACTGATCGCCTATTTCTTCACCAACAATGCCAAGACGGTGCTGCCGATCGTCGAAGGCGTCATCAATATCGTGGGCGTTCGCACGCCGCGGAACGAGATCTTCACCGCGATCGTGTGCTGCCTCGTCATTGGCCTGCTGTGGCTGCTGGTGAACCGCACCCGCACCGGCAAGGCGGTGCTGGCGGCCTCGATGAACCCGCGCGGCGTCACGCTGCTCGGGCTCGAGCTCAACCGCATCTATGTCGTGGTGTGGGGGATCTACGGCACCCTTGCCGGTATCGCCGGCGTGCTGCTCGGCATGTTCCTGGGCGTCAGCTCTTACAGCGTCGGCCCACTGACGGCGAGCGCGTTCTCGATCGTGGTGCTCGGCGGTCTCGGCAGTGTCTCCGGCTCGCTGATCGCGGCCTTCGTCGTCGGCTATCTCGAAACCTTGACGGCGTACCTGGTCTCGCCGGCCTACCGCACCATTCCGGCGCTGCTGCTGCTG
Organism: Bradyrhizobium sp. LTSPM299; assembly: GCF_000938235.1. NCBI lineage: Bacteria > Pseudomonadati > Pseudomonadota > Alphaproteobacteria > Hyphomicrobiales > Nitrobacteraceae > Bradyrhizobium > Bradyrhizobium sp. LTSPM299. Next base: position 102,606 of record NZ_JYMU01000005.1, read on the forward strand.
GTCATCGTGATGTATATCCGGCCTCAAGGCCTGCTGGGGAGGCGCTGAGATGGCCCATTTCTTCACGTCGCGGTTGTTCTTCATTTCGCTGGCCTGCGTGGTCATTGCCGCAACGCTGCCGTTGTACGTCTCGGGCTATATCCTGGGGCTTCTGACCGTTGCCTTTTACTTCGGCGTGTTCGCGATGGCTTGGGACCTGCTGTTCGGATTCGCCGGCGAGGTCAATTTCGGGCCGACCTTCCTGATCGGGGTCGGCGCCTATACGGCCGGCATCCTCAACGCCCAATTCGGCTGGTCGGTGTATCTCTGCATCGTGCTCGGCGCGCTGGCCTCTGTTGTCGCGGGTTTCGTGCTGGCGCTGCCGGCGCTGCGGGTGAGGGGCCCTTATTTCGGCCTGACCACGCTGGTCGCGGTGCTGATGCTGCAGAACTTCATCGTGGTGTTCGCCGATCTCACCGGCGGCGAGATCGGCCTCACCATTCCCGATGTCATCACCATCAACGCCGGCGCGAATTACTGGATTGCGCTCGGCTTCATGACCATTAGCGCCGCCATCCTGTACGGCCTGTCGCAATCGCCGGTCGGTCTCGTGCTGCAGGCCAGTGGGCAGGACCCGGTGCAGGCCGGCGCACTCGGCTTCAACATCGTCAAGCACAAGCTCGCGGCCTTCGTCGTCAGCGCGTTCTTCTCCGGGCTCTCAGGCGCGCTCTTGGTGTTCTACTTCGGCACCGCGTCTGTCGGCACTGTGGTCGACGTCGCGGTCGGCGTGAACGTCATCGTCGCAGCGGTGCTCGGCGGCCGGCGCACCGTGCTGGGGGCTGCGCTCGGCGCGATCTTCCTGATCGTGGCCGGTGAATTCCTGCGCCCGACCGGCGAACTCGCGACCTTCATCGTCTCGGCCGTCGCGCTGCTCGTCGTGCTGTTCTTCCCCGGCGGTTTCCTCGGAGCGGCCTTGTCACGCGAGGCGCGCTCGTAATGGATCAGACTGTCACCACCACTCCCGTTCTCAGGGTTCGCGGACTCACGAAAAGATTCGGCGGCCTGACCGCCGTGAAGAACTTGAGCTTCGAGGTGCGCCCCGGCGAGATCCTCGGCCTGATCGGGCCGAACGGATCGGGCAAGTCGACCGCAATGAAGAGCGTGATGGGCATCGAGCGCCCGACCTCAGGTGAGGTGATCTTCGAGGGCGAGAACGTCGCCGGCCTGCCAGCGCACAAGATCGCGCGCAAGGGTTTTGGCATGGTGTTCCAGCACTCGCGGCCGCTGAACCGGCAGACCGTGCTCGAGAACATCATGGTCGCGTTGTTGCCTGACAGCCTGTTCATGCTGTTTCCCGACAAGGCGCTGACCGAACGCGCCAAGTGGATCGCCGATCGCGTCGGCCTGGGCGCCGTGATGGACCGCCGTCCGCCGACGCTTCCGTTCGCCGATTTGCGGCGGCTGGAATTGGCCAAAGCAATCGCGCGCGATCCCAAGGTCGTGCTGGTCGACGAGCCGTTTGCCGGCTTGACCAGCGGCGAAGTCGGCGGCTTCTCCGCGCTGATCCGCAGCTTCCGCGACGAGGGACGCGCGGTGATGCTGGTCGACCACAACGTCAAGAGCGTCGCCGCATTGGTCGACCGCGTGCTCGCGATGTATCTCGGCGAGGAGATCACGACCGGCCGGGCCGAAGACGTGATGAAGAATGAGACCGTGCGGCGGGTCTATCTCGGCGGCGCGATCGAGACCCATGCGCGGCCCGAAACCAGCTTCAAGGACAAGGTGCCGCTGTTGCAGGTCGAGAATGTCAGCGTGCATTACGGCAAGGCGCAGGCGCTCGAGAATGTCTCGATCCACGTCCATGAGGGCGAGTTCATCTCCATCGTCGGCCTCAACGGCGCCGGCAAGACCACGCTGTTCAACACCATCTCGGGCTTCCTGCCCTACACCGGCAATATCATCCGCGGGGGCGAGAAGCTTCGCGGCATCGGTCCGGCGAAGATCGCGCGCTCAGGCCTCGTGCAGTGCCCGGAATCGCGCGAATTGTTCGGCGAGATGTCGGTGCGCGAGAATCTCGACCTCGGCGGCCAGCATCTGACCGACGAGGCGCGGGCCAAGCAACTCGCCTGGCTGTTCGAGCTGTTTCCGATCCTCAAAGAGCGCCAGGGCCAGATGGCGCAGACGCTGTCCGGCGGCGAGCAGCAGATGCTGGCAATCGGCCGCGCGCTGATGATGCAGCCGCAGATCCTGATCCTGGACGAGCCGACGCTGGGACTGGCGCCCGTCATCCTCGAACTGCTGTCAAAGGCGCTGGAGCGATTGCGCCAGACCACCAAGATCACGGTACTGCTCGGCGAACAGAACGTGACCTTCGCGCTTCCCCATGCCGACCGCGTCTATGTGCTGGAGCACGCGCGGATCGTCTGGGAGGGCGATCCCGGCCGGTTCGCCGCGGAGGCCGGCGCTGACTTCCTGTAGGAGTTCTTATTTGACGCCTTAAACGCCGCTTCGCACTTCGCTCGAAAACGCTATGCTGACAATAACAAAGCCAAGAAAGGGAGATCATCATGTCACGCATTTCTACTGCCACTCGTGTTGGCGCTCTGTTGCCGCTCGCTTCAGCGCTCGCGCTCTGCCTTGCGGCGCCGGCCTATGCGCAGTCCAACGATCCGATCAAGATCGGTGTCATCGCCGAGGTGCAGTCGATCGCCGGTGCCGCGACGCCGGGCGGCGCGCAGATCGCGGCCGACGAGATCAACGCCAAGGGCGGCATTAACGGCCGCAAGATCGAGATCGTCAGCTACGACAACAAGTCTTCGTCAGCGGATTCGGTGCGCGCGTTCCAGCGCGCGGTCAGCGAGGACAAGGTGTCCGCCGTGATCGCGAGCTATATCAGCGAAGTGGTGCTGGCGCTCGAGCCATGGGCGGCGCGGCTCAAGATGCCGCTGATCACGCCCGGTGCGGCCTCGAACGAGATCACCAAGGCGATCCACAACGACTATGAGAAGAACAAGTACACCTTCCACGGCTATTTGACCTCGGCGGCCCAAGCGCAGATCGTCTGCGACGCCGCCAAGGACCTGCTGGTCGACCAGCTCCACTTCAAGACCGCGGCAATCATGAGCGAGGACGCGGCCTGGACCAAGCCGCTCGACATCGGCTACGAGGCCTGCCTGCCCAAGGCCGGGTTGAAGGTGGTCGAGCACGTGCGCTTCTCGCCCGATACCACCGACTTCACGCCGATCTTCAACAACATGGAGAGCAAGAAGCCCGACGTGATCGTCACCGGCATCTCGCATGTGGGGGTGCAGCCGACGGTGCAGTGGAAGAACCAGCAGGTGCCGATCCCGATGTTCGGCATCAGTGCGCAGGCGCTGAGCCCGACGTTCTGGGGCGACACCAACGGCGCGGCCGATGGCGTGCCCTCGCTCGCGGTGGCGACGCCCGATGTCGCGGTGACGCCGAAGACCAAGCCGTTCGCGGCGGCCTTCAAGGCCAAGTTCGGCACGCCGCCGGCCTACACCGGCTACACCGCCTATGACGAGGTCTACATCATCGCGGAAGCGATCCAGCGCGCCGGCTCGACCGATCCGGACAAGATGGTCGCCGAGCTCGAGAAGACCGACTTCGAAGGCACGATCGGCAAGATCCAGTTCTACGGCAAGGACGACGAGTTCACCCACGGCATCAAGTCCGGCCCCGGCAGCGTGACCGGCCTCGTGTTCCAGTGGCAGAACGGCAAGCAGATCACGGTCTGGCCGAAGGCGATCGCCGAGGGCAAGCTGAAGTTTCCGGATTTTGTGAAGCTGTCGCAGTAAGCAGGACGTCGCGGCCGTCATTGCGAGCGAAGCGAAGCAATCCATTTCTCAGCTTGCGGAGGCATGGATTGTTTCGTCGCTTCGCTCCTCGCAATGACGACGGAGAGGTCCATCGTGGTCGCCCCCACTACGCGCGCGTCTTTGGCGCCATCTGGATCGTGGGCGCGGCCGCGGCAAAGAGCTCGGCGCGATCGCCGCTGCGCGGCGGATAGATGCGCTCACGATTGATGGTCTGCTTGGTGAGCTTTGCGGCCGCGCCGGTGGTTCGGACCTCGCGGTCCCAGCCGGTGGTATAGAGCGCTCCCGAGGCGCCGAGATCGAGCACCGTCACATACCAGTCGATGGTGAGCGGCAGCAGCGGCTCGTCGAAGATATCAGCAATCACGTTATGTCCGGCGAACCGCCCCATCGGCCGGGCGAACTGGCAGGACATCACGGTCGCATGCTGGCCGTCGATCAGGCAGGAGGCGACGTCGCCGGCGGCAAACACGCCCGCGAGGCCGTCGGCGCGCATGAAGTGGTCGACCGTCAGGCGGCCGAGGCTATCGCGTGCGATCGGCAGATTCGCAGCGAGCGGGCTGGCACGCATGCCGGCGCACCAGACCACGGTCCGCGTCGGAATGATTTCGCCGGAGCTCAGCGTGATGCCGGTTGCATCGACGGCACTCACCCGGGCGTTCAGCCGGGTCGCGACGCCGATCGCAGACAGCGCCTCGTTGATAACAGGACGTCCATGCGCGCCAAAGGTCGCGCCGACCACCGGATTGGGATCGACGAGAATGATGCGGCGGTCACCGGTGATGCCGGCCCGTGCGAGCTTGTCTGGCATCTCGGTCGCAACCTCGATCCCGGTGAAGCCGGCGCCCACGACGATCACCGTCGCGCGGGCTTCTGACGGTTGCTGCTTGCCGAGCGCGGCGAGATGCGTGTCGAGCTTGATTGCCGCGTCATAGGTGTCGACGTCGAAGCCATGGGCGGCAAGGCCGGGGATTGCGGGGCGGACCAATTCGCTGCCCGTCGTCAGCACCAGCCGCTCGTAGCCCAGGACTTCCTTGCCGGCGCCTGTCCCGACCTTGACCTGCCGCTTCGCGGGATCGATCGCCTCGATGTCAGCGACCATGTGCCTGACGCCGACCGGATCGAGCAGGCCATCGAGCGGAAGCGCGACGTCGCTGAGGTCGACCTCGTAATTGCGAACCCGGATGTTGTGATAGGCGTTGCGGTCGACGACGAGAATGTCGGTGTCATCAGCCCGTGTGCCGATCTCGTCGCGCTTGCGCGCCGCGCCGAGTGCGGCCCACAGCCCGGCAAAGCCGGCACCCAGCACAAGGACACGCGCCATCTCTCCCTCCGGCTTTCGTTGGAGGCAGCTTGCGCGCTCACGCGAGGTCAAATCAAGTGGGTGAGGGCAGGGCTGTCAGCTGCGTAACCCCTCAGGTGCCCGGCCGCGAGACTTCGGTCTCCTTGCTAGTGATGAATTCCAGCAGCACCGGCACGCCTTCCCTGGTCTTCTGGATGCCGCGCTTGATGGCGGGGATGATGTCTTCCGGCTTGGTCACCCGTTCGCCATAACCGCCGAAGGCGCGGGCCATCGCGGCGTAGTCGCCGGAGATGTCGGTCGAGCGGTATTTCTCGGTCGAGATCGGCATCACCTTCAATTCGATCGCCATCGAAAAATTATTCAGCAGGATCGACATGATCGGAATCCGCTCGCGCACCGCGGTCTCGAAATCCATCCCCGTGAAGCCGATCGCGGCATCGCCCCAGACATTGATGCAGAGCTTGTCGGGTTTTGCCAGCTTGGCGCCCATCGCAAGCCCAAGGCCGTAGCCGAGCTGCGTGGTCTTGCCCCAACCGATATAGGACAACGGCTCGACCGATTTCCAGAACGGCGAGAGCTGATCGCGCGGGCTGCCGGCATCATGGGTGATGATGGTGTTGCTGACGTCGACGGTGTGCTGGAGGTCCCACAGCACGCGATAGGGATTGAGCGGCGCGTCATTGTGCGTCAGCTTCGGCATCCACTTCGCGAGCCACTCCTTGTGGGAGGCGGCGATCTCTTCGGTGACCGCGCTGGCGTTGCGGTCCGACGTCACGGTCTTGCCGATCTCCTCCAAGAGCGCGTCGAGCACCAGGCCGGCATCGCCGATCAGGCCGATCTCGACCTCGACATCCTTATTGATGTGGTTGGGGTCGAGCGTCGAATGGATGATGGTCTTGCCCTTCGGCATCGCAATGCCGAACGAGGTCTCGGTGAAGGAGCAGCCGATGCCGAAGATGACGTCGGCCTCGCCCAAAAATTTCGGCACCGCGCGCGGGACCGCAAGGCCGCCGGAGCCGAGCGACAGCGGATGGGTCTCGGGGAAGGATGACTTGCCGCCGAGGCTCGTGGTGACGGGGATCGCGAGCCGCTCGGCGAGGCGCTTCAGCTGCGGCCAGGCTTTTGCATAATGCACGCCCTGGCCGGCATAGATCACCGGCCGTTTTGCATTCACGAGCAGGGCGGCGGCCTCCTTGACGTGAACGGGGTCGGCGCCGTAGCGGGTGCGCAGCACCGGCGTGTAGTTCAAGGGCTCCGCGACTTCCTCGTTCCACATGTCGGCGGGGATTTCGACGATGACAGGGCCGCCGCGGCCGTTCTTCAGTTTTGTAAAGGCACGCCGAAAGATGTTGCAGACCTCGGCTGCGATATTGATCGGCTCCGAGGATTTCGAGAACGCTTTCATCGCCTGGCTGGAATTGAAGTTCGGCTCGATATTGGCGAGCCGTCGCGCATAGCCCATCGGCAGCACCAAAACGGGCACCGACTCGCCATAGCACTGCGCGACGCCGCCCATCGCGTTCTCGGCGCCCGGGCCGTGCTGCATGCAGAACGCGCCGATGGTTTGGCCCGAGGTGACGCGGGAGATCGCATCCGCCATGTGGATGCCGATCCGCTCCTGGCGCACCATCACCGGGCGGATGTCGGCATTGGCGGCGTATTCGATCAGGTGGTTGACCGGATAGCCACAGAGGATCTCGATGCCCTCGCGCTTCATGATTTCCGCGATCGCGGTGCCGAGCTTCATGGCGGTCTCTCCCCTTGGGTTTGGCCGGTTTGGTCCAGCCTCGTTGTCGTCCCGGGGGTAGAGGAACAGGATTTGAGAGGGCGGTAAAGCGCACCTGCGCCCGGATCAGGTAGTCCTGATATGCGTTTGCGGGCAAGAGAGGGCCAGCCGGCCGGCGAGGGGCGGCATGACGCCGGTCCAAAATAGGCTGCGAATCCCGTACAACCTTTAAGCGACCGTTCATCGTGTCCGTCAATGCGTCGTCAACCAATGTGTCCTAGTTTTGCTGGCGTAATTTCACGGCGCGGGAGAGTATCTGCGGGCGTCGACAGGAGCTTTCAATGCGTTCGTTGCTGGCAAGATTTTTCCGCGATGAATCCGGGACAACGGCTCTCGAATACGCCATCATCGGCGGCGGGCTCAGCATTATCATCGTTTATGCCGTCGGCGGTATCGGCACCAATCTCAGCGCGCGCTTCGCGTCCGTCAGCACCTCGCTGAAGTAGCGCCGCCCTTAGCTTTCTCCGCCATCGCCGTTAAGCGCGCGCAGCATCGCGATCCGCGCAAACATCAGCCAGCCACCGCCGGTTTCCGCCGCGTTGATCAGGTGCTCGACCGCGACCTGCCAGCGCTGCTCCTGCTGGGTCTTATCAGGCAATGTCATGATGTAGTCGGCGGCCTGCTGCAGCGTCACCAGCTGGCCACTGCGGCGGAGTGCGATCGGTTCGTCGAAGGGCGTCGACCAGGCATCTCAGATACGGCTGATCGGGAGCATCGGTATCAGCAGCCGCAAGCGCCCAATCAGCCGGCCTTCTTGGCCCGCCCGGTGGCCTGCGCGCGCGCCGGCTTTTCGGCCTTCTTCGGCTCCGGCCGGGCTGCTTCCTTGGGCTCGCGCTTGCCGCTGCCCGAGATCGGCAGCAGCATCTCGCGCTGGCCCTCGATGCGCTTCTTCGGCTTCTTGCCTTTCGCTTTGGCGATAGGCGGCGCCTGCTTCTCGTTGGCGAGGCTCTTCTTCAGCGCGTCCATCAAATTGATGACGTTGCCGCTCGCCTTCGCCGCCGGTTTGGCGACCTTGATGCCGTTGCGCTTCTGGTTGATCAGGTCGATCAGCGCCTGCTCGTAGCGATCCTCGAAGTCCTCTGGATCGAACTCGGCGGATTTCTGCTCGACGATATGCTTGGCGAGATCCAGCATGTCCTTGGTGATCTTCACGTCCTGGATGTCGTCGAAATAGTCCTTCTCGCTGCGCACCTCGTAGGGGTAGCGCAGCAGCGTGCCCATCAGCCCGTTGTCGAGCGGCTCGAGCGCAATGATGTGCTCGCGGTTGGTGAGCACCACGCGGCCGATCGCGACCTTGTCGAGGCTGCGGATGGTTTCGCGGATCACCGCGAAGGCGTCATGGCCGACCTTGCCGTCGGGCACGAGATAATAGGGGCGGATCAGATAGCGGCTGTCGATATCGGACCGGGGGACGAATTCGTCGATCTCGATGGTGCGCGTTGAATCCAGCGCGATGTCGTCGAGTTCGTCCTTGGTGACCTCGATATAGGTGTCGGTGTCGACCTTGTAGCCCTTCATGATGTCCTCGGTGGACACCTCTTCACCGGTCTCTGCGTCGACCTTGGCGTATTTGATCCGGTGGCCGGTCTTGCGGTTGATCTGGTTGAAGGAGACCTTTTCGGTATCCGACGTCGCCGGGTACAGGGCAACCGGGCAGGTCACAAGCGAAAGGCGCAGAAAGCCTTTCCAGTTGGCGCGGGGGGCCATGGCAAACTCCGATTACACAACCGACGGAACAGGCAAGAGTACCACCCGGGACCCCGGTTTGAAACATCGCGCCCCGCGGAATCTCGCAACGGCGTTAACCGTGGTTTTGGCCTGCGCTTGTTTGACGCGGGTGGCAGGCCGTGCACGCGGACGCTGCGGGCTCGGAACATCGCTCAGCATCATGCGTTGGCCTCTCGCAGCGGACGGCAATTGCCGGAAATTACAGGCACTTAAGCAGAGAGGTCGCGATGGCAACGGAACGACATGGTCAGATCGTCGAAACCCCGACCGAAGCGCGCCAGGCCGAGCCGGGCCCCTCGGTCCTCGCACTTCTCACGGCCTCGACGGGGCTCGCGGTCCTGATCCTCGGCGTCCTCTGGTTTGCGTTCTTCCGGGTGTAACGCCAGTCATTCGGCCTGCAAGAGTGCCCCGGCCGCGGCCGAGACCTGCGACGGACGGCAGAGCCGAGCGCTACCACCAAGCCCTGCCGCAAAAGAGACGCCCTCGTTAAAAAGAAAGGCATGTGAACCAGATTTCATCCTTTGCGCGAGTGACCTGCTAGGTTCGCGCCGTGGTGATGTGCTCGTTTGAGCGAAAGAGGGAGAGCGAAATGCGATCCATGGCCTTGGTTCTTGCGCTTCCGATTGTGCTCGGTTCCGCCGCCGCTGCTCTTGCGGGGACGGCAACGATGACGGGCGAGGCCTCCGCGCCCAAGACGATATCGGGGGTCACGTCCGGCTTGGTGTGCGATGATTATTCGATCGCCGCCTTCGACGTGCCGAGCTGCGCGGCGGGTGCGCTGTGCGCCAACCTCGGAAACAAGATCACATCGGCGGAGCTTTCTGGAAAACTAATCGAGCGGCAAGTGCTCCTATACGCTCAGCGTTCCGGAAAATAAGAAGTTTCTGATTTCTTTCGAGGGATCCAGGCACACGCCCAATTGTTCAGGAGCGTCGAGCGGCACGGTCCTTCTGTTCAACGTCACAAAAGGACCAAAGGGCCCGATCGACACGTCAGGCTTGCCGAGCGGCGTCGACCTCAGCGCGAATTACACGTTCGCCGCGCAATGCGTCGCGCCGCCGAAATGAATGGGCGGTGCGGTTCGGCTCTCGGACCTGCCAGTTCGACGTTGCGAACCTCCGAATAGGCGTGCTTCAAGCTCCCGAACCGGAGCCTCGAATGAGACCCGCAGCCTGATCGTGCGATGCTGATGCGGTTCAGGCGCGCCGAACATTGTAGAACAGCGGGAAGCCCTTCAGCATGCCGGTCAGATTGGTCCGATAGGCCGTGGGCTGGTAGAAGACGCCGAGCGGCAGATAGGGCAGCTCCTGGAAAGCCTGACGTTGCATCTGCCGGCAGATCTCCTGTCGCGAGGTCTCGTCCGGCGCGGCGAACCACTGGCTGCGCAGATCTTCGAGGCTCTGGCTCGATGGCCAGCCGAACGTCGCTGTCCGCCCCGTGCCCCGCAAATAAGTGTGAGCAGCGGGGTTCACGGCGCTGACGCCGGTCGAATAGTTGCACCAAATGTTCCAGCCGCCTTTGTCGATCGGCTGCTGCGAGGCGACGCGCTGGAGCACCGTGGCCCAGTCGAGCGCCTGATAGTCAAGATTGATGCCGGCTCGTCTGAGCATGTCGCCGGCGACCTCGCTCATGGCGTTGAGCGCGGGAAAGTCGGTCGGAACCGGAAAGACGATGCGCTCGCCGGCATATCCCGCCGCCTTCAGCGCCGCCTTCACCTTGTCGAAGTCCTTGGCGGCGGGCAGGGCGTCCATGCCGACATCGTTCGCCATCGGCGAGCCCGGCGTGAAGAAGCCGACGCCATCTTTCCAGTAGCGCCGGTCCTCTCCGGCGACCGCGACCATGTACTCGTCCTGACGGAGCGCGCCGAGCAACGCGCGCCGCATCTCCGGCCTGTCGAACGGCGGCAGCAGATGGTTGAAGCGGATCATCGGGATCGCGCCGAAGCGGTCGAGCACCTCGACCTTGAGGTCCTTGTTGGCGGCGAACACCGGCAGCAGATCGGGGATCGGCTGCTCCCACCAGTCGACCTCGCCGGTCTGGAGCGCCGCTGCGGCCGTGGATGCGTCCGGTATCGTCCGCCATTCGACGCGGTCGAAATAGGCGACCTTGGGGCCGGACATGAAGCTCGTCTCACCGTTCGGCGTCGGACGGTAGCCGGCGAACTTCTCATAGGCGTTCAGCGATCCCGGCACCCGGTCGGCCGCGATGTAGCGATAAGGCCCGCTGCCCACCATTTCGGTGATGCGCTGCATCGGATCGGTCAGGGCGAGGCGCTCCGGCATGATGACGCAGACATTGGTGCCGGGCTTTCCGAGCACGTCTGATAACAGCGGGAACGGCCGCTTCAACCGGAAGTGCAGCTCGCTGTCGGAGTGTGCGGTCAATTCGTCCACCGCGGCCATCAGCGACTGTCCGTAGAGGTCGCGCACGCCCCAGCGCTTGATGCTGGCGACGACGTCGCGCGCGAGGACCTTCTGCCCGTCATGGAACTGGAGGCCGTCGCGCAGAGTGATCCGCCACAGCAGGCCGTCATTCTCGACGACATGCCCTTCGGCCATCTGCGGATGCGACCGAAGCTGTTCGTCGACCCCGTAGAGCGTGTCGAAAATCAGCAGCGCGTGATGCCGGATCACGAGGCCGGTGGACTGGATCGGATCGAGCAGCGCGAGATCCGCTTGCGGAACGAACTTCAGCACGCGGCTTGCCTGCGCCGCCGCCAGGCGCGGCGCGGCAATAGCACCGGCGGCGAGGCCGGCGGCAGACGCAATCAATTTGCGACGCGTGATCATGCTGCACCCTTTTTGTTTTCGGTCGACAGCGATGGCCGGTGCTGCCGCCAGGGACGCGCCTGCTCGAACGCGGCCGACGCCTGCAGGACGCCGAGGTCGTCGAAGCGGCGGCCGACGATCTGCAGGCCGACCGGCAGCCCCTCGTCATTGAAGCCGCAGGGCGCGCTCGCGGCCGGGTTGCCGGAGAAATTGAACGGATAGGAAAACTGCGCCCACATCAGCCAATCCCAGGGATGCTGTGGCCACGATGGCGGCTGCAGCAGATGCGCGGGAAATGCCGCCGTGCTGACCGCAGGCGTCAGCAGCAGATCCCAGTCCTCGAAGAAGCGATGGATCGCCTCGCAATAGGCGAGCTTGCGGGCCCGCATCAGATGATACAGCTCGGCGCTGAAGCTCTGGCCCTCGCGCATCATCGCGACCAGGCCGGGATCCATTCTGTCATGCCAGTCGGGAAGGTAGGTGGCGGCGCGGGCGAGATAGCCCGCCGGCCAGAAGAAATGCGCCAGATCGCGGCCAAGCGGCCCCCAGTCCGGCGTCACCAGTTCGACGGTGGCACCGAGCTCCGCGAAGGCGTCGACGGCCTTGGCAACCAGTGCAGCAACGTCGGCATCGACCCGGGCATGACCGAGATCGGGACTGAACGCGATGCGCTTGCCCTTCAGGTCGCCGCCGAGAAGCCGTGAATAGGGCTGCGGTTGCGCCTCACAGGACGTGTGATCCCATGGATGGGGACCGGCCATCGCTTCCAGCATCAGCGCGCTGTCGGCCACCGTGCGCGTCAGCGTGCCCATATGGGTCGCGTAGTCGTTGTTGGGCACCGGCCAATACGGGATGCGGCCGTAGGTCGGCTTCAAGCCGTAAATGCCGGAAAAGTGGGCGGGCATGCGCACCGATCCGCCGCCATCGGAGCCGAGATGGAGGGGGCCGAAGCCGGCAGCGGCGCCGACCGCGGCTCCCGCCGAGGAGGCTCCGGCGTTATAGCCGCGCTTCCACGGATTATGGGTGATGCCGGTCAGCGGGCTCTGGCTGACGCCTTTCCAGCCGAACTCGGGCACCGCGGTCTTGCCCACGGTCATGCTGCCGGCGGCATGAAGACGGGTGATGCAGGGCGCATCGACGTCGGGAATCCAGTCGGCCGATGCGTAGGAGCCCTGCGCGGTGGTGAGCCCCGCCGTCGGGTGCATGTCCTTCAGTGTCACCGGGATGCCTTCGAGCAGGCGCGGCTCGCGTTTGCCGAAATAGGCCGCCTCGGCCTCCTGCGCCGCCTTGAGCGCCAGCTCCGGCGTCAGCATGGTCATCGCGTTGAGGGCCGGGTCGAACGCTTCGATGCGACGAAGCACGGCGTCGGCGACCTCATGGGGAGACAGTTGCCCGCCCGCATAGAGCGCCTTGAGTTCGACCGCGCTCAGAAATCCGATTTCCGCCGTGTCCATCGTCGTCCCTGCTTCAGATATTCGGCTACAGTCCGGCCTCGTCGATTTGACGCTTCAAGCTTCCGGCCCTGCCGCTATAAGAAGCATATCCTGTGCCATCACAATTACAATACGGAGCGTCTCGTATGTCAATTGTCTCGCCGGTTCGACCGAAAGTGTCCGCGCCCCAGCCGAGCCGTGCCGGTCGGCCTCGCGATCCGGCGGTGCAGCGCCAGATTCTCGAAGCTGCCAAAGCGCTGGTGGGAGAGAGCGGATGTGCGGCGCTCACCATCGAGGGCGTCGCGGCCAGAGCGGGCGTTTCCAAGCAGTCGGTCTACCGGCGCTGGTCATCCCGCGGTGACCTGCTGGTCGATCTTTACCTCGGCTCAGTCGCCGAGGAGCCGGAGGGATGGCACCGCCTTGGCTTCAAGGCGGCTTTCACCGACTACGTTCAATGGAGTGTTCGGCGCCTGTTCGATCCAAAACGGGCCGCCATCCTGCGCGGGCTGGCGATGGAGGCACAGGCCGATCCGGCAATCCGGCAGGTGCTGAAGGCGAGGATCGTGGAGCCGAGGCTCGCAAGGGGGCGCGAGCTGCTGCGTCGTGCCGCCGGTGCTGGCGAAATCCGAAAGGATCTCGACGTCGAGACGGCTTTGGATTTCGTCTTCGGATCGATCTGGTTCAGTCTCCTGATCACAGGCTCGCCGATCAACCGCCCCTGGCAGGACAGGGTGTTGCGGGCGTTTTTTATCCTGGCGGCGCCTGTGGCTCCGAAAAGTGCCCACAGAACCTAGCAGGGCGTGGACACATAAGTGCGAGATATCAGCCTTTGATGGTGAAGCAGACTTGCGCGAGCAACTCCGGGATGTCGCCGTTTGACCCGGGGCGGACGCCTAGACTAGTTGGCTTTCCGTCGGTGTGGGCTCCGTTCACAGATGCAAGCCAAGCGCAGATTCATCAGGCGAACAAGAAGTCATGCGCTGTCAGCAAATGCGTGAAATTGTGGAGGGTTACCTGATCGGCTCCTGCGGTGATGATGGTGTCAGTGCCACTTTGGGTGATGGTGAGGTCCGCGAATGAATGCAGGCTCGCCACACCGCTAAACTCAATTTTATCCTGTTGGCTCTGGCTGAAGTCTTCGATGGTGTTATTGGTTCCGACTGTCATCGAACTGTTGTCCTTGAATACGAACAGGTCTTTGCCGCCCTTCGCGCCGCCGCTCAGTTGCCCATCACCCCACATGTCGTTGATGACCGTGCCGCCGGGTGCCGCGGTGCCGGCGATCAAGGTATCGTCGCCGCCCTTGGCTGAGCCGGACATAAATTCCGCGTCACCGATGAGAATGTTGGTAACAGTGCCACTAACCAGGCCAGTGCTGTTACCCCCCGTAAGAGTATCGTTGCCTCCCTTCGCAGACTCGGACATGGATTTGGCGTCACCGACGAGGATGTTGGTAACGCCATCGCCGCTAGCCCCCGTTAGGGTGTCGTTGCCGCCCCGAGCATGACCAGACATGTTGCCGCCCGCATCACCAAAGACAGTATTGTTGCACAAGAAGGCCGCCGACGTGTCCGGGGCTGTCAATCCGCCCGTGAAAGTGTCGTTGCCGCCTTGAGCATGGCCCGACATATCGCCGCCTGCGTCACCGTAGAAAGTGTTGTCGGTCCGGACGCCTCCGCCCGTGAAGGAGTCGTCGCCGCCCCGAGCATGGCCGGACATGTTGCCGCCCGCGTCCCCGTAGAAAGTGTTGGTGGTCCGATCAGAGCCGCCCGTGAAAGTGTCGTTGCCGCCTTGAGCATGGCCGGACATGTTGCCGCCCGCGTCACCGTAGAAAGTGTTGTCGCAGAAGAAAACCCCTCCCACGAAACTGTCGTTGCCGCCCTTGCTGTGGTCCGACATATCGCCGCCCGCGTCACCGTAAACAATGTTGCCGGAAGTAGACCCTGTGAAGGTGTCGTTGCCGCCCTGAGCATGGCCGGACATGTTGCCGCCCGCGTCACCGTAGTAGGTGCCCCTGCCAGCGCCCGTGAAGGTGTCGTTGCCGCCCCGAGCATGGTCCGACATGTTGCCGCCCGCGTCACCGTAGTAAGAGGCCTCGACGCCGCCGCCCATGAAAGTGTCGTCGCCGCCCTGAGCATGGCCGGACATGTTGCCGCCCGCATCACCGTAAAAAAAAGAGGCCGCGAAGCCGCTGGCCGAGAAAATGTCGTTGCCGCCCTTGCTGTGGTCCGACATATCGCTGCCCGCGTCACCGTAAGCAGTGATTGTCCCACCTCCAGAGGACTGCCCCGTGAAGGTATCGTCGCCGCCCTGAGCGAAGTCGAACAGGCTGCCAACCGCGTCGCCGTAGAAAGTGGCGTCGAAGGAGCCGCCCGTCGTAAAGGTGTCGTCGCCGCCCTTGGAAAAATCGAACATGCTGCCGCCGGCATCCCCGATCAAAATATTTGTGTTTGGGTCGCCCGAGAGGATGTCATCGGTCCCGTGTTGATGATCGGTTAGATCGCCGGGGGTAAATGGAACCAGGTCGATTGGGCGTGCCATGTGATTTCCTCCCTGTGATGGTTT
Source organism: Bradyrhizobium sp. LTSPM299 (assembly GCF_000938235.1). Classification (NCBI taxonomy): domain Bacteria; kingdom Pseudomonadati; phylum Pseudomonadota; class Alphaproteobacteria; order Hyphomicrobiales; family Nitrobacteraceae; genus Bradyrhizobium; species Bradyrhizobium sp. LTSPM299. The sequence goes on from NZ_JYMU01000005.1 coordinate 118,004, forward strand.
CTCGATCGCCGATCCTTCATGCGAATTCGGATAATACAACCTTTCCGAGTAACTGCGTGGTTTGCACATCTGTCAAGCTGAAGTTGCTACCCTTCAAATGAGGTTGCCAAGACCGCCTTGGTCCTCGGCCTCGATGTGCCGCCGTCGCTCATCGCTCGTGCGGATGAGGTGATCGAATGAGTGCGCCAGCCGCAAGCTCGTGCGATCCAACCGGTGGAAGTCCGGCCCAAGTCCTGAAGAGCCGGCGAGAAACGGATGTTGATGGATGTCGGCCGCAGACGGGGCCGTTCCGCACGTCTCGCTATGAGGGGCTTATGACACAGCAGGATTAGTCGGGCCGCCGAGCGGCGGGCGATGCCACAGCCGAAAGCCCGAGGCGTTTGGTGTCGTAGCCGGAGTTCAGGATGGTTTCCCACCACGGCCTGTTGGCAAGATACCAGCCGACGGTCTTGTCGAGCCCGCTGTCGAAATTCTCCTGCGCGGTCCAGCCGAGCTCGCGTTCCAGCTTCCCGGCGTCGATCGCATAGCGGCGGTCATGGCCGGGACGATCGGCGACGAACGAGATCAGCCGGCTGCGGTCCCCCTGGCCTGACGGCTGCAGCCGATCGAGCAGCCGGCAGACGGTTTCAACGACCGCGAGATTGGTCCGCTCGTTGCGGCCGCCGACATTGTAGGTCTCGCCGACCCGGCCATGCCGGAGGATTGTCCACAGTGCACGCGCGTGGTCCTCGACATGCAGCCAGTCGCGAACCTGCCGGCCGTCGCCGTAGACCGGAAGAGGTTCGTCGGCGAGCGCCTTGATGATCATGTGAGGAATCAGCTTCTCCGGAAACTGATACGGCCCGTAATTGTTCGAGCAGTTCGAAATCAGGCAGGGCAGTTCGTAGGTTTCGCACCAGGCGCGGACCAGATGATCCGACGCAGCCTTGCTGGCGGAATAGGGCGAGTTCGGTGCGTAGGGGCTCTGTTCGGTGAAAGCGCCGTCGGGACCGAGCGATCCGAACACCTCGTCAGTCGAGACGTGCAGCAGGCGAAACAACTTGCGCTCCGACGGCGTCAGCGCGCGCCAGTGGCGCAGCGCCTCCTGCAGCAGCGTGAACGTGCCCGTGATGTTGGTTCGGATGAATTCCTGCGGACCGTCGATCGAGCGGTCGACATGGGTCTCGGCCGCGAGATGGATCACGCCTTTCGGATTGTATCTAGCGAACAAATCGCGCAGGGCGTCGCCGTCGCAAATGTCGATCCTGGCGAGGGCATAGCGGGCGGGGTGCGCCGCGGCCTGCGGAATTGATTCCAGGCTCGACGCGTAGGTCAGCTTATCGATGTTGACGATCGAGACATCGGTGTTCCCAAGCAAATGCCTGACGACGGCGGACCCGATGAAGCCCGCGCCACCCGTCACGAAGATCGTCGATCGTCCCTCGCTCATATCCGGCACATTGGTTGGCTAGCGCTGCGACTTCACGACGCCGTGATAGACGGAGAGCAGATATTCGCCATAGCTACTCCTTGCCGATCGCTGCGCCAGATGATGGAATTGTTCGAGCGTGATGTTTCCCATCCGCAGCGCGACCTCCTCGATGCAGGCAATGCGCAAACCTTGCCGCTGCTCGAGAATCTGGACGAAGTGGCTGGCCTCGACCAGCGACGAATGCGTGCCGGTATCGAGCCAGGCAAAGCCGCGATGGAGCATTTCGACGGCGAGCTCGCCCCGTTCGATATAGGCGCGATTGATGTCGGTGATCTCGAGTTCGCCCCGCGCCGAGGGTTTCACCGCGGCGGCGATGTCGAGCACCGAATTGTCGTAGAAATAGAGGCCGGTCACCGCGACATTCGATTTCGGCTGCGCCGGCTTTTCCTCGATCGAGATCGGCCGTCCCTGATCGTCCAGCTCGACGACACCATAACTCTGCGGCGAGCCGACCGCGTAGCCGAAAATCGTCGCGCCCCTGGTCTTGCCGCCGGCCCGCTTCAGCTTGTCGCTCAGGCCGTGGCCATAGAAGATGTTGTCGCCAAGGATCAGCGCGACGTTGTCGTTGCCGACGAAGTCGCGGCCGACAATGAAGGCATCGGCGAGGCCGCGCGGCTGCGTCTGCACCGCGTAGGACAATTTGAGGCCGATCTCGCCGCCTTCGCCGAGTAACCGGCGGAACAGATGCTGATCCTCCGGCGTGGTGATGATCAGGATGTCCTTGATTCCCGCCAGCATCAGCGTCGACAACGGATAGTAGATCATCGGCTTGTCGAACACCGGCAACAACTGCTTGGAGACGACCGTCGTCACCGGATACAGCCGTGTCCCGGTTCCGCCCGCCAGAATGATCCCCTTCATCGTACCTCTCGCCCCGCAGGCATTAAGAGTTGCCCCGGCTAGCTCTAGCACGGATTTTACCTCGGGTACGGGCCCCGCTGGCCGGATTTGCGCGTCGGCGCATGAACTTGCGGGCATTTGCACTGGCTCGGCGAGCGGGCCTCCGGCCTCACCAGCCAGTGTGATGCGTCGATCGCGGAATGACCCCGTCGCGAATCGAGCGGCAACGATTCCGCTGCACGGCAAATCATACCGCGAAGGATTCGATAGGCGCGATCGTCAGCACGATCGGTCGAGCACGCGCGATTGTGAATGTGCGATAGCTCACGATGTGCACGCTGCCGGGTGATGTCGCGACGCCACGTCATGAGATTATCGAATTTGATGACTAGGTCTGTCCGGGGAATCTGGGGCGTCACATGTTTTATCGATTCAAATTTCCTCTGCTGGCGCAGTTGAAAGAGAAAAGTCTTTCCGGCGTCTTTGTCGGACTGATTTTATTGGCGATGACGGGATGGATTTATCTGCTGAGCACGATGTTCCTGAAATTCACGCTGTGGGTTTTTTCGTGAGCGGTGGCAACCTCGCACGCGTGTTGATCGATTTTGCATCGTTTGGCTGCACAAAGAATTCAGCGGATGAACAATCTTTCGGCGCGCTGAATCATGATGTGGTCACAACTTCGGACTGTAGATACCAGCACGATGAATTGGGACGACGGACAATGCTTGGTGCTCTCATCTTGTTGACGACGTTTTTCGCAGGCTTCTTCGCCGGCTACGGCGCGCGCGCCTGGCGATCGTACAAGCGGCGCATGCTGGTGCATACGTCCGGCAGGTCGAGGTTGCCCTCCACGACATTCGGTCATGCCCGCCGGGCGTTCTAGCCATCCTGGTGGTCGCGCCGTCGCAGGCTTGCTCACGGCACGACGACGGCTGCAGGCGCTGGTGGCTTTGCCCGCGGGGCAGCGTGTGCCGCCGGCGTGGCACGGCTCTTGTATGGAGAGCTGGTTGCGTTGACTGATTTGCTCGAGGGGACCGCGTGGTGGGATGGTTGGTCGTTCTGCTTGTGCTCGTAATCGGCGTTGCGGCCTTCATGTGGGTCTACCGCCGCCGGCTGGCTGCACGAACCGGTCCCTGGATCGCCAACGAGCTCGCGTAGGATGACTGACCTCAGGAACAACTCGCCAAGGCGCTACGTCATCGATAATGACGGCCGGCGCGTCTTGATCGGCCTCACTTATGAAGAGACGTTCGAGTTCGAACGGCTCGATCACCTCTCGAGCCTGCACGATGCGAGCCGGCACGATGACGGCCACGTGCTGTGGGACGCCGGGGGCCGTCCGGCCACCAATCCGGCGCAGCGCTGGCTCGATCTGTACAGCAAGCACGATCGCGCCTGGCTGCAATGGAGGGCCGATCGCCGCAGCGCCCGCGACCGGGATTTACCGTTTCTTAACTAAGACGGGGCGATTTTGGAGCGGCCGTCTCCTGATTGCGCCTGAACCGGACAAACGCGGATGTTTCAGCTGTTTTTGCGCAATCGAGCGCACAACTACATCAAGGCCCGCCTGGGTGACGAGGGGTTCAGGGCGCGCTCGCCGGAGCGCGACGCCGAGACCGACCGGGCCCGGATAGATTCCATCATGGCTGCGATCGAAACCGCATTGCATGCGGCCGAAAGCGAGCAATCCGGCCTGAGCCGCCGGGTCGACGACGTGCTGGCCCGCGCAGCCGTGACGTTCGGCAACGGCACCGACGAATATCTGGAGCGTGAGGCGCTCGACAATCACCATCAGGACCTGTTCACGGCAGAGATTTCCAACGGACAGCGTCGGCTGAAGGAGCTGGTGGGCGAGATCGCCCATTTCAAGTTCATGAAGGCCGCGGTGTTGAGCCGCTTTCCCAACTACAAGGCCACAATCTCCAGCTAGTCTAGCGGGCGGGCCGGCCTTGGCCCTGGGCGTCGCCGTTCCCGCTTGATCCCCCCTGCAATATCGGTAGGAATGCGTCCTGTTCGGGCGAATCCGGGTTTAACCCGGCGAAATCACGCCCCGAGGCCGTTCGACGGCAGTGGTGAGAAGCGGATTGTGGCCAATTTGCTAGTTACGGGGTGCGCGGGCTTTATCGGCTTTCACCTCACGCAGCGCTTGCTGGGCGAGGGCAGGCCAGTCATCGGCATCGACAACCTCAACGACTACTACGATCCGGCACTCAAGCAGGCGCGGCTCGACCGGCTCATGGCCCATCCCAACTTCACGTTCGAGAAGCTCGATCTGGCCGATCGGGCGGGCATGCAGGCGCTGTTTGCGCGGCATCGCTTTCCTGCCGTTGTGCACCTGGCCGCGCAGGCCGGCGTGCGATACTCGCTGCAAAATCCGCACGCTTACGCCGATTCCAATCTGGAAGGTTTCATCAATCTGCTGGAGGGCTGCCGGCAGGTCGAGTGCCGGCATCTCGTCTTCGCGTCGTCGTCGTCGGTCTACGGCGCCAACACCAAGCTGCCGTTTTCGGTGCACGACAATGTCGACCACCCGGTCAGCCTGTATGCGGCGACCAAGAAGGCCAACGAACTGCTGGCGCATTCCTACAGCCATCTCTATCGCCTCCCGACCACCGGTCTTCGTCTCTTCACGGTGTACGGACCGTGGTATCGGCCCGACATGGCGCTCTATCTGTTCGCCAGGGCGATCACCGCGGGGCAGCCGATCAACCTGTTCAATCACGGCCAGATGCGGCGCGACTTCACCCATGTCGACGATATCGTCGAGGCGATCGTCCGGATCATCGATCGCCCGCCGCAGGGCGACCCGAACTGGTCCGGCGTCAAGCCAGATTCGGGCACGAGCAGGGCGCCGTGGCGCATCTACAATGTCGGCAACAGCAGGCCGGAAGAACTGATGCACGTCGTTGCGCTGCTCGAGCAGGGATTGGGGCGGGTCGCGCAGAAGAACCTGCTTCCGATGCAGCCGGGCGATGTGCTCGATACCTTTGCCGACGTCGATGACCTCGTGCGCGACATCGGTTTCCGGCCGCGGGTTGCGATCGAGCAGGGGGTCGAGACATTCGTCACCTGGTATCGTGACTACCATCGCGTCTAAAGCGCGAAGAGATTAGGTTGAATCGTCATCGCGCTTTAGCTCCTTGTTTGAGCATGATCTTTTCGGAAAACCGCTTCACACTTTTCCGGATCATGCTCTAGGGTCTTTTCGGTACCGCTCACACCGCGAGCAGACTAGATTCCTGGATCGACAGCAGCCTCAGGTTTCCGGTCGCGTAGGCGCCGGTATCGATATCGGCGCGATTGGGCAGTATCTCGGCGCTGCGCACCGGGGTGTGTCCATGCACGATGTACTTGCTGAAGTTCTTCTTGCTCTGGAGAAACTCCTCGCGGATCCAGAGCAGATCGGCCTCGCGCTGCTCGGCGAGCGGGACGCCCGGGCGCACGCCGGCATGCGCGAAGAAGAAATCGCCGCAGGTGAAGGAGAGCCGCAGCCGGCTCAGGAATTCGCGATGCAGCGGCGGCATGGCCGCGGCCAGCGCTCTCATCAACGCGCGCTGTTCGTCTTCCTGCGCATCCGACGCAGGTGAAAGTCCGCAGGACATCAGCGTCTGCGATCCGCCGACCCGGAGCCAGTCCTCGATACGGGGCGGTCGCGTAGCACCTCGCCGAGAAAGGCCTCGTGATTGCCCTTGGGGAAGACCGCGTTGCCGCGGCGGGCGCGCTGGATCAGAAGGTCCATCGTGCCTCGCGAGTCCGACCCCCGGTCGATATAATCGCCCATGTAGACCTCGATCGCGCGATACGGGCGGCTGTGCGCGACATCGGCGTCGATCACCCGGAACATCTGCTAGAGCAGGTGAGCGCAGCCATGGATGTCGCTGATCGCATAGATCCGAACACCGTCCGGCAGCCGCGGCTTGGTGGTTGACGTCAGTTGTCGCAGCGCTGACAGCACCAGGCGGATAGGGACTCTCCGGGCGATCGGCCCCACCGTCCGATAGGACAAACCGCAAATCGCAAAAAGGGATTCGCCGGGAACTGTTTCTTTTAACCCTGAAGAAGGTGCGGCGCGAGGTGAGTTTTTGGCGGCCGGCGTTAGCCGGATGCCGCTTTTGTGCACCTTCTTGATCGAGATTGCGCCAATTCGTGATCGAGATTACGCCAATTGTGGCGGTGCCCGGACAAGCGGAGGACGAGAGAGGCCTCTCAAGACCTCAACGAGGCTTCGGACTCCCCGAGCCGCGCTTCGCGGTTGGCGACGATCTCGGGGCCGATCGCGTGCGTAAGCACGGCGCTGGTCATATATCCGAATTGCAGGACGCATGCGAAAACCACGATCGTCGACAACGCCTCCGCGAGAGGCAGGCCCTGTGCAATCGAGATCCCGGCGACGAGCAACAATCCCATCAAGAGGATCGGCGCTAGAACGAAGAACCTGAATCGGATTCCCAAAGCCATTCCGAACAATGCACTGCTAATCGCCAACGCGGTCACACTCTTTACTCCTCACGCCACAATCCGTAATGGTCCTGCCCTAACATTGCTTTAATGGCCATGATCGAATTGTCCTAACGCTAGGGTTGCATGGGGAGCGAATGACGCGCATAGAGCCCGAATCGAGATGTTTTTTCACGGTGCCGTCACCACAAGAGCGCGGCTGTTGCTCAAGGAAGTGTCATTAGCGTGGTGTCAAGTCGTGCAGCCCGCCGACGTTCGTTGCACGTTTCTCAATGCGCGCAAGTTCGGTGCTCGCGATTGGACAATCGCGCATCACGAATTGATTGATTATGCATCATGCTGTGATCGACGCGTGTGGCAATATCTTGCAATGCGAAAAACGAATTGATTTTCCTGTTGCGGCGCCACAATATCGCTGCGTTTGGTAAACAACCTGCGCAGGCATTTGCGAATCCCAGCGCGCGAAACTGAGACTTTCCTAACCAAGTTTGGTGCGAGATCGCTTCCTCAGTATTCGAGCTTTTCCCGCCTGCATTTGTTGTGTTTGTCCGTTTTCGTCAATGCGGCCGTTGAAGTGATGAGGTTCGAGATGTCTGCAACCACGTTTGGCTCCGATGGTCTTCGAGTAGTAACATCGAACCGCGGCACCTCGTTGCAGAGGCCGTTTCAGCTCTTCATCATCGCCGGCGACTTCCTCATCATCCTGGCGAGTTACATCGCCTCAAGCGCGATCTATCGCTGCTTCGTGAATTCGCCGTCCGATCCGGTTAATTCAGTCGGCGCCGGGCTGGTCGTCGGCATCGTGTTCGTGCTGGCCGCTTATTCTCAGGGCGTCTACGACAATCACAGATTGCTGAATACGCTCTGGCAGTCGCGCAAGGCCCTCGTCATCTGGCTGTTCGCGCTGACCACGCTGGCGGTCGCTGCGTTCCTCCTGAAGTCGACCGCCGACATGTCCCGCGGCACCATCATCCTGTTCACTGCGATCGGGGCGGTTGGGCTCGTCGCGCATCGCGTGGTCTGGCGTTATTGCCTCTCGTCGGCCTTCGCCAAGGAACGACTGATCGACCGCAAGGTCATCCTGATCAGCCTTCGCGCGCTGGATTTCACCTCGACCCGGTTCAAGGACCTTCGCAAGCACGGTTTCGACGTCGTGCAGCACTTCGTGCTCAGTGTGGCTCTGGACCAGGACGACAACACTTGGAACCAGCAGGTTTCCGATGTGATCCGGCAATCGCGTGCCGCCGACGCCGATGAGTATCTGTTGGCGATTGACTGGAACGAGCTACCGATGCTGCAGAAGCTGAGCCACCATCTGCGAATGGTGCCGCAACCGATCCGCCTGTTGCCCGATTTCCCGATCGCCGATCTGGTCTCGCGGCCCTTCCTGCCGGTCAGTGGAACTGTGGCGATCGAGATCCAGCGGCCGCCGCTGACGGTTCTCGAACGGGTTCAGAAGCGCTTCCTTGACATCGGGCTGGCGTCCTTTGCGCTGCTGTTGCTGGCGCCGATGTTCCTGACGGCCGCCCTGCTGGTCAAGCTCGATACGGCGGGCCCGATCATCTTCCGGCAGTCCCGACGCGGCTTCAACGGCAAGCCGTTCCAGATCTGGAAATTCCGCAGCATGACTGTGACCGAGAACGGGACCACTGTCATGCAGGCCACGAAGCGGGACGCACGGGTAACCCGGGTCGGGCGCTTCCTGCGCAAGACCAGCATCGACGAGTTGCCGCAACTCTGGAACGTGCTGCGCGGTGAGATGTCCCTGGTCGGGCCGCGTCCGCATGCGCTCGCCCACGATAATTACTATGACCAGCTGATCAGCAAATATGTCTATCGTCACCACATGAAGCCCGGCCTGACCGGCTGGGCCCAGGTCAATGGCTTCCGCGGCGAGACGCCGACCATCGACCTGATGGAGAAGCGCGTCGAATACGACGTCTGGTATGTGAGCAACTGGAGCATCTGGCTCGACATCCGGATCATCTTCCGTACAGCGGCTGCGCTTATGTATCAGGAAGCCTACTGAGACAGCCGCACACCGCTATGTCAGGCCTGCACGCCTTTGGTCTATTTCTCGTCCTCGATCAGGATCATGAACTGCAGGAATAAATAGAGGCCCATGACCGCGAAATGACGCAAAGCGCGGCGGCGGCGACCGCGATGATGGCAGATGTCGACATGACCTCCAGAGTCCCGGCAAGCGATGGCTTGAACCTCTGCACGAAGCCGGTGGCTGGACCGCTACCCGAAAGTGTCCAAACTTCGCTTGGTGAAGCAATCATTGGTTTACGCCGACACAGCGGCGGACCTGCCTTGATCGCTTTGGGATCGTGCTTACGAAAATCCTGAAACGGGCAATGCCAGATTGAGGACCTGTCCTCCTCGATTGCGCATTCATATTCATGAAAATGGTGGTGCTGAACTCCTTCCCCAGCTACCGGGCGCAGGGGTCAGACGGCAAGCATGCTACTGCCCTGCATCGTCATCAATGTGAGGTTGCCGGTGGCATAGGCTCCGGTATCGATATTCGCCCGGTTTTCCAGCAGTTCGGGGCTGCGTACCGGCGTGTGGCCATGCACGATGTATTTGCCGAAGTTCTGCCGGCTTTTCAGGAACTCTTCGCGGATCCAGAGCAGGTCTGTCTCCTGCTGTTCGGCAAGCGGCACGCCGGGGCGGACGCCGGCATGGACGAAAAAGAAGTCTCCACAGGTGAATGTCAGCCGCAGCTTCCGGAGAAACTCGAGGTGCTGGCGCGGCATCGCGCGCGCAAATGCTTGCACCAAATGTTGCCGCTCCTCATCCCCAGGGGTGGGGGAGGGGGCCAGTCCATAGGACATCAACGTGTATAGTCCGCCGACGCGGAGCCAATCTGTCAGAAGCGACGGGTCGCGAAGGACATTGCCAAGAAACACTTCGTGGTTTCCCTTCAGGAAGATCGTGTTGCCTCGTCGGCTGCGGTCGATCAGGATGTCGAGGGTCGATCGTGAATCCGGACCGCGGTCGACGTAATCGCCCATATATACTTCAATGGCGTAGCGCGGACGGCTGCGCGCGAGATCGGCGTCGATGACCCGCAGCATCTGCTTCAGCAAATGCGCGCAACCATGAATATCGGTCATCGCGTAGATGCGTACCCCGTCCGGCAGTTTCGGCTTGTTCTTTGACGGACGCAATCGGCGCGTGGATAACATCTGCCTGCGGGCGCTCTCGCGAAAATATCTGAACATTTTAACCCTGAAACGCCACGTTGGGACTGGGCATCATGGGTGAAGAACCCTCAGATATTCCCGCGACGAGGGGGATATCTCCGCCGCGATCGCATCCCTCGCGGTTGGGGCGTGGTCGTGTCGGCTCGTTGCTATCGAAAAGCCCGAGGCCAGGCTCCGCTTGGTTGGCAGGATTGCGATCGTCAATGCAGTGGGTTACTCCGGCAAGCGTCTGGGTTCCACGCATGATCCTGAACTGCATAGTCACAACGTGGATGGCGCGCAAGCATTCCGCGGCGTTAACGGCGCTGCGCTGCACAAAAAGTTGATAGAGATAACAATCTTCCGACGTCAAGAATCATCAAGAATCATGATGTCGTCACGGCGCGGGGATGAACTGCCCCGGAGCTGCACGGGACATCGAACATGCTTCCGATACTGATCTTGGTCGCGATCTTCCTAGTCGCATTCGTTCTTGGCTATGCGGCGCACGCCCGGCGCTCGCATAAGCGTCGTGTGCGTTATCTGATGTACGCGCCCTACGTGACCAGATCGTAAGCCAGCCCGCAGGTGCGGCGCTGGGCCTGCAGGATTCGCGGCGCGCTCAATCCTGCAAGCGACGCCCGAAGGTTCGGATCACGCCGACCTTATTCGCCAGCTCGCGGGGATGGGTCCGGGCTCAATATTGAAACACCAGATCGGGATTCCGTGGATCTGGAAACCGGACGTAAGTCCGGTTCGGACCGTAGTAGTAGTTCGGTTCGTCGGTCCTGGTGCGCGGATCAAAGGTGTAGGGATAGCCGTTCTCGAGCGAGCGATGCCGAACAAGAACTGCGGTCGGGTAACCGCATCGCGGACCGCAATAGGGGTTCGGCCCACGGTCGATCCGCAGGATGGGAGCCGCGGAGCGGGCCTGCCGCGGATGAGCCGCATAGTCGGCGGCGCGCGCGGGAGTGCCGAGCATCATCACTGTCGAGGCGAGTGCAACAAGGCCGGCATAGAATTGTGACATCGCTTTTGTTCCCCTGATTGCGGCTAACCTTAAACGTTCGTGCCAGCACGAGCAACCAGTCCGATTCTGCCGTCGGAAATCGAATGAAATGTGGCCGAGACGGATCGGTCGGACCTTCTGCGCCTTGTGCTTGCGCCGCCCGGTCCGCTTCGGGCGCGGTGTTTAGCCGCGCAGTATCGGAACGAACGTCGGATCGATTGATTGAACCGCGTCGACTAGGGAGGCCTTGCCGAGGTCCGATGCCCGTCGATAGGCTGACACGATTGCGGGCTTCAATTCCGGTCGGCGAGTCAGGATCAGCCGGACGTCGCCGCGTACGAGATCATTGACGTCCGGATCGGCGAGCGCATCGAAACGACCGGCGATGTCGAGCCGCACCGGTATCAATCGCGTATCAGTTGGCGCAGTAAAATAGGCCATTTTCAATGCCTCGAACACGACAGGATCGTGCGGGTCGCGTTGAGCCTGAAGCAGCACCAGAGCCAGCCACAGTTCGGGATCGTAAGGCGAGGTCGCCAGCGCCTGCCTGACCCTGCCGATGGCGTCCGGCTGGCCGGTAGATCGTACGGCCGTCGGCTTCTGCCGGCCGGCCTCGATCGCCTGCAACGCAGCGATCAAGGCATGGTTGTTTTCCAGCTCTGATCCGAAAGGGGAGAACGTTGCCGGAAAAGAGGGTACCTCTCCAGTCCAGGGCGAGCTGATCTTGTCTGCGTCGGACGGAAACGCCGCGTGCTCCAGCCCGACGGTCTCCGCGACCGCCGAGGCAATCGCATAGGATCCGATGGTCAGGGCCAATGCGATCAGAAGGATGCGAGATCCGCTCAAGGACGTCATTCCCGATCGACCGCCGAGGCGTCGCGTGACGTCATCTTATCGTAGGATTGAGGGCTGCTGGTCCGGCCCGCAGATTGCGCGAGCCCCAGTCCGACCATCACGGCCACTATGATCTGAACCGAAGAACTTGAGAGGCTTGTATCAAGGAAGCTCTCGCAGAGTACAACCAGAACGCTAGCGGCTGCAGCCGACGCGAAAAAGAAATCTCGTCCTCGCCGAACGGCGCCACGAAAGGTAGAGAAAAAAAGCTGGGCTGCGAAGCCCGCCAGGATCACTATCGCCGGTCGTCCCCACTCGATCGCGATCGAGACCGCGGTGGAAGGGGAAACCGGCAACGGCGTGGCGCCGGGGGCCTGATAGGCCCTCGACGTCAGCCCGAATGTTCCGACGCCATTGCCCAGCCACGGCGCGTCAGCGAGCATGCGTTCTGCCGGTACGGCAGCCTCCGGAGCGACGCTTACGAATCCAAGCAGATCCGAACTACCGGACTGAAGGTGTGGCACGGCCATCGCGCCGGCCATCGTCGCGAAAACTGCAAATAGGATCGCCGACGGCCAAGAACGAAATCCCAGGCGGCGGACGGCGGCGATGAAAACCACTACGGTCAAGCCCAGGCCAGTTACCGCCAGCAAACTCCCTCGTGCGAGGGTCGCCAATGCCGCGAACGCAACGGCAATTCCGGACAGGCCGGAAAGAACCCCGAGCCACAGCGGGAGCGAGGCCAGATTGCGGATGTCCTGCTGGTGTAGGTGTCGTTCAATTGCGCGGGCAATGAGCGCGCCATTTGCGAATATTGCGAGCGCGGCTGCTGCCGGAAACGGGCTCGCGGCGGCGCCGGTGTCGGGATACATGCCTGCCAACAGATCGAGCCGGCTGAACAGGACTTCGACCGACATGAAAGTCGTGACTGCGCACAGCACGAACAGGATCGTTTCGGCCCGGTGACGATCCTTGGTGATAATGACGGCAGATACCGCCAGCGACACGTCGATCAGATAGATGAAGAGGCTTCGCAGCGTCGAGCCGGGATCAATGCTGATGCGGCCTGGCAGCGATGGTTCGTTCAATGCGATCGAAGTCGCCGACCAGATCGGGTTTGCAATCGATGGAGAGGGCAGTGGGAAGATTTGCACCACCATCCAGACGGCCGGAAGCAGAATCGCGAGCGAGAATCGCTTCAGCAGCTGCCCGATCGATGAAAATTCGGCCGCCGGTCCCCTTGCCGCCATGGCCAGCATGATGGCGGCGACAAGCGCGACCGCAGGTTGTGCGAAGGCGCCGTTGGCAATTGCCAGGATCGGGGTCACCCCCAGAAGTGCGATCAGAAGATAGGAAGCTATCGACAAGATTTGGGACTTCGAAGCAAGATTGGGTCGAGGCGACCGTGGATATCACCGCGGCAACGGGGCGGAAGGTGGCGACTATCGCATAAGCGAACATGCGACGCCAACGCACGCGATGCATTCGAGGGAACCCTGAAGTTCCGTCGTCAACCGGCCTACCGAACGTGGCAATTTTGCGACAGGTAACGAAGCGCCGCAGACAACCCGCCGATCGGCACCGCGCCGCGGATCTCGGTCGGCTTGCTCTGAATGTCGACGGAAAGCTCTTTTGCGCTCTGCCACTCGGCGGCCGCGAGGTTCGACGCGCCCGCGGGCAGCAACAGTGCCGCACCGCCTTGGATCACGGAGGCTTCGAACTCCGCCGGCTTTTCGCCTGTCGTCAGGACCACGGTCGGCCGTGTCGAGCGTGACACGGGCTCGAGAAGGATGAGCACGACTTCAATTCCGTCCCGCCCGCATTGCAGGCTCAAGCCCGCAAGGCGTGCATCCGATTTGACGCTGTCGACAACATGCATCGCTGAAATGGCGTCGGCGCCGCCGTCAGGATTTGTGGTCTTCACCAATCGCCATCCGCCCTCAAGCTGTGTCGATTGGCTACCGCTCTCGACCTGCCTGAAGGCCTCTTCGTCGCACTGTCGACGCTGCTCTGGGTTGATGCCGGACGCGCAATTCAACATGCCCGGGCGCGGCGGATCTGCCCGGCTGGAACTATTGGCCACAACCAAAAGAGCAGCGCAGAGCAGGGTTACACACATCATGACAAACGCAGTCGGAATCCTCACTGGAACTAGACTCTTCTTATTCAACGGTCGTATCAAAAGCATGATCCGCTGTACCTCGCAACTTTGCCGCCCGCGCCATGACGACGTCGTTGTCGCCTCGGACGGCGACCGAATGAGACGAGGCGCGCCAATCTCAATCTGACGCGGGATTGCTGAAAATAAATTCGCGACGGAATCGCCACGCGGAACAGGTGAATCGAAAGTTCATTGACGCCCTCTAATGCACTACAACTGCTGATCGTTTGGAACTTGCGCACGAAAAGGATGCAAATTTGGCACGTTTCTGCCTAATTTTTGATCGCGAGAGCGGCCGCCTGTAACTGTGCTGCAACAACACTGGCTTATTCTTGGCTGCGACAATCTCTCCTTATTCTGACCATCTCATGCAGCTTCGTTTGCGCCACTTTGGGAATTGGGTAATGTCTAAGCTTGGGCGTGATGGGGATTAGTCTTGAGGCGTAGCGTGTTAGTGTGGGGAGTGTTGCTCGGCATTTTGCTGTCTTCAGCGGGATGTTCGATCGTGCCTTCGTCGGGTCCGGAAGATCACGTCGTCAAGAGCCAGATCACAAGGTCGGGGCCGGATTACGAGCTGGTCAAGCTCACACCGACCGTCGTCGACATTTTGAAGGAATATGGCCCCGGCGCAATCGCGGGGTCATTTCCTGATCATCGGCCGCCGGCGGGCATCAAATTTGGCATCGGGGACACGGTGGCAGTTTCGATCTTCGAAGCCGCCGCAGGCGGACTTTTTATTCCGGCAGAGGCCGGCGTGCGACCAGGTAACTTCGTCGCCTTGCCGAACCAGAATGTCGATTTGAACGGGTTCATTACGGTTCCCTACGCAGGCCAGGTGAAGGCCAACGGCCGCAGTCCCACCGAGATCCAGCAGGATATCGTGAAGGCGATCGGAAACCGCGCCATTGAACCGCAGGTGGTGGTGTCCCTGATCACGCAAAACACCTCGCTCGTCAGCGTGCTGGGCGAAGTGAAAACGCCGGCGCGTCTGACGGCGAATGCGGCCGGCGAGCGGGTCCTTGACCTGATTGCACGTGCCGGCGGCCTGACGGGGCCGGGCTGGGAGAGTTGGGTGACGCTGGAGCGCGCCGGCAAGCGTGCCACAGTTCCGTTCGGAGCCTTGATGTATCAGCCGGCCAACAACATCTGGGTCCATCCCGGCGACACCATCTATGTCTACCGCGAGCCGCAGGTCTTCCTCGCCTTTGGGGCATTCACGATTGGAGGAAGCTTCGGGGGACAGGCTCAGTTCCCGTTCGATATGTGGAAGATCACCATGGCGCAGGCGATGGCAAAGGCTGGCGGCCTGGTTGACGCGCAGGCGGAGCCCGCGGGCGTCTATGTCTATCGGCGCGAGCCGCGCGAACTGGCGGAACGACTGGGCATCGACTGCTCCAAATACTCCGGCCCGCTGGTGCCCGTGGTGTATAACGCCGACTTCCGGGATCCGGCCGCCTTCTTCCTCGCAAGCAGGTTTGAAATGCGGGACAAGGACGTGTTGTTTGCAGCGAACGCCGCCATCGTCGACACAACAAAGTTCCTGCAGTTCGTCCAGCAAGTGGTCGGCACCGCCAACTCCACGATTGTCGCCGCGAACAACGCGCAAATCCTCAAGATCAACTCGCGCCAGTGATGGATTGGAGTGTAGGTGCAGGTTCTTATTGGTTAGAGGGCGGCCTATGCACGTTGTGTGTACCGATCAGGCACCTTCAGCCGATGATCGATCGAGAAACGCCTTGAGCCCGAACCGGGACGCTGGCGTCAAGTCTCGTTCAAGGCGACGGAGCGAATGCATCAACTCGCCGGGATCGACGATTTCGAGCGAACCCTCCGTCACGACAATTTCATCCAAGGGGATCCCCCGCACCAGAAATACGGTGCCCCTGACAATGTCGCCTCCGACAACCTCACCACATTCATCGAGGCTTGTCAGAAGCTCGAACCTTTCGGGCGCAATCGGATAGCTGAGTTCTTCCCGCAGCTCGCGCGCGATGCAGGCGAGATATGTCTCGTCCGGCTCGCGATGGCCCCCGAACAGCGAAAGTCTCCCGGGATAGGCAATGCCTGGAATGTCGTCGCGGCGCTGGAAAAGGTAACGGCCGGTGGTGTCAAGGACAACTGCAATCGCGATGTGACGATCCGGCATCATGTACTTTCAGGATGTGGTGACTCAAGCACAGTAAGCCGTCAAGGGCAGGGCCAGTTTGTCATATTTAAGGATGCTGTGTGATGCTTCTTCGACCGATTGCGGGCATGTTCTCCGAGGCGGTTTCGGCAAGAACGGTGCGCTCCAGACTCAAATCGTTCTGCACAAATGCGACCCTTTTTGCACCGCGCTATGTCGTCACGGCCTGCGAAATAGGCACTGATGAACGAGCCCTGCTCGGAATGAGGTCAGCGCGCGATCGTGCAATTGTGCGAAGCAGGCTTTTTCTTTTGAGTTTGGCGAACAGGATCGGTAGATTAGCGAGGCGACGGGTGATCGCAAAAGAACCCTGTTCAACACGCCTGCAAGTTGAGCACCAATCCACATTGTTCCGACCGGTCAATGGTCGTATTGTTCGGACGGACGGATAGAGGTTGCAATGACCAGTCTCGAACGACCGGATTATCGCGTAGTTGTTCGACCTCAAGTTGAGGACTATCGGGCTGCGGAGAAGGAAATAGAACATTCCGATAGCCTGGAGCTGTTCGTCCTCCGTGCGCTTCGTCGATACTGGTTGATTGCCGCAGCAGCCCTTGTTTTGGGCCTTGTTTCGTCCGTGCTGCTGCATAGCCTGCTTGACACCAAATACGAGGCGACGGCGTCCCTGCTTGTCGACAACGGCAAGCAGAACGAAGTCAGTCAAGGGACCGACTCGGTCTTTGTAAATTCACAAATCGAGTTGTTGAACAGCGAACTGGTCCTCAGATCGGCCATCCAGAGCGTCGGCGTTGGCAGGTTGTACCCGAAGAGCCCTGACGGTGAACTCTCCAAGTTGCTGAACTCGCTAGGCGTCGCTCGGAAAGAGATGAGCAACGAGGATCGTGCATACAAGTCGGCGGCGCGCGCATTGAAGGTGCAGCTAGAGCCCCGGACCAGCATGATCCGGGTCTCCTTTCGGCACGAAGATCCGCGGCTCGCAGCATCTTTTGTGAACGCGCTCACGGAAAGCTATCTGAGCAAGTACAGAGATCTCTACACCCAGGCTGGGACGGCCGATTTCCTCCGCGGAGAGGTGGATCAGCTTCAGCGCAAGGTGGCGACGGCCGCCGCGGCCCTTGGCTCCTTCGTGACCGCAAATCGTACTTACGCGATCGACGAGCAGAGAAAGCTCCTTCTGACGCTCCAGAGCGACCTCGCCAAGTCACTGGCGACGGTGCGAACTGAGCTGGCGCAGAAGCAGGAGGAGCTGAGGGTCGTCGAGGAGCAGATCAACCAACTGAGGCCGAACGCGGCCCGCGCCCCACAGGCCCGCGATCCGTCAAAGCCGATGCCGGAGCCGGCGGTTCCGCTGCCATACAACAGGAGCCTGTTTAGCGACGATCCTCCCCTGTTGCTTGTGAAGCTTTATCAGGAGACGACGCAGCAATTTCTGACATTGAAGATGACGATCGCCGGGTTGGGCGCCGCGCAGTCGGCACATGCGGCCGAGCTCGATGGTGTTGCAAGGGATCTTGCCAACCTTGCCGGCCTTGAAGCCGAGACCAATCACCTCAAGAGGCAGCTCAGCGCCGCGGAACAGGAACTGACAGAGATCAGCGCGCGCGCGGCGGACAAGCGAATTGCAGCAGCAATGACCGAAAATAACCTTTCGGTCATCAAGATCGCTCAACCCGCGTCTGTTCCGTTTGAGACGGCGGGACGCAGTATCTGGCTGTTCCTGGCGATCGGCTCCTTCCTGTCTTTCCTGATCGCGGTGGGACTGGCCTGCGTGTTGCAGTTGATTTCAGCCTATCGAAATCCGCCGAGAGGCATTCCCGCCAGCTTCCTCCGTACGGTCCGTTTCTACCTGTTTTTCCCAGGCTAGACGCATTTCCGACGACCGCCGGTCGGACGGGCTCGGTTGGGCCGGCCTGATTGATTCAGTGTGCGGCTTTGTCCCCGAGAACCGACATCGATCGCCGGATGGTTTGCGGACTGAGCCAACCGAATGGCTCGATCTCGGGGATGTGGATCGACAACCCGCGCCAGGATAGGAGAAAGAGCACGAGTTCGGCGATTACGCTCGCATAGGCGGCGCCCAATGCGCCAAGTGCGGGAACGAAAATACAGGACGCGACGATGGACGTAAGGGCCGCAAGGGCAAGGTAGATGACCCGTGGAATGGTTTGTTGTCCGGTTACGAGCAGCGAGCTGAAGGCGCTCTGCAAGAATCTCGCCGGAATTGTAATGCTCATCACAAGCAGCAGTTCGACAGACGGCGCGTATCTCGATCCAAACATCCAGGGAACCAGCCCGTGAGCGGTGGTCATCAAGATCGCCATTGCGAGTATCCCGAACGCAGCCATGAGCGCCGCAGACAAATAGAACGCGGCTGCGAATTTCTTGCGGTCATGGTGGCCCCAATGAAAGACCCTTTCAGCAACGAACTTGGAGTAGAACACTGAGGGGAACATCATCGCCGCAGAAACGATAAGAAATGCGATATTGTATTGAGCGGTCTCGGTTCCGCCCCGGAAGTACTCCAAAATTACGATCGGTCCCTGGAAGAATATGAGATAGATCGCGCCGAATACCAGAAACGGGCCAGCAGAGCCGGCCGTCTCCAGCAGGGTGGGATGCGGGTGCCGATAGCTCTCCAGAAGCCGATCCCAGGAACGCGCTGGGACTGCAAGCAAACTACAGATGACCGCGATGGCACCCATCAATCCAAATCCGACCAGCACGGCCCGGAGGCTGGAGATCGCGACTGCCTTGAGGCACAAGGCAACCATCGCGCGTCCAAGCTGGGTCACGACCTGCCAAAACGCGACTTGACCTGCGCGGCGCTCGATTTGATAGCGGACCGACGACAGTTCTACGGCCAGTTGCCCCAACAGGATCGGAAGCGAGGCTGTCAGCAACAGCAGCCGTTCGGAGGGAGGAAACTTTGCAGCCGTTAGCCCGTAAGCGACGAGACCAACGATGCCGAGGGCGGTGAGAAGCGCCACCAGTTGCGCGGCGGGAAAATACCAGCGAAAAGCCTTCTCTTTCTCCCTGCCGACCACCTGCAGCAGAAACCAGTTCATTCCTCCCATGCCGATTAATGCTAGAAGGTTTATGATCGACGACAAGGCGGCAATTGTGCCGAGAGCCTCCAGGTCCATGGAGCGGGCCAATGTTAGTTGCGCAAGAAAATTGAAAAAGGCTGCGAGAAATGTCCCGGAATACAGCAGTGTCAGGGCGCCTATCGCTCGCCTGATGAATGGGTTGCGGATCATCCAGCTTGTCCTTCCCGTGCCGCGATGTGGCGCCGGCACGCAGTCTATTGTCAAATCCAAAAGGCGAAAGTTCAGCGTGTCGCCGTCAGAGGCCAATCGATGACGGGGCGCTCGATACTCTTCGTAACCGACGAGCTCTTCCTTCCGTTGCCGTCGAAAAATGCGTCCGGTTGGCTGTATTACACGATAGCGGAGACCTACAAGAAGCGAGGCTGGAAGATTTGTTGCGTTTCGTTCTTCCGCGATCCGCGCCTGGCGGAATCGAGCGAAGTGAATTCGGCCTATGGAGAGCTTTTCTCGCAATTCCTGCTGCTGCCTGGCTGGAATCGCGGAGGACATCCGCTTGGTGCTGTTGGTCGGGTCTGGCGAGAGGTTGAGCGAGCGTTGACCGGCAATGTCCTGTCATCCCATCCATTCCTTGCCACCAACAGCATCGGAAACTCGCGCAGGATCGCAGAGCTCTTGAACGCATGGCAGGTCGACGTCGTTTACCTTGCCAAGCCGCAATCGGTTCAATTGCTTGGTCGGGTGCTGCCTCGGCTGTCCAACGGACGCAAGCCGCTCGTTGTGATGAGTGCCCATGATGACTTTGTCAATCGCGCGATCGCCTACCGCGGGACGTACCGGAGATTGTTTGACGCGTTGAACTTGCGGCAGGTCCTGCGCAATCATGCCAATGCTTGGCTAAGATACTATCTCGAGCGAATTGACGTTGTGCGCTCGCGGCGGGCTGAAACGGAAATATTCGACGCGTGCCATTTGGTTCGCGTGGAGTCTGTGGATGAGTTCGCAAACTATTCGGCCATAAACCAGTCAACGGCGAAGCTCTCTCACAAACCGTTCTCCTATGTGGCTCCGGTTCGACAAACGGGAGTAACCGCGGCTAGAGCATTCGATGCGGGGTTCATTGGATCGAGTGATGTGATGAATCTCGATGCCGTGCTGTACTTGCGGGACATGATACTGCCGATCATTCGGAGGGAGGCACCGGAATTTCGGGTGCTGATTGCCGGAGGGATATCGAGCAAGGTCCTTCCGCTCGTCGAAGGCGTCGGTAATATCACTGTCTGGGACAGTCTGGACGATGTATCGAACTTCTACCGCGCCATTCGCGTTGCAGCGGTGCCGCTCCGCGCCGGCACCGGCGTCAGCATCAAGGTGCTGGAGGCGTTGTCGTTCGGAAAAAAGATCGTCAGTACGCCTGTCGGTGTCCGTGGGTTGCCGCACAGGCTGCTCGCCAACACGATCGTGACCAGTGATCCGAACGAGTTTGCGCATGCTCTTTTGAAGGAGCAAACTCGGTCCGGCATGCACAGTCAGCCCGTCATCGATGGTTGAGTTGGAGACGACAAGAGGGCGCTTGTTCATGGCAAACGTTCGCCGGAGCGACATCCTGTTTGCGTCAGCCCTGGTTTTCTACCTGCTGATCGCCGCGGATATTGTGCCTGGCGTCACTGGTCTTCAGGCCGACTACGAGCCGGGCTATCTCGATGTCATGAATATCGACAAGGGCGGGGACGTTGTGCGGCAGGCTCTTCTTGCCCCGTTCTTTCTCGCTTCCGTCTATCTGCTGGCACGGGCCAGGCTGCAGGAGAATTTCCGACGGTTGGGGTGGCCGGCGGCCGTCGTGATTGCAATTTGCTTGTTGTCCGCCGCCTGGTCGCCGGACCCCTCGGCGACCCTGAGGAAGGCACTGGGGCTGTTCGGGACCTTCTCGGTGGGAACGTATGTGGCCAGCCGCTTGAGTTGGTACCGCTTTGCCAAGCTTGCTCGGATCGCGGTCGCGGTGGCGCTGGCGGGGTCGTTCGTTTGGTTGCTGGTGTCGCCTGACAAGGCGCTCGACACCAACGGCCAACTTCGAGGGCTGTTCAATCACAAGAATATCCTGGGACAGTTTGCCGGCATTGGCTATCTCGTGTTCCTTTCGCTCGCCTTCGGGGAAACCGGTCGTCGCAGATTTGTGCAGCTTGTGGGCGCTGGAGCTTGCGTTCTGTCGCTGTTGCTGGCGGGGTCCGCAACGCCGCTGATCTCCATTGGATTTGTAACCGCTTGGGTCTACGCGCGATCTCGGCTGAGATTGCGACCGCGGGAATTGGCCGTGCTCACCGCCGTGATCTGCGTAGGTAGCATTCTGTTTCTGATCGCGGCGCCTGATGCGTTTACGTCTGTGATTGGCCGGGACGTGACCCTGTCGGGGCGAACCAACATCTGGCAATTCGCACTGGAAATGGCGGCGGCGAGGCCGTTTCTCGGATACGGTTATGGTGTGTTCTGGCTGGGGACAAATTCCCCCGGGTCGCTGTTTTGGGACACGACCCTCCAGTTCGAACTGAGCGCCCACAATGGCTATTTGCAATGTCTTCTCGACATCGGGATGGCGGGGCTCCTGGTTAGTCTTGTCGCGGTACTAGGACCCCTGCATAGGGTGCTGACACGGTCGGACGTCGAAGGGGCCTACGTCCATCGGCCCGAAAACGTTTCAGAATGGTTCCTGATCTTCTTTCTGATTCTCAATGTGGCAGAAATCCGCCTTTTCGACCCAACGTCCGTGGTGACTTTCGTATTCGCCTATGTTTCCGCGCATTTGAGAGGGGAGACCGGAGCTCGCGATGTTCGGAGAGAGCCCGCGTTTGCGGCAAACGGCGCGGGGCGCCCTTAGATTGCGTCAACAACTGGGCGAGAATCTTCCACGGGCGTTTCGACTCGCGCGTACGCATGGTTGTTAGATTGTGCGATTGCCCAAATTTTCGTCGTTAATTCGGCCACCACATTACGACAAAAATTGATCACAACTAAGGAGAATTTGTCGTATCCTAAACCTTGTTTGGGGGCCCGTAGTCGGAACTAAAGCTTGTTCCGCAGTCGGAACTAAGTTTTTCGGTATTGCGTATTGAAAGGCGGGTCGCGTGCGCATTGGGGTATTTGTAGAATTGTTCGCTCCCAGCGTGGGTGGGCAGGAGCTGTTTTTTGAGGGGCTTTCTCGACAACTCGTCAGGAATGGTCATGTGGTCGATGTTCATTGCATCGCGCACGCACCAGGCTTGGCTAGCGTGGAGAACTTCGACGGGATTACGGTTTTCCGTCACCCTGTAGACGCATCTTATAAGGATCCGCGCTTCAAAATGATGAAGCGGGCCTGGCCGACGATCATCAAATACGCAATGCACGTTCGTCGAGTATCCAGAGGGACGAACTACGACGTGCTCTTGCTCAATCAGTGGCCCCTTTTGCATGCGGTGACGATCCCGAAATCGCAGCGTGCGAAGGCGGTGATACATTGGTGCGAAATTCGTACCGGGCTGTTCTTTAGGTTGATCCAGGCTGTCCTACCGCGGTTTGCGGCCATGAACGTGGCGGTCAGTGACGCCGTGGGCCGCTCGATCCAGCCGTTTTGCGTCGGCCCCGTGCACATTCTCCCGAGTGGAATTGATGTTGAGCTTTATCATTCGCTGCCGCAGAACGGGCGTTCGGGAATTTGCCATCTCGGCAGGATGGCATCTCACAAGAATATTCCTTTGCTGATCGACGCCTTCGAATTGTTGAAGGATCGGGGATACTCTGGCGCGCTGACGCTGGCGGGAGATGGGCCCGCAGTCGACGAGATCAGGGAGCGGGTCCGGACATCCCGGTACGCGTCCGATATCTTACTGCCCGGCCTCGTCTCGGACAGCGCCAAGATCGAGCTGCTGGCCAAATCCGAGGTTCTCGTCGTCTCCAGCCGGCGCGAAGGGTTTCCGAGAGTCGTTGCCGAAGCGATGGCCAGTGGGTTACCCGTCGTCACATGCGAGTATGAGATGAATGGAACAAAGGACGTCGTGCGCTCCTATGATTGCGGCGTGGTGACGCTTCCCACGCCGGACCGGCTTGCTCAAGGCGTGTGTGATGCAATTGCGCGCTGGGATCACTATTCCGCAACCGGCTGTGCTGCTGCGAAGACGCTCTCTTGGACTTTGATCGCGGAAAGCTTTGAGGAATTGGTTGCTCCGGGCCTTGGCGATAGGTCTTCGTCTCTCCCAAGCCGTTTCAGTGAAGCCAGGGTCGCATGAAGCGAAGGATCCTGGTTGCGGGCGGCGCCGGATTCGTTGGGCGGCAACTTGTTCGAAAGTTGATGACCCAGCACGATGTTTGCGTGGTAGATGCGCTGAAGTTCGGAAACCGCTTCGACGAATCCGATAATTCCAAGATTGTGCTGGAGACGGTCGACATTCGGGATTGGCGCTCGCTCTCGGACGTCATGGAGCGGTTTCGTCCCGAAATCCTGATCCATCTTGCTGCAATCCACTTTATCCCCGAGTGCGAGCGCGATCCCGCGCAGGCCGAAGAGGTCAATGTCCTCGGAACGATGAATCTTCTTCGGACCTGTCCGATCGGCGCGCGCTTTGTTTTTGCCAGCAGCGGTGCGGTCTATCAGCCGGACGATGCGCCACACGATGAGACCAACTCGCCCGTGGGACCGGCCGACATCTACGGCCTGACGAAGTTGCATGCCGAGCACTTTGTGAGGTATTTCGTCAAGCAGAGAGGGCTCTGCGGCGCCATAGTCAGGCTTTTCAACGTGATCGGGCCGGGAGAAACCAGCCCGCATATCTTGCCCGAAATCATCTACCAACTGAAGTCGGGGAACACCAGGATCAAGCTTGGGAATGTTTGGCCGCAGCGTGACTATGTCCATGTCGAGGATGCAGCCGGGGGATTCGGACGCGTCGCGCTGTGCGGCGACATTCCGGCGGGTGTGACGGAATTGGTCAATCTGGGCTCCGGCAAGCAATATTCGGTGTCGGCGATCCTGGACGAGTTACGATCGCTTACGGCGCTTCCGATCGAGGTCGAGCATGATGCATCGCGCGCCCGCGCGGTCGATCGACCATTCCTGCAGGCGAGCATCGCCAGGATTCAAGCCGGTTTCGGATGGTCGCCCAGGCTAAACATCGCCGCTGCGTTGGCAGACCTTTGGAAGAATCCGGATCTTGCACCCAGCCTGGTTGAGCAGCTGCGAAACCGCTGACAAAGGCCGCCTCAAGGGCGGCTTGAGCGCGGGCGGCGGGCTCGGCTTTGCGAGAGGGCATTCTCATAGATGCGCAGATGCGCCTTGATCTGGCTATCGATCGAGAATGTCGTGGACGCAAACGAGGCTGCCCTCGTGGCGAGCGATTGCGCCAGTTGAGGAGAATCCAGCAGCGACAGGATATGTGCTGCAAATTCGGCGGCGGTCAGCGGGTCGGCCAGAAGACCGGTTTCGCCGTGGCATATCAGCTCCTGGTTGCCGGGAATCCGTGACGCTACGACCGGCAATCCCATCTTCATCGCCTCGACCACAGACACCGGGACGCCCTCCCAGAGCGACGGCAATAGAAGGATCCGTGCCCTCGACATCAACTCGAGCGCGTCGGTCCGAGACTTCGTGCCAACTATGGTAATCTGGGATTCCACCCCCAGTGCCCTGCATTTCTCGCGCAACGCCGTCTCGAGTTCACCACCGCCAACGATCAGCATCCTTATGCGCGGCCGGTTCATTGCAGCCAGAATGGCCGGCAGGGCGAGCGGATTCTTCTGCGGGTGAAGGCGACCCACAAAGGCGATGTCAAATTCGGGTTGCAGGGAGAGCTTGCAGCCCGCCGGTAGCTCGACTCCATTATATATTTGGCTCCATCGCCGCGGATCGTCGACCAGACCCTCCCTGCGCGCAAATGCCTCGTCCGCCTTTCCGACCAGGACAATCTGGTCAGCGCGCGCGATGCACAACTTCTCCATCAGCTTGAAGAACGGCCGGCTGCCCGGGCCTCTCTTGTCGTAGTGGAAGCCGTGGACCGTGTAAGCAAAGGCGGGGCGCTTGCCGCGCGGCAGGAGCGATATGGGCAATGCCGACCTGGCGCCATGGGCGTGAACGATGTCCGGCGGACGGTGCTCGAACAACTCCGATATCTGGCGCGCTATCTGGAGCACATTCTTCCGGCGGCTGAAGTCGATGCCAAACGTCTTCCATCCCTTTGCGCTGGCGAGGTCGAAAAAGTAACTTCCGATCTGAGTAACGACGGCGGTTTCCACGCCGCTCGCAGTCATGCCGCTGCACAATGTTTCGACAACGACCGGACCACCGCCGGGATTTCCATCGCCCAAAATATGAACTACACGCATCTTACTGACTGGCCTACGTCGTTCGATCCAGTTCGTGGATCGATCAAGTATAAGACACACATAGAGCGACGGGACGTTCGATGGAAGTGGCAATGAATGTCGGGGCGAACAGGCAAATCTTGCGATTGGCCAAGCAGCTAACGAGGCTTTTCATCCTGCTGGTTACGCTGGGCGTGCCATCGGTCGGCCGCTGCGATCCGCTGCAGAAGGGCATGAACGCCGGCGATCTTCTCTTCATGCCGGTGGGTGAACTCCGGTCCCGATTTGTGGAGTTCAGGAGTGCCGGTGTCAAATGGCTGAGAGTGGAGTTTGACTGGAATCGCATCCAGCCGGACAATCAGGATACTTACATCATTCAGCAGCACGACAGGATTGTTGCCCTCGCCCGGGAGTTCAATATTTCGGTCCTGGGCCTAATCTATTATTGCCCAGCTTGGGCAAACGGTGGGCACAAGGCACCGGCATACCCTCCGGCGGACCCGGGCACTTTCGGCCGGTTCGCCGGTTACCTCGCGGCGAGGTACGCATCATCAGGTATTCGGCATTGGGAGATCTGGAATGAGCCGAATCTTGGCAGCAGCTGGGAGCCTGTCCCGTCACCTTCACAGTATGTTGCGCTGTTGAAGACCGCCTACCAAGCCATCAAGAACGTCGATAGCGGCGCGACCGTTATAGCGGGCGGTCTGGCACAGCCAAACAACACCGGCACGACAATGCGCGCTGCGGAATTCTTGGATGCGCTCTACAGGAACGGAGCGCGGCCGTTCTTCGATGCCGTCGGCAACCATCCGTATACGTCTCCAAGTCCTCCAGATCGGTCGGACGGAAATTCCTGGCAGCAAATGGAAAGTTCGGACGGCCTGCGAGGGATCATGGACAGGTACAAAGATCATGACAAGCGCATCTGGGTGACCGAGTACGGCGCTCCGACGGACGGAGAAGCAAATACGGTTATTTCCGAAACGGCCCAGGTCCGGCTTCTCAAATCGGCCTTCGAACTTGCGTCGCGGAAGCCAGATCTCGGGCCGCTCTTCTGGTACAACTTTAGAGATTGGTGTCCAAAAGGAAAGACCGATCCGGACTGCTACTATGGTCTCCTGAGATTCGATAATTCCCGGAAGCCCTCATACGCTGCGTTCGTCGACGTGCATTGACAACCGGCACCGTGGATCTCGGGCGCCTGAGGAATTTGCATGAACCATCAGTAAACGCTCGATCGCATACCTCAACTGCACTGTTTTGCGGCAAACGTCATTTGCACGAGTCCCGCAGCGCGCGCCATTCTTTATCGATCTTGGTAACGAATGGCTGTCCTTCATTGCAGGTCCCATCTCGTTTTTGAAGTGCAGCTTGGCTTTAGCGGCTGTTGCTGCTGCTCTTTTTTTAGTTGTGGAGCATTAACATCGTCGTAAAGCCAATCTTGAATCGCGTTTTTCGATAAAAACGAGAAAGCCTTCTTCAATTGATCGCAATTCTTGTCGCGCACTCTTTCGTCGACACGACTGCCATTCTGGTCGTTGGTGCAGGGATGCCATTATGACAACCGCCATAGCAAGCGTGACGGCGATCGACATCGCCAAGTTTGTGCAGTCGATCGGGGTGAACACCCATCTCGGCAACTGGACGGTGTACGAGAATGTTGGCCTGGTCGAGAGTTCGCTCGCCTATCTCGGAGTGACCACGGTCCGGGACGGCAGCATGTTCTCGACGGCACACGCGCAGGCGGCGTACTCGCAACTGGCGACTGATGGGATCAAATTTGACTTTTTCACGCCGACAGGAACCGACCTGTCGACGTTCATCAATCAGCTGGATGCGTTCGTCGCGGCTCACCCTGGAAGCCTGTTCGCGATCGAAGGTCCCAACGAGGTGGACCTCCAGGCCATCTCCTATAATGGCAGTTCGTCGCTCACGAGCGCGGCCGCATTCCAGCGAGCACTTTTTGCGGCCGTTCAGGTCGATCCAAATCTGAAGGATGTGCCGGTCTACAACCTCACGCTCTCCCAGCCGAACACCTCCAACTACAACCAGGTGGGGAACCTGGCATCGGCGACGGACGACGCCAATATTCATGCCTACGTCTGGTCAGGGACCACGCCAAATCAGGCCCTGCTGAATGACATGAACATTGCGCGGTGGGACGCGGCGGGGCTGCCTGTTATCTTCACGGAAACGGGCTATGACACGATGACGAGCGATCCCATGAGCGGGGTCGATCAGACGGTCCAGGCGAAGTACACGCTCGACACCCTGATGGACGCGTTCAAGAACGGTGTCGCACAAACTTTCCTGTATGAGTTGTTCGACGAGGCCTCTGATCCGAACTTCACGAACAACCAAGCCCACTTCGGCCTGTTCAACAACGACGGCAGTCCGAAGCTGGTTGCGACCGCGATACATAATCTCACGACCATCCTGAGCGATCCCAACGCGTCGCGATCGTTCACTCCCGGCAGCCTGCCGTATGGTCTGGACAACATGCCGTCCACCGCTTCGCAGCTGCTGCTTGAGAAGCACGACGGCACGTTTGACCTGGTGCTCTGGGATGAGCACGTCATCTGGGATCCGACCCAGCAAAAGGAAATCGCGTCACCGACCAGCGACGTGACGCTCAATCTCGGAAAGTCGTACGCGGTAGTTTATGTGTTCGATCCCCTCGTCGGGACCAGCCCCATCGCGACCTATACCAACGTCTCACAGATCCATGTTTCGTTGACGGATCATCCGCTTGTGATTCAGATCGGCAGTGGAAGTCTGACGTCGAGTGCCCCTTCCTCGGCAGGCGCGCTGGCTGATACAACTCCGCCGGATGCACCGAACATCGCATCGTTCTCGCCGGACGCCGGGCTGGTGGGCGATGGTATCACGAACGCCAGCAGGCTGACGCTGACCGGGACCGCGGAAGCGGGCAGCAAGATCCTGGTATTCGACGGCACGACGCAGATCGGCACAACCGCTGTCGACGGCAGCGGCAACTGGGCGTTTGCGACCGGCACGCTGGCCGACGGGATCCATGGCTTTACCGGTCGGGCGGTGGACGGGGCCGGCAATGTCAGCGCGGCATCGAGCGCATTTAGCGTCACGATCGACACGGTCGCGCCCAACGCGCCGGTTCTCGGCTCGGACACACTCATCTCGTCCAACAAGGTGGTGGTGTCGGGAACGGCGGAAGCGGGCAGCACGATCAAGCTGTACGAAGCGGACACATTGCTCGGCACTGCTGTGACGGCATCGAATGGAACGTGGAGCCTCACGACCGGATCGCTCGCCAACGGAACCCATGCATTCACGGCAACCGCAAGCGATGCGGCCGGGAACGTGAGCAATCTCGCCACCGCGCTCCCCACCCTTGTCGGAACGATCATCGATGCGACCGGGTCGGCCGGCTTGATCGAGATCGGCAACAAGTTCTACGTGGGCAACGCCAGCACTGGCTTCAACGCCGAGCTGAAAGTTGCGGGCGTCGCCGAGGTGGCGGATCCGACGGGGCACGTCGCACCGCTCGGAGCCGAGAAGACCGCGACCGGCTACCAGGTCGTCTGGACGCTCGGCGGCGGCCGGTATTCGATCTGGACCGCGGACAACAACGGAAACGAGACCTCCTATGTTCACGTGTCCGGGACGAGCAGCACGCTGGAGACCCTGGAAACGACCTTCCACGAGGACCTCAATGGCGACGGCGTGATCGGCGCAGCGCCGGTCCCGACAACGCTGATCGAGACCAAAGGCTCGGCCGGCGTTGCCCAGATCGCCGGCAATTTCTATGTCGGTAACGCGAGCACTGGCTACAGCACTGAGCTGAAAGTTGCCGGCGTCGCCCAGGTGGCGGACCCGACGGGGCAGGTCGCGCCGCTCGCGGCCGAGAAGACCGCAACAGGGTACCAGGTCGTCTGGACGCTCGGTGGTGGTCTGTACTCCATCTGGACTACGGACAACAATGGCAACGAGATCGCCTACGTGCATGTGTCCGGCACCAGCAGCATGCTTAAGGCCTTGGAGGCCACTTTCCTCCAGGACTTCAACGGCGACGGTGTGATCAATACGGCGTCGACCGTGTTGGATGTCTCCGGCAAGGCGGTCCTTGCCCTGAGCAACACGAGCCAAGCGGCGACGATCGAGCCGGGCGCGATGCTCGAACTGACCGGGGCAGCTTCGGGGGCGATCAGGTTCGCCGGTACGACGGGCACCCTGGTGCTCGACCATGCATCCCAGTTCACCGGGACGATCTCCGGCCTTTCCGGCAACGGAAGCGCAGCCAGTTCGGACATTCTCGATCTGAAGGATATCTCGTTCGTCACCGGAACGAGGGCCTCATACTCGGGCAACACGGCCGGCGGGATCCTGACCGTGTCGGACGCGCAGAACCACATCTCGCACATCACGTTGGTCGGCGACTACACGCATTCAACGTTCAATCTCTCAAGCGACGGAAGGGGCGGCACCTTCGTGATCGATCCGCCTGCTGATGGGTTCGTCTTCGCCGCGGTAACCTCGCAGACCGGCCCCAAACTTGCCGCGGCAACCCGCGCTGACGATTTGGTGCCTCACTTGTCTGGGCCCGCCGGGGCGTTGTACGATCCCCACTTTGCCCCAAACGTGCAGGGCGGGGAGGGCGCCCATCTGACCTCGTTCCACACACCGCCGGTCGAGGGATTTCTGCTCCACATCTAAGCGATCGACTTTTTCTTGAGTGAGACGATGACCGGGAGCGCCGTACATACCCACTGTGGCAAATCTGGTGTGGTCTCAAGCGCGACGGGCCAAGGCGGCGGTCCTGTGGTGACGGTCGCGATTCTTGCCGCTTGCGATCGATGCTATCCATCAGGAAGGTACGACCACGCAGGTAGGAAAGAAGTTGGCATTCCCCGTGCTGAGAGCCTTCCCTAACCAGCCAACCCGAATTGGGTTTGCTTGAAATTGAGGCAAATATCATGCTGTTAATGTACCATTCTGGAACGACAGGTTCGATGCGCCTACAAGCGCTCATCGCGAACCTCCCCTGGAAAATTCAGCTCGTCAGCGCCGACGAGGAGCGGAGGAGGGGGTCTTTTTCGTGAATAATGTGACGTATCCCCTGATTTCCAAGGGCCTGCGGAGCAGCCGCGACAATCTGGTCGCCGCTATCCGACACCGAAGCCCGGTTAAGGGATGTCGATCCCTTGTCGCTACCATCGGGTACTAGGAGCTTTCAGTTGGGCGGAGTGAGCCCTGTATTTAACCGGAATTGAAAACTTTGGTAGGATGTTGGCATGTCGATGGCCGATCCCGGCGTCGGCCGGTCCTGTTCAGCCCCTACTTGAGCGGCGCTGCTGCGATATAAGGGGCGGCCCAAGGATAATGAGGAGAGGAGCTATGTTGGGGCTTGTTCTGGTGAGTGGCATCTGCGGATTGCTCCTGGGACGCTATTACAAGATGTACGTGTGTTTGCCTACGACGGTTCTGTTGATCCCGGCGGCTTATTTTGTCGGTCAAACGGACAGTTTTACGAATGGAATTCTCGCCTTCGTTTTCAGCGCCATCGCTCTGCAGGTATGTTATGCATTCGGCGCGGCGGTCCGCATCTTCATCGAAAACTTCGGGCCACAAAAGGCTCCCTCCGAGGATTTCATCTAACCGCAGACTTTCCATTGACGTTTTTTTAGGCACCGAGCGCCGCCTTGACGCGAGAGGGGCAGGAAATCTGCAGTACGGCGCACAATGTTCCCCGAAGCCTCGCATTTTGGGAACGGCTGCGTAGCAGCGGTAAAAGCGTTATCCCGCCGCCGCCGCAATCCGATCTGGTCCCATCATATCCAGTGAAGCATAAGGTCGCTGGGATGGAATACCGCATGATGCGGGCTCACCTGACTAGCGTCGGCCGAATGGCTGAACATTGCATCGGATCTTGCCGCCATCGACGGGCCGTCCGATCCGGCATCGTTCGCGAGCGCAGCTAAGCTGCGGTGCGCGATGTTCGACGGTGATCCTTCGGGTGCAAAGCTGTCCTGGCTTCTGAAATTTGCGTCGGCAAGCTGGTGGAAAACAAGTGTGTCGTTGCCAACGCCTCCTGGGGCGCCTGATCCGTCGGTCGCGGCTGCCGACGCGGATGCGAACTGAAAATTGTGGTTGAAGCCGTCGATCGCCGCAGCGCTGCCATGACCGTTGGCGGACGCACCGCTCATTTCGGTGTTGCCGTTGCTAACCGTAGCGCTATCCTGCGAGAGCGATGACGCAGACGCCGCAGCTGCGGATTCAGATGCAGAAGCGGGTGCATGGTCGAAGGCTGAAGCAGATGAGTGCACAGATGAGGACGTGGACGCGGATACAGGTGCGGACATTGGCGGGTCACCGAAATACTTCGCCCAAGCTGTAGCCTCCTGCGGCTTGTGGTCGGCGGAACTGGTGAATTGATATTGTCCGCCCGAGTTCGAATCCCAGATGTTCACGAAGCTGACGGTAACGCCCGATTGATGCAGTGTGTCCGCCAACCACTTCACGAATGTCGGATTATCGGTGAGACCGGCGCCATCATTTGTATTGCCCGCGCCGGTCTCGGCGACTGCGAAAGGCTTGCCGGCCGATTTGGCGAGATTGATCAGTTGCTGGAGAGTGGTCGCATGGCCGTCGCTGCCGTCGAGCGACCATTGGTTGGAGGCCGGGTAAGTGTAGTAGTGATCGAGATTGATCGGGTCCGCCGCCCATTGCTTGACGCTGCTGTCGTAGACTGGACGGGACGAATTGAGGACCTGCCCGCTCTTGTCCCAGTCATACAAATGCGTTGACGAGCCGTAGGGAAACACGTCGCCGTAGACGTCAGCGGCGATGATGTCGACATGCTGGTTCCCGGGGTAAGCGGTGTCGATGACATTGCCCGCGTGGCTGTAGTTCGCCACGCTAGGATTCCACGCCACCTTGATGTTCACCCCGTCGGCTTTGCCCGCGGCGTGCAAGACGGTGTAGATGTGCTGGAACGCCTTGACCCAGTCGGCGCGTGTCGCGGCGTCCTCGCCGGCATAGGACGGCATGGTGCCGATATTCATCTCCCAGCCGGGCCGCCAGATCTGTGTCGTGAAGCCATTCTCGGCCCACGCCTTGACCATGCCCTTCAGAACGGAATCGTAGTCCCCCGCCGCGAAGTTCTTGTAGAACTGATCAGGAGTTCCAGAGTTCGAAGCCGTCGAGGTCATCGGCAGACCGATCACCGGCGTGACATCCTTCAGGACGGGCGATTGTGCCATCGAGGCCGCATTCCAACTCGCCTGGCCGACCCATTCGGATGTGGGCAGGCGCTGATCGCCATATTGGTCGAGGAACAGCGGCTTGGCTTTCATCAGGTTCGAGAAGGCGTTGAAGTTTGCTTCGAAATTCACCTCTTCACTGGCATCGTAGTAGTTCGGGTTCCCGACAAAGACGCCGAGAGGAAACGGTGTTGCGCCGGTCGCGTTCTGAGCCATGTCGTGTCTCTTGTCTTGCCACCACTTTCGTTTCGTTCGTGTCTAGGCAGCAAATGCGAAATTGTAATGTCGTCGCTCGACGCGGCGCTGCTGCCAAACCAGGCACATATCGTCGCGTCGACAAAGGGCCGCTTGACGAGCCTTGGTCGCCGTCTACCTTCATGACCCCGGGGTACGCAAAGGAACAGCCATGGACGAGTCCCTCATTACGACGTGGGTGCCCACGAGGGCGAGGACACCGAATTCTATCTGAAAAAGGGATTTTGCGTCGTCGCCGTGGAGGCGATGCCGGAATTCTGCGAATCCATCAGCAACCGGTTCCCGGAATATGTGCACTC
This sequence comes from Bradyrhizobium sp. LTSPM299, assembly GCF_000938235.1. Classification (NCBI taxonomy): domain Bacteria; kingdom Pseudomonadati; phylum Pseudomonadota; class Alphaproteobacteria; order Hyphomicrobiales; family Nitrobacteraceae; genus Bradyrhizobium; species Bradyrhizobium sp. LTSPM299. Next base: position 151,280 of record NZ_JYMU01000005.1, read on the forward strand.
AGGCACTCTGTCGGTCGTCAATCTTGCAGTGTCAAACTCGCCAGAAACAAAGGTTTCGGCGCAGGTGCGGGGCGGACGTTGACGATACGCGCTGCCAGACTGGCGGATATTCTAAAGGAGCACGGTGTTCCGAGATACTGCAAGATCGATATTGAGGGCAACGACCTCGAAGCGTTGGCGTCACTGGAAGGTCTTTCGGAACCCCAAAGTTCCTGTCTATCGAGTCTGACAAAACGAGCTGGAAAAAGCTTATCGAAGAGTTCCAGACGTTCGAGAAACTAGGGGTATCGAAAGGACAGGATCAACGATCAATCACTCGTCTCCATGCAGAGATGCCCAGCTGCTCCGAAGGAGGGAAGGTTCGTCGATTGGCAATTCAGGAACGGAAGCAGCCGCCTCTTCGGAGACGAACTTCCGGGAACATGGGTCAGTGCACTTGGGGCGATCGAAATCTACAAGGGCATATTCCGTGGATATGCGATCAATGGAGATCTTGGACTGTTCGGTGGCGGTCCGAAAAGCATGTTCAATATGGTCAGCAAGATCCAGGAGAAGCTGTTACGTATCGAGGGCTCCAGGCAATATTTGAATCCGGCAGTGCAGTTCTCGCCGCGCGGCTGGTACGACACCCATGCGGCAAGAGAGTGATCGTACTTGAGAGGTGACAAGAAGCACGTTGCGCCGCAGGCGGGTAAGCCAGCGGCGGCTGTCGCCGCCGCTGTTGCAACAACATTGTCGCGCGAATCATGCGCTAGTCGACATATCCGTATCGCTTGTAATAGCGGTTGCGGTAGTAGCTGGCGCTGTAGATGTCGTAGCGGCTCATCACCGCCATGTTCACCTTGTTGAGAACCGCGCCGAGAAGGCGTTCGCGGACGATCGGGGTTTCGTTGAGCACGCGCTCCACAATATCGACCTTGGCCTTGGCCCATTCGATGACGAGCACGTATGAGTCCGCCAGCGCACCGGTGGCCCGAACGTCGATCACTGGCGCGAGCGGGCTGAGGTCGAGAACGATGCGGTCGTAGTGCTCCCGCAAATGCTGAAACAATCTTTCCATTTGGGGCGAGGCCAGCACGTCGCTGGAATTGGAGAAACGCGAGGTCACGACACAGGGCAGGAAATGCAGGTTGGTCTGTGGATCAATCCAAACCGCATCCTTCCAATCAACCCTGCCAACGACGACATCGATCAAGCCAACCTGCGCCGAGGGTGCGAGCCGCGCGGTGAGGCTTGGATTGCGGATATCGCCGTCGATCAGGAGGGTGCGGGAACCGGCTTGCGCGACGGTTTGCGCCAGCGCCTCGCTGATCGTGGATTTGCCTTCATTGGGGAGGCCCGAGGTAATGCCGATAACCTTGTTGGACGATCCGTAACTGCTGAGGTCGGTTGCAAGCTTGATCGAGCGAAAGCCCTCGGAAAACCGCGAGAACGGTGCATTGATTACGTATCTGCCGACGCTGTCGTTGGCCTTCAGTAGACGGTCGCGATGCGGCTGCGGGTGATTGGAACCGAGTTCGGATTTTCGCAGCGGCAGACCCGCAGTGGCGACGGACGGAGCCGGCTTTGCTGCCAAAGGCTGGGGTCTTTTCGGGCGTCTGTTGAAACGCCGCGCCGCTCTAGACATCAGAGAGTGCCCCGCTACACCCACGCTCTGCTCGCTGCCGATCGCCGGAATCGAAGCAAGACAGCTGGTGTGGAGCAGCTGCTCGACTTGCGATACCGTCCGGAACACGCGGTCCATCATGTCAAGCAGGACGGCGACGAGCCCGGCAAGGATAGTGCCGCCGATCAGCGTCGCCAGCAGAATGAGCATTGTCTTGGGCGACGTCTTGTTCGGAGCGTTGGACGCCTGCGTGATCACACGCGATTCGGTGATCGGAAACGATTGCTGCTGAACCGAGACCATGTAGAGCTGGAGGAAGTTGTCGGAGAGCGCGCGCGCGCTTTGTGCGTTGCTGTCCAGATCGCGCAATACGATTTGCGCCTGGCTGGTACCGTTGGATAACGCGATGGTATCGTTCAGGCTCTTCTGGCTGGACTCTTCACGCGCTTTCGCAATTGCGAGGTCGCTCTTGTAGACCTCGGCTGTGCGCCGCAGCTCTTCGGTGATCGAATGTCTGATTTCGCGCATCTGGTTGCGCAGATTGACGACTGCAAGGTGGGTCGGCCCGTATCGATTTGACCAATCGGCCTCGCGCGCCGCATAGTCGAGATAGGTCTGGCGCAACTTGGTGATCACCGGATTGTTCATGGTGTCGGTCACGGTCGCCAGATCGTTCAGGATGACCTTGGCGTCGTTGTCGTCCGCATTCAGAATGGATGTGATCCGCTCCAGCTTGGCCTGCGCCTCGGCGCGCTGACCGCGAGCCTGCGTCAGCGAACTGTTGATCTCCGCCAGTTGCTGCTCTGTAAGGAGGCGCCCGCCGGCATCGACGATGTTGTTCTTGGCCTTAAAGTCGGCGACCGCCCGTTCGGCGGTGGAAGCCTGCGTCCGCAGTTCCTTCAATCGATCCTGCAGCCAGACCGCCGCCCGTCGCGACGCCTGATATTTCGATTCCAGCGAATCGACGATGTAGCCGTCGGCCACCGCATTGGCGACCCGAGCGGCCTGGTCGGGCGAACGCGACTGATAGGAGATCTCGATGACGTAGCTCAGGCCGACGCGCTTGATCGTGAGATTGCCGGCCAACTTGCCGATCGCGGTACGCGTCAAAGCGGCTTCGGACGGAGGCGATTCCGGAAATATCCAGGAAAACAGGTTGGAGATGCTGCCGAGCATTCCGCCTTCTTTGCCGGTGAACTCCGGCGAATCGAGCAGATGCAGTTCTTTGATGACGGATGTCGCGATGGTCTCCGACTTGAGGACTTCGACCTGGCTGTCGACCATGGCTGAATCGATCGGACTATCGCCGCCAGTCGGCGCCTGGGTCTGCAAGCCCTGCATCTTGCGGCTGTCGATCAGGAGTACGGCGGTCCCGGTATATTGCTTCGGGGCCGTCAGCAAATAGACGCCGGCCAGGCCGATGCAAATGCACATTACGAAAATCATCACAGGATACTGGCGGCCAATCAGCGTGATCGCCGTAGAAATCGTCTGCTCGAGCGAAGCCGACTGTTGTTTGGGAGATTCGATCTCGCGAGGGGGGGTGATTCGAGTTTGGAGCATCCGGCTCGTCTACCTGACCTGATTTCTGGATTGTGTCGGAGTAGGCTGAAACGCTTCAGCCCTCGCTGAACGCATCGGCGAACTGAAGGTGCCAAATAAATGTGTCAGGAAGAGTGCGGTGCATCATACATCTCCGGGACCCGCCTAGGGTGCGGAACCCAAGGAGCGATTGGGAACATGTATCGTTTTCACGACGACAACGCTTGGTTAAGGGCGGTTCAGGCTAGGTACTCACCCAGCAATTCCCATGCCGGCGAGTAGCGCTATCGCGAGCAAGAGACCGGACATTTGCACAAGAAATAGGCAAGAGAAAGGAGCTCAGAGCAGATGGAATCGTAAGGCGGATGATCAAAATTGTGGAGGGCGCCGTTTGGGCGGCGGCCTCGCGCACCGATTGTCCAATTGGGTCGCAAGTTCCACGGGCAGAAACGGGAACCTTCGCAGCCGGGTCGTTTTGAATTCGAGCGAAGGGTAACGGGACCAGTGCCGAGCCCGGGGACCCTTCGGAAATCCGCCCGAATCCGGCCGCGATCATCAATCAAAATCTTTGATACGGGAATCGCGCTTCCATTCGTCAAGCGAACTTGCCACGTCGTAGTCGAACCTGAATCCGCTGGCGACCAGGCGCTTCGGCAAGATATTCGTGGAGAACCATAATTTGTGGATTCTGTCGCGATTGATGCCGGTCTTGATGCCGACCTTGTGCAGTATCTCGAACGGAAGGACCGCGAAATTCATGAACCATACCGGAATGGTCAACATCGGCTTCTTGTAGCCTGCGGCCTGCGAGAAAGCCGAGCAGATCTCGCTGATCGTGTAGCGATGCTCATAGCAAAAATTGTAGATCGCTATGCCATCGTTGCGAGCTGCCATGAAGAGCATCGACGAGACCAGGTCCTTCACATAGCCGCATGATTTGATGGTGTCGGTTCGACCGGGATAGACGAAGGCCCGTCGTTCCAGCAGCCTCGACAGCCGCGTGAAGTTTCCGTGCTCATAAAGGCCGTAGATGACGGCGGGACGAACGATGGTTAGCCGTCTTGCCGTGTCGTCCGATTGCCACAGCCGATGGATGGCTTCAGCCGAGAGTTTGGAACGCCCGTAGGCGCTGACCGGCGCGGGCTGCGAATCCTCGTCGAGCGGGGTTTCGCTCGGACCGTAGATCGATATCGAGCTTGTGAAGGTGATGGTCCTGCTGTCGGTCTCCATGGCAAATCGGCACACGTTCACCGCACCAAGGACGTTGGTGTAATAATACTCACCGTCCGGATGGCCCGGCGTCGTATGGATCGCTGCCAGATTGAAGATGTTGGCGGGCGCACCATGCGCAAGTTTCGGGTCGACTGGCTTCCGGACATCGTGGTGAACGTATTCTACGCCGGCGATCAGGGTTCTCGGCTTGGCGATATCGACGGCGACAACCCGATCGTATTTTCCGGACGCGATGAGCCTGTTCATCAGATGTGTTCCGATGAAGCCGGAACCTCCGAATATGATGGCCTGAGTGGGGCTGGGCATGCTCAAGGCTCAATCCGAGTGAAGATGTAACGATGTTGCGAGCGCGGCATCGGCGGGCAAAGGAGGTTTGGCCAGACAAAGGGCTGCGGTTGGTGTAGTGCGCTCCATCAATACAACTCGCGGTACTCGTAGCCGAACGAAGTCGAACCCCCAGAGATGCCGAGGATCCTTTGCAGTTTCTGATAACCGCTCAGCGCAACCGTGATGCAGTCCGAGCTGCCAGCATAGCAAACTTGAACCTTGATGGATTGGCCGCAAGAGTTGTTCACAGTCACGATCTGATCGATGATCTTCGGATTGATGATTTGAGGATGCGTGGACGGACGGACCGATATGCAGGCCGTTCCGTCCGGCGCTTTGTGGCTGGGGGCATATGTGCCCTTCATCGGTGGGAACGGGTTCGCCGGCGCTGCCGATATGCCGGTTCCTCCGTACATTGGCGCCGATGATCTCCCAAAGCCGACGATCTGGGCCTGTGCTCCCGACGCGGAAAGCAGGGCAGCGAGGGCCAGGCCGCATGGAATGCGGCCGACGTGACCGAAATGACGTGAAGAGTGATCGTTGTTCATGCGATCTGGCATCCGGCTAGGGCTCAATGCCGGTCTCGAGAAGCTCAATGAGACCAAAACCCGAAACAAGGTGAAACGAGACTTTCTGGCCGCCGAACAGGATTGCCGGTGCGGGCGCGCTGACCGGCATGATCTCGACTCCGGACGCCGAAAGCGCCGCCAGCGCCTGTTCGGCATCTGGGCATGCGTAGCACAGGTGGTAGATCATGGTGCCGTTTCGCTTGATAAGCTTGTCGATCGGCGAGGGACCGTCGCCTGGCCAGATCACTTCGACGTCCGGCATCAGGAGGTGATGCCGCATGGCGAGGTTGACCCGCTGTATCGGGTCGAAAGCTGCGTTTCCCGCCGTATAGCCGAGTGACGCCAGGTAACGAAAGGCGTCTTCCGGGGATGCGACCGCAAGCCCGAGGTGATGGAAAGCCAGCGCAGCCGATGTCGGCGCGATGTCGTTCGCTGAGCGGTCCACGTGTCCTTATGCTTTCTTCTCGATCAGATCGGCGAGTTCGCCGACGTTCTTGAGGCTGCCGATCTCGGATGCGGAGAACTTCACGCCGAAAGCCTTGGAGACAGCCAGCACAAGGCGGATATGGGACAGACTGTCCCAGCCGTCGACGTCGTCGGCGGTGGTTTGCGGAGTGAGAGCCACATCGTCCTCGTCAAATACATCCCGAAAAACACCGGTGAGCTTGCTGTAGACTTCGGCCTTTTCCATTGCGTCATCCTTTGTCGAGTGTGTTGGGGGTGCCGGCGCGGATCGCAGACCGGTCAGTTAGCCGGGGCTGCCGTTGTTACCTGCTCCGAAGAGCGCAAGGTGTTGACCTTGGGGGGAGATTTGTCAGGCTTCTCAAGGCAGACGAACGAATCCAGCTTGCTCGCCAGCCTGGTCGACCAGACTTTGGCCATATGCTGCTTAGCATGCACTTCGTCCGAATAGTCGAGGTCGTTGTCGAGGTCGTCCATGCTCAGCGAGCTGAAGTCCGACTGCTCGCCGAATTCCTGAAGCAGGTTTGCCATCGCCTGTCGATAGCTCGGCTCATAGGGGCTCGCTTTGCGATGCCATGCCGGGATCGGGAGGTCGACGAGCACGACCTTCTCCCCTGACGCCAGCAGCGCTTGAATGGTTTGTTTCAAGATTTCGACCTGGGACGGAGCAATATCGCTCGTGCGCCCCATGGTCTCCTTCCAGTATTCCAGCGCTTTTTGCTTCTCCGCGTCCGACATCACGACGCTTTCGCGTTCGTCGTCGGTGCGTTGGGCGTTGACGCGGCCGGTGAGCGCGAGATTGATGCCGGCCCTGGCCTCGCGCGCGACTTTCTCGAGCAGCAGGAACGGCCGGATCGCCATGACGCCGGCGTCCAGCCATTTCGCAGGCAACACCGCGACCGGACCGTCCGACGTGCGATGGTAGAAGCCATACCGGTACCGTTCGATATCGAGATCAGTCTCACCGCGATGGCGGTCGCCTTCCACATATTTCACATCCGAATCGATGAACATGCCGAACCAAACGCCGATAACGAAGGTGTTCAGTCGGCGTTCCTGATCGTTCTGCACCTCGTGGACGAGATCGATCACCTGCTTGACCTCGGAAATATTAGCGCCTCCCATCGCAAGGTTGCTGACTTTGGCGCAGCCGAGGTTCGACTGCACGAGCTTCTGCCGGAACCCGACGCCGGTGTTCGATGCCCCCACCAAGATGATCTTCCTGTCCGGGTTGGCCAGCACGCTGCGGCCGAGGAAGACATATTTGGGAACCGTCATGTAAAGCGTATGTTCTGCAGCCTGGAAATCCCGCGGACCGCCGCTCGACGGATCCGGAAAAACGAAGAACGACGCGCCGGCGAGCAGCGTGTAAAAAAAGGCGAACGACAACAAGGTCAACGCCGACTGTCGAAGGATGTATTTCAATTTCAAAACGCCTTGTAGACGAAGTCGGGAGCCTTGTGCAGCAGGGTCGCGACGGCGACGATCGCCATCATCCTGCCTGCCAGGTGCAGATTCCTGGGGATCTCGCTGCCCCGGATTGCCGGCAATGTGATAGGGATGCGAACTTGAGCCTGGATGAAATCCAGACTCAACGCCGCAATCGCGAACGCCACTACCACCATGATGAAGGTGCAGAGTACGCCGGCGACACCAAGCCGCGCCAGCAGATGGGTGAATTGATGCAGTTCCGGGACCCACAGGCAGGTCAGTGCGAGCACGAAATAACCAACCGTGAGGCCTCTCGCCGAATAGATGTAGGCGGTGGACTCGGCAAGCGCCCGATAGCGCTTCTTGCCCAGGCGTTCGGTGCAGGCCACTTGCCAAAGCTTGTTGATGCTTGCGCCGGCACCCATCAGGAGGCCGTAAATGACGAATACGGCCGTCGTGCCGTGCCAGACGCCCATTACGCCGAACGTGATGAAGAACGCCAGCACCCCGAGATAGGACGTGAGCGCAGGCGAGGGTAGCCACGTCATCAGGAACATCAGGAGCGGGTTGAAGAGATAGAACTTGAACCACTGCGACAGCGTCATGTGCCAGCGCTGCCAGAATTCAAGGAAGCTGCGCGCCGAGAATGGTTTGTCGAAATTCTCCGGCAGTGTTTGCCCGAGCAGCGTGCCGATGCCGATTACGATGTCCATGTATCCCGAAAAATTGAAATACAGATAGATCGTGTAGAGCGATGCGACTGCGGCATAGACGGCGCACAGCTTGAGAAACGGCAGACCGGCTGGCTGCAGCAGGTGTGGACTGAGGAACGTAAAGGCGTAGTCGGCGGTCGCGGCAACGATGACAAATTTCACATAGCCGGTTGCGATTCTCGAAAACGCCGCATAGACCACCGACGAGTCGAGCTGAACCGCCGCTTTTCCGTCCATCGCGTTGAAGTCCTGATAGCGCTGGATCGGACCGGAAACGAAGCACAGGAAGTTGCAAGTGAAGCGAAAGAACGCCAGCGGACGAATTCGCTCGGCCAAGTCTCCCGACCGTACATCGATCATGATGTGCAGGATTCGAAACAGGATGTACGAAAGTCCGATGGTTAGGTAGGGGAACGGAAGCTGGCCCAACGCCTCGAAGAACGAGAAACGCTTCAGGAATACATAGCAACAAAGGATCGCGACGATGCCCAACGCTAACACGAGGGACGATTGGCGGAGGTAGAGCGCGGATACGCAGAAATAGCCGAGCGCGAGGAAAGCGATCAGCGGCAAGACCTGCGTAGCGTCGGTCAAGTAACTCGCGATGAATACGGCATTCGCGGCCCCGAGCACGAACCTACGGTAAGCGACCGATTCACTCATGTGAAAGGCGACCACCACCGCGGCAAGAAACGTAAAAAACAGAGGCGATGTCAGGCTCATGGATGTGAAGCTCGAGGTTGTCCGAATTCTCGTGGAAATTTGTCGGCGATCCGGTTAAATCAGGCCGGTTCGAACTGCTTCTCTTCGCGCTGAACCGTCATCGGCAGATCTCCCAGTTCAACGTCAGTACGAAACTCCCAGCGGCTGCTCCCATCGGGGCCGTCATCAAGGCGCGTGAAGCCCAGCTTGCCGTAGTGTTCGCGGACCATGTCGTTTCTGTCGGTAGGAAGATAGATGCCTTCCAGGGTGGTGATGCCAACGGCGCGCGCCCGCAATACGATCTCGGCCAGCACGGCCTGTTCGACTCTTCGTCCGAGCACCCGGCAGCTCATCAACCAGCTGTCGATCGTCCAGGTGTCGCGACGGGTCGCGCGGCAAATGATCACACAGATGATGCCGTTGTCGCCGAACTTGTCGATCAGCCGCGCATGCAGGGTCATGACCCCGGAGTCGGCCTCTAGCTGCTCGACCTGGGATTCGGTGTAACGGCGCGTCGTCAGGTTGAACTGGTTGCTCTTGTTGATGAGCTGGGTGACGCGGGCGCGCGTGGTCCGGTCGAAGGGGCCGAAGACAATGCGCATTTCCAGCGACCGCAGGTAGGAGTTCAGATCGGTCGTCTGGCCCTGCAGGTTGAGCCGGCGCGTATTGGCCCGATACATTTCGGCGCGTGCGCTGTCTTCCTCCGAGAAGTTGATCGCCTCGAAATAGCCGGCGGCAGTAAGCGTACGGGCGTAGCCCGCCGGATCGGTTTCGAGCTCCGGCACCGCGACCTCCGGGAGTTCTTGCCGGATCAAGCCGCGTTCGACCGGATTGTCATCCAGGAAGACGAAGGAATCCAGGCCTAGCGCGAGCTCTTTTGCTATGGCGCGGATGTTGGTCGCCTTATCGTTCCAATTGGCCTGGAACACCGCAATATGCTCTTCCTTCAGCAGCATGTCCGGATGTTCCCTGAACGGCCTGCGCGCGACGCTGTCGGTGTTCTTTGAGCTCACCGCGAGCACGATGCCGCGCGCGCGCAGTGTCAGCGCGAGCTGCTGAACCGCAAGATGTGCCTCGCCGGTCGCATCGCCCTGGGCGATCTGGATGCCCTCGACGCCGTCATCACCAATCACGCCGCCCCAGACCGTATTATCGAGATCAAGCACGAGAACACGCCGACTCTTGCCGCGCAGCGCTCCGATGATGCGCGCGACATGCTCGGCGTAGAGCGGCACCATGGCATCCGCGAAGGGCAGCTTTGCCAGATTCCATTGGGCAGGCGAGTGCCAGTCGGCAAGTCCAACCGTCTCCGCGATGCCGGCTACGTCGAGCATCATATCGGTCGACGATAGTACCGCCTCTGAGATCTTCTGGTTGACGCGATCAACGAGATTGCGGACTGTGCCGGCCAGCGCGCGGTCGAAGGACCCGAATAGCCCTTCGGGCGGCGCGGCGAGGGTTTGCAGGATGCACGGCGCGCCGCTGTTCCGCGACACGCTTGCACGGATAGAATCGAGAAGTGCACCCGCCGCTTCGACGGCTTCCGTGGCCATCTGCTCATTGCCCGGACATGGCTGCAGGGATAATCCGCGGTGATCGAGTGCAAGAAGGACCGCGTCAGGCCGCGCCTTGTTGAGCAGAGAATCCGGCTGTAGCGCATCCTGCAGGAATTGATCGTAAGCGCCCGTAATGCATTCGAGCGCAAAACCGTGACGGGCAGCCGTCGCAACCAGCACGGGAACGATCAGATCGAGCGTGCCGTTGCCGATCAGACCGAGTCGAAAGGGCGCGAGCGGTGCGAGGGATTCGCCGCCAAGTTGCAGCGATTGAATGGTCCGCCCCAGCCGGGACAGCTGGCGCTCATCGAGCGCGAGCGTTGCGAGTGCTCTGATTTTCTTGCCAGGGTCGCCGCCAGAGCTGTTTGCCAGTTCTTTGCAGCGGATCGAGAAATCGTCAGGAGGTTTCGGAAGCCAGGCGAGTTCTCGATATAAATCTGCGGACACAGCCGTTTCCTTTATCTTGGCAACACGGTTTATTGCCCGACCAGCTTGCGTTTCCCCTGATTGTTGTTAGCCACAATCTCTATCCATAATTCGACAGTTTCATGGCGGTTGCAAGCAGGGGCACATATGCGGAACCACTATGCGGGGTTCGATGACACGATTTCGGCGCGATTCGAGAGGCCGCGAATGAGCTTGTGGCGATAGGTCGTTGTCAATTCGCACAAATACGAAATAACAACCCGTTCTCGATGCGTGAGGAACCGGACGTGACCAACGAACTCGTCTTGTCGGTGGTGATTCCCAATCACAACTACGCCGATTATGTAGGCATCGCGGTCAAAAGCGCGCTCGATATTCGCTGGCCCGATGTCGAGGTCATCGTCGTTGATGACGGATCGACCGACCGTTCCCTCGAGGTTATCAGGGCCTACGCTGACAGAATCACCATCATCAGCCAGGCCAACGCAGGCCAGATGCCGTCTTGCGTCAATGGGTTTCGCCGCTGCACCGGCGACGTTGTGATATTTCTCGATTCGGACGATGCACTTCATCCGGACGTAATGACTGAAATTGCGGCAGTCTGGTCCGACCAGGCCAGCAAGTTTCAGTTTCAGATGCGTGTCATCGACGCCAGAGGAAATCCGACGGGCAGCATTCTGCCGCAATATTTCTCACATCCCACCCCTCAGGACATCCGCACATGGGTAACGACGACCGGCGTCTATCCGACGCCCCCGGGATCGGGCAGCGCGTATCCGCGGTCGGTGGTCAATCGTATCTTTGGTTTTGAATCAGACTTTATCGACCGCGCGCCCGACAGCTATCTCATCGCCGCGGCGCCCGTCTATGGCGATGTCATAACCATTCCAAAGCCGATGGTAGATTATCGCGTTCATGGGTTGAACCACGGCGCGCACCTGCATCTGGACGACAGCCGCTTCGCGCGGGAGGTCGACCTGACACGTCGGCGCCACAAATTCTTCACGGAAGTAGCACGCAGCGTTGGCATGCCGGTGGAAGCGGGCGCGCTCAACAGGAACTTGCTGTTCCTGTGCCTGCGCGCGGCGTCATACTCGCTGCGGCCAGATATCCATCCGATTGCAGGCGACAGCGCGATGCAGATTGCCTCCGCTACTTTCAAGGCACTGGCGTTTCCGCAAGGCTTCTCCCAGACCCAGCAGATGTCATTGTTCTTGTGGGTGATCTGCGCATTGTTCGGGCCGCGCGGCCTTCGCCGTTCTGTGGTGAGTTGGCGTTACGTTCCGACGGCGCGGCCGCAGTGGATGAACCGGGCGCTTAGCCTGCTTCGAGTGGCGAAAAAAGCGCGTGGTTAGGTGAACCGCGCATCTGGCATGAACATGGGGCGCTTTCACTCGGCGAGATGCGGTTGTTGAGCTCCGGGACCCGGCTTCAGAAGCTCAGCGAACGGACGCTCGAACAACCGCCATGCGGCAAGGCCTATCAAGGCCGACAAAATCAGGCTGGCGACAAAGAATGACGCGGGACTGAAATGCGCCTTGAACTTCTCTATCGCGGAGATAGTGAACGTATGCGTCAGGTAGATCGAATATGAAGCGTCACCGAGCACGGCAAGTGCAGGAACAAAGAGGACGTTCCGCTTTTCTTCAAGGATTACGGCCCCGGCGACGAGCAGGAACGCCGGTATTCCCCAGAACACGATGCGCGGCGATTCAATATCGAGTCGGGCTGAAACGAGAAATAGCAGCAGACCAACGGTCAGTGCGACGTAACCCCAGCGGAGCTGCGGCAAGCGATCCTGCTCAAACGCTCTGCCCAGCAGTATCCCTGACAGGAATTCGAGCATGATTGGGTCGGAGTAAAAAATGATCAGCGGGCTGCTGCCAGTGTAAATGTGCCCCACCAGGGACAGGGCGGAAAACGCCGCGGCCAGAAAAATCAGCCGCTTGATGCTCTCGAGAAAGAGTGCCAGGGCAAAAATGGCATAGAAAAACATTTCGCAGTTCAGGGTCCATCCCGGCACCACCACCGGCCAAATCTCGCCATTGCTCGGAGATCGCATCGGAACAAAGAAAAGTGAGGCGAAGGTGTGGCTGGTGCTTACGACCAGCCGCGGAAACAAGGCCGGAAAGGTGATCGCCGCGAAAACAAAAGAAAGCGTCGCGAACCAATACATCGGAACGATTCTGGTGATGCGGTTCAGGAGAAAATCTGCTGGAGTCTGCCTGCGATAGGCGTTCACGGTCCACATGACGAATCCGCTCACGACGAAAAAGACATCCACGCCGGCGCTGCCGATGACGAGCGCTCGTCCATACGTGAGCCCTTGCGCATGAAAAATCACGACCCCGAAGGCCGCAAATGCTCTCAAGTATTGGATCGAGAGAAGCTTTGGCAATGCTGTCTCCGGCAATGCTGTCTCCGGTCGCGACCGCCATCGTCCCGTGTTGCGTCCTTGCAATGCGGCCGTACGTCCATCGCATTTCGGACGAGTTCGGCGCGAGGCGCGAAGCCAATTTCACTGCGTTCCAATTCCGCCCGGCTTCTCACCTTCCCAGCAGATTTCGTTGTTCGTGTGGACGCTGTGCGTTTTATTTGCGCCGTGGGTCCAGCGGAGAGCTGGCGCGTTATCTGTATAATGAGCGCGCGAGCCCACATCGGATTGCGGTAATGGACAATAATCGACTATCCGCCTCCAATGCCCTTAACACTAATGCCCGCGGAGGTTCAGCGGGATCGCGGACTTGTGCCCGGAATCGGTCGTCCGACCAGAGTCAGCAGCCAGACGATAAGCGCGAAGCTTGGCTTCAGAACGACTCCGACGCTGATCCAGCTGAACAGCAGATAGTTGCATATTTCCACGCGCAGCCGGCTCGAATACAATCTTTGCAGAAGAATTGCCGAGATCAGGCCAAATCCGAGCACGCCGTACTCATAGATTAGCTTTGCCCAGGTCGGGTCGTTGACCTCATATTTTATGCGGTAAAGCGTCACGTCCCTCAGATAGCTGCCCGCGCCGTTTCCGAACCAGGTTGTAAAGGGGCCGACGTCGAAGCTGTGTCCGATCATTTCCATCGGCGCGACGAAGCGCGCATAAGCGCTGGTATTTGGCGTCTGAAACTCTGCGAGACGGCTGAACCACAGGTCCAGGCCCGGAATGTTCAGGCTGTAAAGCAGGTACAGCGCCAAGATCAGGCCGGCGAGATAGGCGACGAAGAGTGGAATGCGAGCGAGCGATCTCGGCATCAACAATCCCGCGGTGATCGCGAGGAGGCCGGAGCCAGAAAGCGAGCAAATCAATCCCACCGCAAGAATGCCCATGATGCTCAGCCTCGCCCGCGACCCGAGTTCTATGATGAGAGCCAGGGCGACGATGATCGAAAGATCAGCCGACTCGCGGAGGAAAAAGCCGTTTGCCTTGATGATTCCGCCACCCTCGCGAACGAAGGTGTAGTTCCCGGCGCCGCGAATGGCCTGGGGTAGACTGAAATAGATGTTGGTCAGAAGCGACGACTTGGTGGCGTTGACCAGCACGATTTGCACGATCGCGATAGCGGCGATGGTGGTTGCCGCCGAAACATAGGCGGACAGGATATAGTCGTGGACGGCGTCCGGATCTCCCTTGAGCCGAACGGCAAACGGAGCATAGAGAACGAAAAGCAGCAGCATCGAAGTCCACGATGTCACCGATGTCGCGGTCGATGTCGCTAAACAGGCCAGCACCAATGCGACGACGAACAGGAGAAGAGGTAGCAACCCGATCGAAGCGAAGCCGCTGGTCAACAGGTACGCCGTCACGGCGGCATAGCAGATCAGGTCAGTCGATGCCGGAAAGGTGCTGATGTTGTAGGCAATCTGCGACAGGAACAGGACCGAGACGATCGACGCCCATATGGCAAATCTCCCCGACTTGCTGAGTTCGGAGTCCGACGATGCTGACTGTGGGCGTGCGGCCCCAGCCGGCGCCGCCATGGGAATCTCAAGAGTCATCGCGGGTTTTTGCCTGGGTGGATCGAGATCACGCTAGCACAATCCGGTGGTCCGTATCGATCGATATGGGGTTCCAGTCGTGACCTTGCATCAGTTCTCCTGGAGCAGGATGCCGCGAAGGCGCTCGGTTCCCCGCTTGAGCCCGAAGCGATCGGACATCATTTCAAACAGCCTGGCCTGATTGCGATTAAGGCCGGCGAGGTCGTCGATGCCATCGATGATCGCGTTTGCCAAGTCATCCATGCTGTCGGCGAGAAACATGGCCGATTGCTCGTCGGGCGTGGTGCCATCGACTGCCATTCGTAGTCCGAATATGGGGAGCCTTGCGAAGGCATAATCCAGCAGTTTCAGCTTGAACCCTCCGCCGAGCGTTTCGGCCACGAGTCCGCCGCGCGACTTCCCAAGCACGCCCGAGAGATCGGCCACCGGACCATGGAACACCAGGTTCGGTCGTTCATGGGCATAGCGGGCCTTGATGTCCTCCGGAACGTTTCCGACCACGTCGAGGGTGACGTTCCTGCTCTTTAGAATCGGAAGCAACGCGCGGACGATATGTTCGAGATTGCGCTGCTTTGCCACCCATTCGAACGAGCCGAGCAGCAGAATGGACCTTGGCCGGGTCGGCTCGATGCGATCGCTCGGCGCGACCGTTCCGAGATAGATGGGTGGCACGACGAACGTGGACTTGCCAGCCAGCGCAAAATAGGCCGCGTCCGCCTCGGTGATGCAAAGGATGCTGTCGGCGGCGTCGACGATGCGTTGCTCAAGTCGCCGGTACTTTTCGGCATCCCAGCGCATGATTGACCGGCGCAACGGATCGGCGGGGTCTTTCGCGATCTCGGGCCTAATCTTTCCCTCGGCATTATGCGCCACGTAGCAGATCGAGGCCTGCTTTCGTTGCTGCAATACCGTCGAGAGGAACGCGGCGGAGCGCGCGTGATCGAACACGATCCAGTCCCAATGTTGATCCAGAAGCTCGGCCAGAGTGTTCCCGATCGAAGGCGGGGCAAGACTGTAGGCGTCTCTTGGTAACGACGTGAGCAGGCTCAGTAATCCAAACTTTCTTGGCCACGGCGCCTCCGGGAAGACCGTGCCCGGCAAGCTGAGCACGCGATCATCGATCGGCCGGTTCTCGCGCCGAGTGCCGACGACCGTTACGGCAGCCCGTTCGGTTCTTGACAATGCCGTGAGCATTCCCGCGGTATAGAGCGCATCGCCGCTAAAGAGCGGCGAGGGAACGCGGCCGGCAATCCAGAGAATCTTCTTCATGCTCAATCTCGAAAGAGAATGCTCCGAGCAGAATGCCGGCGGCGCGCATCCGCGACTAGGGATCAGGCGACAGATGGAGATTTGGCGCCGAGCAGGCGTCGCTTGACCAGGCGTCTTGCAACGTAGGCAATCCGCTTCGTGCCGCGACCGATGGAGGCGAGCCCTTGACGAATCCGCTCCACGGGCTGCAACGGGGGCGCGTCGAGGTTGCGCAACTCGATGCTGCTTTCATAAGCTGCCTGACTGACGAGAAACGGTTGAGTCTCGGCGAAATCAATCCCGTGCCGATCGTAATAGACGAGCTTGTGGTCCAGCGGCCGGTCGGCGACCGACAGTGCCCTTATGAGTTCCACCGCGCCCTTTCGTGTGACGGCATAGGCAGCGGATCCGAGGGCCGGCTTCAGGGGAACGACCAGCTGGGCCGTTTCGCCCTTGAGGAGCGAGACGCCGGATTTTGACGTGTGCGCATAGTGAATGCCTTCGAATTTCACGATATCGCTCGTCATCAGAAAGTGTGCCAAATCGCGCCGGTAGAACTGCGCAAAACGTTCGTCGAACGCGGCGTCGTCTTCGAAGATGATGGCCATCGGCAGGTTCTTGCGCACGATGCGCTTCAGCGCGGCGATGTGCGACAGATAGCAGCCGATCTCGCCCGCCTTCATCGGGCGATTGGCGAGGGCAAAGTGGAATTCGCGGCGGATCACCCGGCGAATAAGTGTCATCCGCTTTTTGGCGTCGATCGCGGGAATTCTCTCATAGGGGATTACGAGCCGCGTCAGCGCACTCGAAATGTCCTGCCATCGCTCGACGTCCCGATCGAGATTGATGACGAAGGCAGGTATTGTAGCGTCGGTTGCCACGAACTCTCTCACGTTTGTATTGCCGCTTGTGTATTACCGCTTGCACATGGCGAGTGGCGCTGCCGTAAATTTCGTCATTCTCCGGACATAAATTCGGCAGTCCGACCACATCGTGGCCAAGCTTGATGTGTTCTATCCGACGCCAATTTCCCGTCTTCGTCCATTTCGTCAATGTGACTGGCCGACCGTTGGGAACCCCCTAGAGTGCGAGGCTAACCTGTCCTACCGATGCAAGGCTGTCAACTTGACCGAGACTTGTTGGTGACGTTAGGAAACCCTGTCATCGAAATCACACACGCTCAGAGACCTCGAATGATCCTCACCGAGATTTGCAAACGTGTTCTCCTGACACTCACGATTCTCACAGCCGCCTCGACGTGCGCGCGGTCGGCGGGATGGGAACTGGTGTTTTCCGACGAGTTCAATGGCGACAAGCTCGATCGAACCAAGTGGGCCACGCGCTATCTCTACCAGAACGAAACGATGGATCATTTCAACGATGAAAATGAACGCTACCGCGACGGCCACGTGGTGGCGGACGGTGCGCTCAACCTAATCGCCAAGAAGATGCCCGGATCGGTCAGCCTGTATGAATCCGCGATGATCCGTAGTCATCGAACCTTCTATTACGGATATTATGAAGCGCGCGTGTTCCTGCCCAACGCAAAGGGAGTCTGGCCGGCATTCTGGCTCGAGGCCGATTACGATATCGACGGCAAGACCTGGCATCCGCCGGAGATCGACATCTTCGAGTATGTCATCAACGGCGTTGAGGACAAGGCGAACTCACTACACTCGAACGTAGTGGGCCCCTTTAGCGCTCAGCAATACAGCTATGTGGATCGATCGTTCGAGCTCAAGTTCCAGAACATTTATGGAAGCGAGGACCTCAATCAGGGTTGGCACAATGCTGGCTTTGTGTGGGCGCCCGACAAGATTTCGATGTTTTGGGATGGCAAGCTGATCTACACGCGCAATTACCAGTGGCTGCGCAGCGACGGAAAGCTTGGACCGCCGGCGCATGTCGATCTCAACTTCGCCGTCGGCGGCAGCAAATGGGCGGGCCGGCATGGCATTGATGAGGCCGCGTTTCCGCAGACCTTCAAGATCGACTATCTCCGCGTCTGCCAGTACACGACCTCCGAACGCGGCGGCCGGCAGTGCGGGCCGAGCGAATTGACGCCGGATCCGAAGCAATTTGGCTATTCCGCGCCGCTCAACGACATGGCGAAGCCGGCATTCCTGGGCGTCAGCAAGGTGGTGGCGGGCAAGCAACCCAAGGCAGGCGTCTTGGCGTTAAGCACCAGCGACAAGCTTGACGTCGAAATTCCAATCAAAGTCCCGGAAGACTATCCGTCCAATCGGACGCTTCAGCTGACCGTTTACGACAAGGCGACGGGATCCATTGTGGCGTCCACCAACGCCAAGCTGCAGCTCGAGGCCGACAAGAGGCGACCCGACGGCACCATAATCGCCGTTGCCTCCCTGCCCGCCGTTCAGCGTCCCGGAAGCTACATCCTATTTGGCGGGCTGACCGCTGACGTGGCCAACGGCAGTGGCGCAAAGCAGACGCTGCCTAGTCCGGTGACTTGCAGTACCGACGTCGTTCAGCCAGCCAAAGCTACGGTGTGCAAGCTGCTAAATCTGGACGTGCAGGCGCAGTCGCAATGATGCGGTCCGGCTCTGCGGGATGATCGCGCGCTTATCGATGCCAACCGATACTCTGTGGCATGGCAGGTTCGCTAGGCGGGATCGGTTCCGAAAAACTCACGTCGCAGCTTCGGTGTGATGAGGCGGAGCGAAAGCGCGGTTTTGATGAAACGAAGCGGACTGGCAAGCGTCGCTTTCTTGAAGAAAGTTGCGATCAGCCCGGAGGAATTGCTATGGGCCCCCGGATGTCCGACCCGGTAGATCGCGCCAAAGAATGGGAGCGCTTTGATCGGAGTTCCCGCTGCGGCTAGCTCCTGAGCGATCGCGATATGACTCCCAAGCATGCGCTTCATATAGTCGTCCGCATCGTTTCCGCTGAGCTTCTCCAGATCGTAGAGCCGGGCATTGATGATATGCGAGGTGCCGCAAAGCATGAAGAACTTTGAGATGGCGCCGAGCAGAAGGTTGCCTTCACTCCACATGTAACCTCGGTCGATATACCATCCATTCTCGTCGGGATGCCTGGCAACATGGTCGGCGAGCCTGGAACTGACGAAATCGTCGTCATCGACGATCATGAAAAAGGTGGTGTTCCGTGCTGCCAGCATTCCGGCGCGCACGCGGCGGCCCTTATCGACGCGGAAGAAATCCCGGAATACTTCGACGTCGTCTGCGGCACCGCGTTCGTGCTTCGGGTTCGGCGCAAAATCGACGCGTTCAACCGAAAAACCTCTCGGAAGGGCGGGCAAGTCTGCGCCGGTATTCGCCACAATGATGGCTTGCCAGTGGTCACTATTCTGACCCGAGATCGATGCTATGGTTTGTGCAAGCCGTGCCTTGAGGGCGTCCCAGTTCTTGGAATTCGCCGGATGGCGAACCGGTATGATGAAGGTCAACATGAATTGTCTCGCATGGACGTTGTGGGCTTGGATGTTGCGCTCGCGTGATCGTTCCGGCAGATAGCATGCGCTATTGGCCCGCTGGATGCATAGCACCAAGTTACGGCTGCCGCTCGGATTGTTCATCGTTGCGGCATGAACTCTCAGCGAAAGGTTTGTGGCAAAGCTATGGAGCGGAATTCTACTGGTCGTTGCGACGGAGTTTTGTGCAGCCGATGCGATCTCTGGCTCGTTTCGGAACGCCCCCCATTTGCTGACGGCCTCAGCGCGATTTTTCCCCTCTTGAAGTGACACAGATGACTCCTGGAACCACGCTGGATCAAAAATCCTCTGCACAACTCTTGACCATCCAGTACCTGCGCGGCCTTGCGTCCGTGATGGTGGTGCTGCATCACATCAGAAATCCGTGGCCGCATCTGTACAACCCGCTCGAAACGTTCGACATGGGCGAGGCCGGGGTCGATATCTTCTTCATCATTAGTGGCGTGGTGATGTACGTCTCGTCGCGAGTTGAGGCGCCCGCGGTCTTCGTCGGATTGCGGCTCATTCGCGTCGCGCCTCTGTACTGGATCCTGACGCTCTGCGCGGTCAGCCTCGTTCTATTGTCCGGCGGAGCCAAGCCTGGCATCGCGCTCGTGAACGACGTGATCCTTTCCGCTCTGTTTATTCCGCACCACAGCTCGATTTTCACAGGCACGATCTGGCCGGTGTTGAACCCGGGCTGGACCCTGTATTTTGAAATGTTCTTCTACCTGATCTTTGCTGTTGGCCTTTTCTTTCGTAAACCGCTGCTGATCTCAATTTGTCTGATTTCTCTGCTCGTTGTGCTGGGAGTCTTTGTATCGACCGATGAATCGATCTTTCACACCTATACGCACCCGCTACTGCTATATACGCATCCCCTGATGCTGGAATTTGCGGCGGGCATCGTATTGGGGTGGTTGTTCCTGAGCGGGAATGTTCCCAAGGTCTGGCTGCTTTTGCCGGTCGGCTTCTTGGTGTTGGTCGCTGCACATATCTTGCGGCTTCCGTACCTGTTTCTGCAAAACGGTTTATGCGCGGCGGTGATCATGATCGGCGCGGTCGCAGCCGAGGGATCATTCAAGATTCCGGAAGTTCGCTGGCTGCGGTTGCTTGGGGATGCGAGCTATTCGATCTATCTCACGCACGCGCTGACGCTTTTCATATTTCGCCGGGTGCTTCTGCGGTTGCCATTGGAAGGCGCTCTACAGTTTGCTTCGTTCGCAATTCTCGCCGCAACAGCTTCGTTGCTGGTTGGATTTCTCGTCTACTTCAAGATCGAGCGTCCCATGACGCGTTGGCTGCGCTCGCAATTCCTGGCGACATTCGCGGCCAGGCGCAGAGTTTCAGGCCACCGATTGAGCGAGACCGGTTCGTCTGTTCCCGTGGGCCCAGCCGGCGGGTGATCGATATGCGAGCGCTCATGTCTATTCCTTGAGCAGATTTGCACAGGGTCGGGTTCTTGCCTTGAACCGATCGACCAAGTCATGCATGCGTATGACGCAGAGGGGCTCTGCAATCAAACGCCCTCGGGTCGTAAACTGCGGGATCCGCTTGGGCCTCGTGGCGTTAGGCAGCGAGCGTGTTTAAGACGCGAGCTATCTTTGAGCCGCGAGCTGTCTATTGCGAGACCAGGTTGTCGACACCGGCGCGTGACCATACCAGGACGACAAGAAGATGAATATTGCCTACCTCATTCTTGCCCACCAGCATCCTGAGCAGCTTTCTCGGCTAGTTCATCAGCTGCAGACGCCTGCTGCGGACATGTTTGTACATGTCGATGCAAAGGTAGACATTGGTCCGTTCATGCGGGCGGTCGGATCCGACGTCAAGTTTGCGGAAAAGCGAATCCCCGTTTATTGGGCTGATTATTCCCAAGTCGATGCAGTCCTACTCCTGATTGAAACAGCCTTAGCGGTGCCCCGCAATTACGACTATTTCGTTTTGCTCAGTGGTGTCGACTACCCGCTGCGTTCGGCGGCAGAGATCGAGGACTTCTTCCTGCGAAACAAGGGCCTTGAATTCATCAATTGGGTGGCAATGCCTTCGACACTAGTAGCAAAGCCCCTGTCGCGGCTAACCGACTACAAGCGCCGTCCCGGACTGCTCGGCTGGATTATCGGTAGAGTTCGCCAATTGCTCGCCAAACTTCATGTCATCCCGCGAGAGCGTGACTACAGAGTATATCTGGGTAACCTTGCGCCTTATGGAGGGAGTACGTGGTGGGCTCTTACGCGCGATGCGTGCGACTACATCCAAAAATTCGCTGTAGGCAATCCCAGGCTCATGCGGTTTTTTGAGAATACCTCTTCGCCGGATGAAATGGTCTTCCAAACCATCCTTGCGAATTCGCCGTTCCGGTCAAGCATGCGCCGTAACATAACGTATACAGACTGGAGCAAGGGGGGGAATAATCCGTCCCCTATCGGCGACCAGCACGTGGCGATGTTCCGCGCCAATCCGATCATGAGGGCGGAAGAAGGTGTTTATGTTGCCGGCGAGTTCCTTTTTTGCCGCAAGGTCATGGATGACGCCATCTCGGATCAGCTTGCGGTCATGATCCAGCAACGCGACCCCGTTACCTAACGCGCTCCTGTCCCTGGCTAGCATTCGATGGCCGAGGAAGCTGCGCGCGGCTATGATCTGCCCGGACGAGGTCATGTCGAGTGTGACGTCTTCGGCTGCTATTTGGTCGCATTTCGGAGCTGGTTGATAGCTTATTTGTTCCGCAGGGAGTCGCGAAGGCTAGCCCTGCGTCTTCACTTGCAACTGTGCTAGCTTACCAATTGTCCGCTTGGTCGGTTGGCAGTGGATGGATCACGTGGCCCGAGCCGGGCGCGCCTTCCGCTCATCCCCTTCTCCTGGAAGCGTCTGATGGCAATCGAGTTGGATGGACGTCGAAAACTGCTTGTTGGGCAATTACCTTCGCGCAAGGATGTCGTTGCGTGGTTGCATGCGACCATCCGTAATCATGCCGGGAACGTTATGATCTGGGAAGAATTCTGCAAATGGTAGACACTGAACCCGGCAACCAAACGCACGCTGTTCGCGCCATTCGGGGCGTGTTTTGGTCGGGCGTCAACTCGATCGTACCGTCGCTCGTCGGCTTTTTCGTTTTCCTGGTGACCTCGCGCTACCTCGGTCCGGCCGAGTTCGGTGTCGTGGCCCTTGCTGGCAGTCTGGTGGCGCTGCTCGCAGTGCTGTTGCCGACCGGTTTCGCGGAGGCGATCGTTCAGAGGTCGTCCGTGGACGACGCCCATCTTGACTCAACGTTCTGGGTGGCATCGATCTGCGCGCTCGTCGCGTATGCCGTGCTGGTGGTTTCCAGCGGACTGTTCAGCCGAATGCTGGGCTCCGAATGGATCGCGGTTTTGCTTCCGGTCGCCGGGCTGAGGCTGTTCGCAGACGCCGCCGGCATTGTTCCGCAGGCCATCATCACGCGAAGAATGTCCTTTGAGTTGATTGCTGGCCGGACATTGCTCGCCACGGTGGTGTCGGCGGCACTGACGGTGCTCCTTCTCCTCGCTGGCTATGGCATTTGGGCTCTCCTCGTCGCACAGCTGTCGTCGTCCGTCACCGCGGCCGTGGCCGCCATGTGGGGAGCGGGGTGGCGGCCGAAATTCCGGATCAGCCTGGACGCACTCAAATCGCTCGCGCGTTATGGCGCGTTTTCATCGGGTACTCGGGCCATGCAGGCCCTGACGACACAGGCGGACCCCGCGATCGTGGGGCTTTACCTTGGGCCGCATCAAGCGGGCATCTACGCCTTTTCGCGGAACCTGTTCCAGATGATCCTCAACGTCCTGGCAACGCCGATCGGTGCGGTGGCGCATCCAATGTTCTCGGCCGTTCAGGAAAATGTGGATCGGGTCAAGAAGGGCTATTTGCTGGCGACGTTTCTGTCCTCGGCGTTATCGTTTCCGGTCTTCATCGGGTTTGCGATGATCGCGGACCTTGCAGTCCCTGTCATATTCGGATCGCGCTGGGTCGATACGGTCGAACCGATCCGGCTGTATTGCGGCCTCGGCACGATGGCCTGCATCGGTGTGATTCAGGGAAGTCTCATCAACAGCCGCGGGCATGCTCATTGGTGGTTTTATTACCAGCTTGCCGCAGGAATAGTCACACTGGCGATCTTGCTGCTGATGTCGAGATTCGGCGTGACCGCGCTATTGGCAGCCGTCCTGATCGCGACTATCGCCAGATGGCCGTTTGCGGTGATCAAGACGTCTCGGCTCTTGGCGGAACCGGTGTCGGCGTATTTACGGGTCTTCGTCGGCCCGATGGGCTCCTGCATTGTCATGGTCGCGTGCATTGCCGGCACGAGGCACCTTCTTCCGGAGCTTCCGCCCGTTCTTGCGCTAGGTGTCATGGTTGCGGTTGGCGCAGTGTCGTATGTCGGGGCGATGCTGGTGATCGCCAGGGACCAGACGATGGATGTCGCGAAGCTGCTCGCGGGTTCTATCGGGTTCAAGCCACGGGGCCAGCGCGGAGTTGTGTCGAAGCCTGGTTGAATACGTTGGTTGCGCCCCCTGAGGCAATAACCATAATGTTATCCGACGTCCGTCACGGTGTGTCGGTCGGTTCTCGAAATTGACGAAGGTCCGAGCAAGTAGAATGCACGAAGTTGCGCTAACGTTGGTCCTGTGTTCTCGAAATGGAATGAGGACCGTCGAAAAATGCCTGGATCATATTCGCTCGATGGACGGCGCGGATGCCATCGAGGTCGTGCTGGTCGACAACGGCTCGACGGATGGCACCTTGACCGCAATGCAGGAGTTCTGCCGGGCCAACCCAAATCTGTGGCGTGCCATCCAGGAAACCAAGCCGGGCAATTCGGCCGGTCGAAACACCGGGATCGCGGCGTCTTCCGGCGAGATCATGCTATTCATCGACGACGATTGTTATCCGCACAGGGATTTTGCATCCGCCTGGAAAGCGGTATTCGCGCAAGATCCCGGGTTGGGCTTTGGCTCCGGAAGAATCCTGCCGTACGACGCACGGCAGTCGTCGCTTGGTTGCAACACCAGCACCACGACACAGATTCTCACCTCGTCCACTTTCGTCCAGCGAGGGTTTGTCCAAGGCTCCAACATGGCGTTCAGGCGCCAGTGTTTGATCGATGCCGGCATGTTCGACGACCGCTTTGGGGCCGGCACTCCGTTCGCCGGCGAGGAATGGGAAGTCGCTGTCAGGGCGTCATATGCCGGCTGGACGGGCGGGTATTTCCCGGAACCAAGCGTGGCTCATGATCATGGCCGCTTTGACAATGAGGCGTTCGTTCGCGGGCACTACTATGACATCGGTGCCGGCGCCGTCTACGCCAAGCATCTTTTGACGACCCATGCACCTGCGACCGTCGTGGAGATTGCGCGGGACATCCGTAGACAGATCAGGAAGCGGGCTGCCGTTGGGCCCCTGTTCGGAGGGGCCGTGCAATATTACTCGACCATGCTGCGTCAGGCGCGATCATGAAACTCTACTACTACCAGAGCACCGCACCGAACTTTGGTGACGATCTGAACAATGTGCTCATGCCGAAGGTCTTCCCGCGCTTCTTTGATGAAGATGATCTGACCCTGTTCCTCGCGATCGGTTCAGTCCTCTTCGACCATCATCCGCAGCAGGCCCTGAAGGTGGTGTTCGGGTCGGGATTTGGCCAGTACACCGCGGCTCCCCGGCTCGACGACCGCTGGAAGATCTACTGTGTGCGCGGGCCGCTGACCGCGGAAGCGCTGGGACTCAACGCGCGTCTCGTCGCGGCCGATGCGGCCGTGCTGGTCAATCGTCACTTGAGGGAAGACGTCCCAAAGCGCTTCAAGTTCAGTTACATCCCGCATTGGCAGAGCCTGTTGAACGGCAATTGGCCCAGGGCTTGTGAATTGGCCGACGTCGAACTGATCGACCCGCGTTGGCCGGTTGACCGGGTCCTCGAAATGATCCAGGCCTCGAGCACGGTCATTACGGAGGCAATGCACGGCGCCATTGTCGCGGATGCGCTCCGGGTACCGTGGGTGCCAGTTCTTCCGTTCCACCGATCTCATCGATTCAAATGGTCGGATTGGGCCGGTGCTCTGAAGATCGAGCTCAGACCGTACGCCACCTTTCCTGCGACGTTGCACGACCTCTGGGTTTCGAGGACGGGTAGGGATGGTAACTGGATGTCCAGCAAGAACGGGCTGATTCAGCTCGCCGTCGGCACGGCGAACAGCGCGCTGCCCTATGTCGCCGCGCGCGGATTGCAGCGGCTGAGCGAAATGGAGCCCGTGCTCAGCTCCGACATTGCGCTCGAAAAGGCCGTCTCAAAGCTCGAGGCCGCGGCCGATCAGATCCGACGAGACTTTCATCGTTGAACGAGACTCGGTGCGTCTCGTCTCGGCATCTTCGAAACTGGATGACCTTCAATCCGGCAATATGCATTCGAGAGGGAAAGGCATGCGGATCGCTGGGAGCAGCGAAGCAACGAAGGTTGTTCCGCTTGTAACGTATGCTTGACATGAGGTGGAACGCTGCCCACCCATCTATGCGCCTTCCATAACAGTCGATCTTGGACGGCTGGGCTGGCTAGGCCCAATCACGCGAACGTCGAGCGAACAACGTGGATACTATCGCTCAAACCGTCTCCAACCAGAACGAATACCCTTCCGACTTGCAGCCTAACGGCTTGGTGATTTCTTTAGCTTGAGCGCGAAGGCGCTCGTCCTGTTCAATAAACCAGTTCGGCAGGAGTATCTTGAAGGGTTGTTGGTGGCATAACAGCATTGCGGCCAAGAGGTATTGCTCTGAATAAAGTCGTTTGTTCCAGCGCGGCGGATAATCCCAGGGAAGGAAGATATCATGGATCTGAACGATGACGCCGGAGGCAAGGCGCGGTAACAGTTCAAGGAAGAACACCGTTGCATCGGAATTTGTGAACGCCCGGTGTGAACCATCAAAAAACAGGACGTCACCGGCTTGCAATTGATCGAATAGAGAAAGGTCGCAATCTTCGAGACGTTGCCGGATCACGTTGTCGCATAAGACGTCAATTGAATTTCTTGGGTGAGGGTCCAAAGAAGTGATTGTGGTCTGAAGCTTTGCATCATTAATAGCAAAGCGCGCAAACTTCGTCGAATTGCCGGACCCGATCTCGAAGTAGCGCATCGGCTTTCGCGTGACCAAAAATCCGATCAGGGCAACCGCGTCGAAGTCCTTGAACCAGACGTTCTGCCAGTTGGGTGTCGTGGATAGCTCGTCGCTGGTGAGCGGTATCTTCGAATAAATGTCGCGGCAGCCTGAGAATGCTTGAATGAGACTGCTATAGTCGGCCCGGCCACGCTCAATCACTTCTGCAAGCTTGCCGTGAGGAGGATGTCCAAACCCCCAGCGTGGCTTCGGGTCGACAGGATAGTATTCATCGACGCCGTAACCCCATTTCCAATTTGTCTTGGAATAGGGGTGCAGGTCAAAGCCGGCCAACTTCGTAGCCGTCCGAACGGTCTTCTTGATCTGATGCAGCATGAAGAGGATCCCATCGAAACGTGGGCGTTTCAAAGACATCATTAATTCGAATTATGGCCTTTTGATCGCGGCTTTCTGCCGAACGCATGTCGGGTAGTCGGCCTGTCGTTCTCAAGCGCTGCCAAACTGTACGACTTTCACGCCGCGGATGTACATCCGTGCGGGAAAAGCAGACGGGTCGCTCGGCGCCGCCACGAGTCCGCCCACAGCGACATCCATCAGCATGTACCACGGACCTGGGCCCACCAAATTCGCCGTGGCCCGATAGGGTTTACCATTGAAGTACCACACGATCTCGGTTTCCCCGAGAAAGCAGCCGAACCGATTGAAGTGCGTAAAGATATCAGCGCCCGGCTCGAAGTTGCTCAACTTGATCGGTGCGCTCGAAGATTCATGCCCCTTGCTGCTCACCCAGTGAAGATTGGTCGCCACGCCATCCCGCGGATAGTCGGAAGAGGAGATGAAGGCTTCGATGATGTCGATCTCTGGCGGCCACTTGCCGGAGCGCAAGAGCCACAGCGCCGGCCAGCTTCCGGCGATCTTCGACAGCCTCACATCAAACTCGACATAGCTTCCAGTTGTGATCCGGTTGAAGAACGTCTGCGACGTAATGATCGCTGCGGTATAGGTGATGGGTGATTCTTTCTGCCACCCCAGAGTGATCTTGCCAGCCCGGCCATCCGAAAGCCCCTCCGGGATGTATTCGGCTTGAATGAAGCGGTGCCCAGTCGATGGATCGAGGCCCCACACCTTAGCTTCCGGGTTAAGAGCCGGATCCGCGTAGTAACCGAGTTCCCTGTTGCCGACCTGCTGCCGCGTCTTGGAAAGCCGGCTCTGCCAACAGGGCCTCCCGTCCACACGAAAGCCGCTGTCGCTGGCGAAGTCCGGAGCGAGGAGATCATCTGAAAAAACCACCGTGCCGCCGGTCGGAAGCGGTGGAAGCTCGCGGCGTGATGGAGGAGCTGGCGTCTGTGCTTGCGCGTCGCACAGGGCAGAGGATGCGGCAGTGAGGCCGGCGGCTGTGGCGCGGATGAGGAATTGTCGCCTTGTGGCACTCATTGTTTGGCGGCGAACATCATTTTGATCGTCTCCCGTGACGACGACGGGCCGGCTCGCTGTCGTCATGCCTTCAATCGGCGCGAATGAGCGTTGAGCTGCTTTGCCAGGCGCGACAAAGCTTCGGACGCGCAGGTGACCACGAACTGAAAGCTCAACACGAGTGCGCCGATCGGCATTGCGATCAAGAGCGCACCATAGCGCCGTTTGGAACGCGTATATTGCGCGGCCGTGGCCATTTCGATCCGTAGCACCCGCAGACCGGCCCAGTTACGCCGGTGCCAAGCCGACCACAGCCAACCGAGCAAAATAGTCAGCCGCGTGTCGGGTCGCAAGATGTATTTGGCATAGAAACTACCGCGGCCCCGGTCGTATGAGCGCAGTAAAGCGGGCATATCGGCCACAGTGCGTCCATGATCATGCCGCACGATCGGACGAGGATCGAAATAGCCCTCATAGCCGGCCCAAAGCACTGCTACGATGGCATCTATGTCCTCGCAGGGAAATGGTGTTCCGGCGCCCAGCTCCGGGTCCATGCCGTTGGCAGCCACAAGCGCGTCGCGCCGGAACGCGATGTTTGCGCCCTGCAATACGCCTGGCCGTACATAGGATCGCCTCTGGTATTTGCGAACTGTCTGGCCCTCGTCAATGGTCACCTGCGCGTGCTTCGGATTATGGAGCAGGATACGCCCGCCGATCACGCCGGCATCGGGATGGTCGGCAAACGCCGCGAGTATGGCGTCGACATAGTCCGGCGAAGGATAGCAGTCGTCATCCGTGAAGGCGACGATCCTGCCGCGCGCGTTTTGCCAGCCGAGATTGCGGGCAGCGCCCAGTCCTATCTGTTCGCCGAGGATATATCTTGATACCGCGTCGTGGGCGAATTCACGCTGCAGAACGGCGGCCGTATCGTCGGTCGACGCGTTGTCCACCCAGATCACCTCGTAGTGGCGGCCGGTGGACAACGCGCGCAGTGCGCCGAGCGTTCCCGACAGGCGGCTTGCACGATTGCGCGTGCAGATTACGATCGATACCTCGATCTCTCTGGTTGGATCAGCATCCACAGTCATGTCCTACGCATCTCCAAAGCGGTGAGGGCGGGGCAGTGGCAGCTCGCCTCTCAAAGTGACAGCGATCTTGCCGAGTGCGCTCGCTACAGGCTGGCGTGGGTATCGTACCAACCGGGCAGTGAGCCGCGTTGGCCGGTGCAGAGCTTGTAGATCACCTTGAACGGCAAGGCTAAGATAGGAAACTTGGCTAGGAAGGAGCCGTCGCCGAAGTACCGATAATCCCGGAATATCGATCGGTAGCGGCGAATGATACCGTCAAAGTCCAGCCATCGACCGCCGAGATCCTCGCCAAATGGACCGGAGGCGCCGCCTTCGAAAACATGTTTAACCTTTGAGCCATCAAGCGCCTTAGTCTCAACTCGCGATCCTGGAATTCGCTGCTGCTGTACGGCTTTGAACTTCCGGTATCCAAGCTCCTTCAACAGGCCAAGCTGGGCCTCTACCTCGTTAAAGTCGACTTTGTCGGACTCAACCGAGATATACTGAGGGCGGTTGGGCTGCTGCTTCAGTCCATCCAATACCAGCTGATCGGCTCCTTCGACGTCGACCTTCAGGAAATAGGGCACTCCGAAGGAGCGGTAGATGTCGACAGTGTCGATGCGTGGAAGAACGATGCATTCACTCTTGTGGCCGAGCTTCTCGGTGCGCTCTGCTCTGTTCTTGTTGATGGTGCTTAGTACGGAGTCTGAACTCTTGTAGAAGGTGATCGTGGGTCCTTCGGCCTCCGGCGCGATTGCTCCCTCGATTATACGCAATTGCCCGCTCGCGACTTCGTTGCGAAATCGCGCCTGGCAGTGCTGCACCAACTCCGGGCTAGCCTCGATCCCGAGAACCTTGAACCCCTTCTTGAGATAGAACGCCGAGTCTTCGCCCTTGTGCATGCCAACGTCGTAAATCAAATCTGCAATCATAGAAACACCTGCTGGTTACACTATCGACGCCTCCAGATGATCATGTCGGCCTTCGCCTGTTGCGCTGCGCAAACGGTCCTCATACGTTGTGAAAGCTGGCCGGTTGGACCCCCCTTAGGCGGCCGCCCTGGTGTTGCTGCGAACCTGCCGTTCGATCCATTCATAGGTCTTCTCGAGACCGGAGCGGAGCGTTGCAGATGGTTTCCAGCCGAGCTTCTGGCCGATCAGGCGGTTGTCCGAGTTCCTCCCGCGCACGCCGAGTGGTCCGGGGATGTGCTTCTTGATCACCTTCTTGCCGGCGATGTCGGATACGAGATCGACGAGTTGGTTGATCGTGACCATCTCCTCCGATCCGACGTTGACCGGACCCTCGAAGTCTGACCGCGTCAGGCGGATCGTACCTTCCAGACATTCATCGATATACAGGAACGAGCGCGTCTGGGTGCCATCGCCCCAAATCTCGACCTCGCCGTTGTTGGGGGTCTGGGCAACCTTGCGGCATACCGCGGCGGGTGCCTTCTCCTTGCCACCTTCCCAGGTGCCCTCGGGCCCGAAGATGTTGTGATAGCGCGCAACGCGGTTTCGCATTCCATAATTTCGATTGTAGGCGAGATACAATCTCTCCGAAAATAACTTCTCCCAGCCATATTCACTGTCGGGCGCCGCCGGATAAGCTGAATCTTCCGCGCAGTTCGGGTTGTCGGGATCCTTCTGATTATGTTCGGGATACATGCAAGCCGACGACGAATAGAACATGCCGCGCACGTTCCGCTTTTGGCAAGCATCAAGCATGTTGAGATTGATGGTTGCCGAATTGTGCATCACGTCGGCATCATGCTGGCCAGTGAAGATGTAGCCGGCACCGCCCATATCCGCGGCGAGCTGATATACTTCGTCGAACTTGCGGTCAGTGACCAGTCGGCAGAAATTTTGATCACGAAGATCGCCGACAACAAAATCGTCGGCTTCGGTCTCCGCGAATGGTGGAAACTTTAGGTCGACGCCACGCACCCAAAAGCCCTCACGCTTGAGCCGCTTGACCAGGTGCCCACCAATGAAACCCCCTGCGCCGCAGACAAGAGCGGTGGGTATATTATTCGTCGCCATTAGACGTTCCTTTCCGCAGTTTTCGCACCGATAGCGTAGTCAAATACTGTTTCAAATCGGTCCGTTACCGTTTTGATATCGTAGTTGTCGAGGGCAAATGACCTCGCTTTGGCAGCGGCATTTGCTCTCAAGGCTTCGTCATCGAGAAGCCGCAGGCCAGCCGCCTGGAAAGCCGACTGATCCACTGGATCAACGACCAATCCGGCGCCATTGCGGCGAACCAATTCGGAAGCGAGATTTTCCTTGGGGGCCGCGAGCAGGACCGGACGCCCGGCGCAAAAATAGGATTGCACCTTTGAAGGCACCGAAAATATTCCTGCTTCCGGTTCGATCGTCGCAACGGCGACATCGGCGGTCGCGAGTACCATGGGAAGACTCGCAAAAGGCTGCAGCGGTAGCAAGATGAGATTATCTAACCCGAACTCAGCCTTGGCTTGCTCCAGATGAGCAACGCCAACGCCCTGGCTGACAGTCACAACATTGGCGCGCCCCTTCACGGCCTTGGCAAGCTGTACCAGGAGGTCGGGATTGTGCTTCAACCCAAGTGTACCCGAATAGAGAAAGTTGAACGATTCGTGCAGCCCGTAACTGCGGGCCCACTCGTTGTCTTTCGGGTAAGGCGTAATATCGTTCAGCGCACCCCAGTTCTCGATTACAAAGACGTTGTCCTCTGTGCCGGTCCACTTGCTCGCGAGAGGCGAGAAGGCGTTCGTGATGACGACGACCGCATCGGAGCTCTGAAACTGCCGTCGCTCAAGAAACCGGTAATAGGCACCGACCATGGCGCCAGGCGGCCCCAGCTTCTTGCGCAGCAGCTGCGATACGGCAACGCTGTAGAAATCCTGAACCCAGAACACGAATTTTGAGCCAATCTGCTTGCAAGCGTTGACGATAGCCGATTGCGCCTCTGTCGGTGTATTGCCGGAAATAACGATGTCCGGTTTATCCGAATGCACCAGTTTCGCGACCGCTTTTCCGTAGGCGACGTCGTCGAACCTGCGGCGCACAAAGGACGCCTTGTCGTAAGGGCGCGACAGCTTGACGCCGGTAAATGACAGTCGGTCGGGATCGGCCGACGATCTCTCGAGCTTGCCCTTCGGGCCGAGGTCACCGTGGAAGTAAGCGTGGCTGACTTCGTGCCCTCGGAACGCCAGTTCGCGGCTGAGATCGACCTGAAACGGGTGCCCGGCATAGTCGTGCACGAGGATTTTCATAACTGCACCAATCTCGCAACCGAAATATAGCCGCTATGAAAATGCCCGCGACGCGAGATCACTATCCATGCGTCGGCGGATCGCAGTCGTCTGTCTTCGGTTTGCATTATCCTCAATTTCGAACTTTGATGAACGCTACGCGGTTTGACATGCCTTCGCACGTTCTGTTTTGGAGGCACCCTGCTTGAATATTGGACATCAACGCAGTGCTCCATGGTAGCGCCTTCTATTCGACGAGTAAGAAAATCTTGTGTCGGGATCAATTCAAATTCGGTGCCAAGTAGCAGACGTGAGGAGCAACCACCACACCCACAAGCTCAAAAGTCGTCAAGGCATCGCATACTTGCCTCAAAGCAGCCACATAAGGCAGGCCTACCGCAACGGTAACTTGATCGCGCGCCTATGCTGGCCTATCACTCTTCCGTTCTATCGAGCAGGCAAGGCAGACGGATGCGCCCGCAGCGTGCCGCTGGGGTAGAGTAGGGCTGATCTTTGGAGTCCCAATGTCAACAAGGTTCATAGCTGTCGCATTGGCCGGTTGGTTTGCTGGATGCTACCCAGTGATTGCAGATTCCATGACATTGGATTTTTCCTGGGGCGGGGCCAAGGGTTGCGTCACGCTATTCCCGAATCCGGAAATTCATCTTCGAAACATTCCGGACGGCGCCAGAAGCCTGTCACTCACGCTGACCCAGGGTGTCAGGGAAATGGGAGGGCAGGAACTGCCGGTTCCGGAGAATGGCATTCTGCCATCCGGGACATTTCGAACATTTGGGCCATGCAATCCAGGCGTGTACCAGTGGACGGCTCAGGTCAGGTCGTCGACCGGAGAGGTTCTGTCCGAGGCGCATAAGGCTCGGTTTTATCCAACCGATGAGCTTGCGCAGGACAAGCCCTGACCGGGCCCATCGATTCGGGAACATATTCATATCGCTCGTCGCTGCGTACAGATCCGGTGCGATGGGCGTAGAATCCTGCACGCTCAAGCTATCGAGTGGCCACACGTCCTTTGCGTGCGCGGCACATCATTAATCGAAGTCCGTGCAACTTAACAATAAAGTTGCAACGGTTGATTGATACTGATCCTTCGATTATGAACAGGACGACGTCAAATCGTCCAAGTTGCCCATATCGACGTCGTCTTGTTGCGACATTTTTCAGCGGCCGGGCGCACCTACCAGATCGCCGCATGCTCGATACGCGTTTGCCGTAACGGATATTCCGGAACTTGAGGATTCGATTTAGGGCTGGCGGAACCCGCCCCACAATCGGATTTGCCTCAACCGGATCTGTCGTAACGCTCATTTGAGTGCACCTGCCTGCACTGCTTGCTTAGGCACTCGATTGGAGGGCGCGTCCTGCGCGAGAAAGTGGAACCGGAGTGAGCGATTCGCATTTGGCATGAGTAGTTCCTGATCGCGAAGAACCCACATTGTGAAATCAGGAGGCCCGATCGCACCCCGGAACTACCGTTGGGCTACCGTGCCTCACGTCGACGCCGACTATCTTCTGGCAATCGGAACATTGACCTTGCCGTTGTGCTGCGATCCGGCGCAGATCGGGATTCGAAAAATCCGCAGGTCCGCGCGTCGACATTTCAGTCACTCGTGACCCGTAGTACTCCTGACCCGTAGTACTACGGCGCGCCGTGCTTTCTTCCGCATATTTCAATTTTTCCCGAAATTCATATATCGGCTTGAACGCCTTCGTGGTGGTTGTGGCTCTAAGGAGCACACAATCCATCATGGCAACGAACCCAACCTACGCGAGCGTTATTGTCGGAACGTCTGGATCGGACATCCTCTTCGGCGGCACCGGGAACGATCTTCTCACTGGAGGAGCCGGCAGCGACATCTTCGCAATCTCGAAGGGCTACGGCTCGGACACCGTCAGCGACTTTCAGGCTGGCGTCGGCGGTGACATCCTGCGTATCGAGAACTACGGGTTCGCGACGTTTGCAAAGTTCCTCGCAGTCGCCGCGCAGGTGGGTTCCGATACGGTCGTCACCTTGTCGAGCACCGAAACCCTGACGTTGCAGAACGTCACGCTCTCCTCGCTTGTCGCGTCCAATGTCGAGCTCGACAATCCGCTTCAGGGCAGTGCTTCGCCGAACACGGCGGCGCTCACGGTTCAGGCCGGCGGCACGCTGACCGGCGGTACGATGAACGACTCCCTGCAGGCGCTCGGAATCGGCGTCACCCTGATCGGTGGCGCGGGAGACGACAGTTACTTCGTGTACGATCACAATACCAAGGTCGTCGAACAGGCCGGTCAGGGTATCGATACCATCTACGATGGGATGATCGACGGCTACAGCCTCGTCAATGCCCCGAATGTCGAAAACCTGATCTTGGGCGGCAGCTACGCATCGCCAGCGACCGGGAACGACCTCGACAATATTATTATCGGCAACGCCGGTAACAACATCATCGATGGCGGCAAAGGCAATGACGTGCTCAATGGCGGCGGCGGCATCGACACCTTTGTCGAGGGTATCGGCGACGGCAACGATATCATTACCGATTTCCACACTGGGGTCGGCGGCGACATCCTGCAACTCAACGGCACAGGTTTTCATACGCTTTCCGACGTCACCGCCGCCATGAAGCAGGTCGGCACCGATACCGTCCTGACGCTCGGCAGTGGCGAAACCATCAGGCTCGAAAATACCAGCATTCAGAATTTTACCGCGGCTAACCTCAGTATTGTCACGCAGCCTACCGGGCTCGTCCAGACCTTCAACGACGATTTCAATGCGCTCTCCGCGGGTCAGGACCCGCATCTGACGTGGCGCACCAGTTACGCCTGGAGCGGCGCGGCAAGTTACTCGCTCGCTGGCGAGCAGGAGATCTACGTCGATCCAAGCTTCTCGGGGCTGCAGGGAACCCATGCATCGGCGCCGCTCGGCCTCAATCCATTCTCGATCCAGAACGGCCAGCTCGTCATCACCGCCCAGCCGTTGCCTGCGAGCGATGCGGCTTATGTCGGCAACCACCAGTTCTCGTCGGGCATGATCTCGACCCAGAACAGCTTCGCCCAGACCTACGGCTATTTTCAGATGACGGCCACGCTGTCCGGCACCCCCGGCGCGTGGCCCGCGTTCTGGATGCTGCCCACCAATCCGCATGGTCTCGCCACCGAACTCGACGTGCTCGAAGGGCTCGGCACGCATCCCGACCAGTCGCATTGGGGCTTCCGATCCGCGACCACGCCGGATCAGGGATATTGGGCGAACACCGCCAACCTAACTGCGGGCGAGCATACGTTCGGAGTGGAATGGACGCCGTACACGCTGACTTATTTCGTTGATAGCGCGGAGGTGGGGCAGGTGGCCACCCCCTCCGACATGAACACGGCGATGTACATGATCGCCAACCTCGCCATGGGAGGAAACTGGGCTGGCAATGCCGCCGCCGGCGCGACGGCGACGATGTCGATCGATTCGATTACCGCGTATCAATTGCCGGAATACACGCTCGCGGAATATTCGCTGCTTGCCAGTGCAACACCGACCAACACGATCACCGGGACTGCGAACGCCGACACGTTGAACGGTACATCGGGTAACGACCTGATCGATGGAGCAGGGGGCGCCGATACCGTGAGCGGCGGCGCCGGCGACGACACGTATATCGTCACCAATCCGAGCACCAAGATCGTCGAGAGTTATGGCGGCGGTATCGACACCGTAAAATCGTCCGTCACTTACACGCTGCCGGACTATGTCGAGAACCTGACGCTCACCGGCTCCGCCGCTATCAATGGCACCGGTAACTCGCAGTCCAACATCATCACGGGCAATGATTTGGCGAACGCCATCACCGGCGGGCTTGGCAATGACATCCTGACGGGCGGTGGCGGCGCAGACACCTTTGTCTTCAACTCCGGCGATGGTTCGGATATCATCACCGATTTCACGCCGGGCTCGGGGGCAGGGCACGACGTCGTTCAGCTCAACGGCTTTGCCTTCAACTCGTTCAGTGACATCCAGGCCGCGATGACCCAGGTGGGGAGCGATGTCCACCTGGCGCTGACGAGCCAGGACACTCTGGTTTTCCGCAACACAACGATCTCATCCTTTACCAGCGACGATTTCCAGCTTCCCGGATCTCCTCCGGTCGGCGGCACGATCACATCCTGGATCAGCGGAAGCGTCAGCAGCCACACGGTCTTCGGCACCTCGGCCAACGACAAGATCACGCCGGTCAACACCGACGACACGATGGTCGGATGGACCGGTGACGACACCTACGTCATCACGAATGCGAACCAGAGAATCGTCGAGAATCCCAGCGGCGGCATCGATAGTGTCGAGGCCTGGACCTCCTATACCCTGCCGGCCAACGTCGAAAACCTGACCTTGATGACGGGCGGGCTCACCGGCACCGGTAACCAACTGGCCAACCTCTTCGTGGGCTCGAGCGGCGACGACATCCTCAACGGCGGCGGCGGCAATGACTGGATTACCGGAGGCGCGGGGAACGACACGTTCGTCTACACCCCGGGCAGCGGCAACGTCACGATCTCCGACTTCCACGTTTTCGTCAGCACCATTTCCGAGCACGACAAGTTGACGCTGAAGGGCTTCGACGCCTCTGCTTACCTGACGAATCTTGGCGGCATGTGGACGATTCACTACGCGGGAGGATCGGATACGCTCCACCTTGTTGGCGTCACCCAGTTGGCGTCGTCAGATTATTCGTTCGTGTCTGCCTCGAATGCGCCGATGACCATGAACGCCCTCGCGGTTCCGACCGTCTCGTTCGCCACCAACACGCCACTAACCGCGTCGGGCCTCACCGCCGCAAATGACCTGACCCTGACTGGAAATGCCCAGGCTGGCGTCACCATTGAAATCTTCGATCAGGCAACCCTAATCGGAACCGCGATCGCTGACGCCGCAGGCGCTTGGTCGTTTACGACGGGAACGCTGGCGGACGGCAGCCATGCCTTTACCGCCGAGGCCGCAGACGCCGTCGGCAATCTCAGCACAGCGTCGGCGGCATTGAACCTGACAGTCGATACGTTAGCGCCCTCGGCGCCCAACCTTGCCTCAGCCGCGCTTGCTTCCGGAAGCACCATCGCCGCCTCCGGCGCCGCTGAAGCCGGAAGCACCGTCAAATTGTACGACGGAACAATCCTGCTGGGCAGTACGGTCGTCGCGTCTAACGGAACGTGGAGCATCAACACCGGCTCGCTCGCCGCGGGCGCGCACAAGCTCTCCGCGGCCGCGACCGATGCAGTCGGCAATCTAAGTCCGTCCTCCAATGTCCTGGCAGCGGTGGTTGGTACGACGGTCGAGGCGATCGGTACGACGTTGTTCACCAAAGTTGGAACCAACTTTTACATGTCGCACGCCGACGCCGCTGTCCTGCTGAAATACAGCGGTGCGGTAGTGGTGGTGGGGGAGTTTGGCACATGGTCGCCGGTAGCCGCGGAGGCGACGTCGAGCGGCTATGACGTGGCCTGGAAGGATTCTTCTTCCGGCCAGTACGCGGTTTGGACTACCGACAGCAACGGCAACTTTGCG
Source organism: Bradyrhizobium sp. LTSPM299 (assembly GCF_000938235.1). Lineage (NCBI taxonomy): Bacteria > Pseudomonadati > Pseudomonadota > Alphaproteobacteria > Hyphomicrobiales > Nitrobacteraceae > Bradyrhizobium > Bradyrhizobium sp. LTSPM299. The sequence goes on from NZ_JYMU01000005.1 coordinate 188,924, forward strand.
TCAAAGATCCTGAGCAACGTATCGGGAAGCAGTTCGTCATTTGAATCGATCGAAACTGTCTTCCACCAGGACCTTAATGGCGATGGTGTGATCGGCGTTCCGCCGGTTGCCTCGACTGCGGCATCAACGATGATAGTGACGACGGCGATTGAAGCGTCAGGCGCGACCAGCCTGGACAAGCTCGGCAACAGCTACTTTCTTGACTCGATTGGCGGCGGCCAGGGACCCACGCTGAAATACGCCGGTGCTGCCGTCGTCGCGGGTCAGTTCGGTACTTGGACGCCGGTCGGCGCGGATGCGACCTCGGGCGGCTATGACGTCGCTTGGAAAGACTCCTCCACCGGCCATTTCGCGGTGTGGAGTACCGACAGCAATGGCAATTTCGCTTCCAAGATTGTGAACAACGCATCTGGAACCGATGCGTCGCTCAAGTCAATCGAGACCGTGCTTCATCAGGATCTCAATGGTGATGGTGTGATCGACACACCATCCACGGTTCTCGATATTTCCGGAAAGGTCGTCCTAGCGTTGGGCAAAATGAGTCAGGCGGTCACGATTGACGCAGGAGCCAAGCTGGAATTGACGGGCGCCGTTTCCGGGTCGATCACCTTCAATGCCGCAACCGGCACGCTGGTGCTCGATCACGCGTCCCAGTTCGCGGGAAAACTGATCCATCTGAGCGGCGACGGGACGGCGTCCAACTCGAACCAGATCGACCTGAAGGGTATTGCCTTCGGATCCGGAACGTCCGCGTCCTATGGAGGAGATACAACTGGAGGCGTGCTGACCGTGGTCGATGCCCAAAACCACGCGACACATATTTCGCTGGCCGGCAACTACACCCACGCGATGTTCAATCTCTCGAGCGACGGAAGCGGCGGCACGCTGGTCATCGATCCGCCCAAGGATGGATTTGATTTCAACCAGGCTCCGACACCGGACGCGACATCGGCCGCACAGGCGACGGGCGCCGTGTCGCTGGCGGGCGAAGGCTTTGCCTTTGATCACGCCGATTCACTGGCAAGCGTGGCCCATTTCGGTTTTGAATCCGTCGATCACCAGGCAGGCCCGGCGTTGCTGCAGGTCGACAACCTCCAATCAGCCCTGCCGGCGACCGGTCCTACTGAGCTATTTCACGCTGCCTCGTCGGTAGATGCTCACTTTGCGGAGTTTCACAACTACATGCTTCATCACTAGCGGCGTCGGAAGGTCTGGCGCGTGGCGCACCGGACCTCGACGGCGCCGCGCTTCGGCCGATACCGCTGGAGGCGGACCCGACCCGGTTGGATCCCGGAACGGATTATTGCTCCGCCGGGCTGCAACGGTACTGTGCGAACCCGTCGTGACAAGGCGTGCTGCGTCCGCTTGGTGACTTTCTCATCGTCGGAGGTGAATTGCTCTCGTAGCTTGTGACGGGCAAGATCGTAGACGGCTTCGCATATGCTCCGGGTGTGCTTGACGGTGTCGATCATGCGGGCGACGACGAGCGCCAACTGAACCTCGTTGGTAGCAGGATCCAATGGGTAATTATCGTTCGCTATCAAGTTGCCGAATCTCGCCGATTCTTGCCGGATCCTTTCAGCATGTTTGCAGACCATACCGACTCGCGTCCCCGCGGCTTGAACTTTTCGCCTGTACCAAAACTCGTCATTCCGACTAGAATATGTGCCAACGATGGCGGCGCGTTGTTTGCGCGGTTGCTGCAGGCAAGAGAAGGTCCTCATGTTCGCCAATTTGAAGTTCGGATGCGTTTGGCTCGCGGTGGCCTGTGTTGCGCTAAGCTTTGTTCCCGAGCCCGCCTCGGCGATCACGGCCGACGTCGCCCGAAAATGCCGTACCCTGACCGCTATACAATTTCCACCCCGTGCGCCCGGGAATCCGGCGGCGGGAAGCGCAAAAGGATCGGGGCGCGCGCAATATGAATATTTCGATAAATGCGTTGCGAATGGTGGCAAGGTGGACAATAGCATTGCGCCCAAATGACCGGTCAAAGGTGATCAATCAAGAGCCGCCACCCTAACTCGGTCGCCGCAGTTCACGATTGTGAGCATGGCCTCAGGGACGTTGCCTTTCTTGAACGCCGCCGGGGGTAAAATGCACGGATCGCCTCGATCACGCTGCTTCCCGCTTCTGTGCCCCAAAAGAAGCTTGAACGTCGCTGGATCGGCAGAACATGTGTTGCTGTAGGCTGGCACCATTCTTGCTAAACCAAGACGCGATCTGGTCACGACCTGAGGCATATCGATGAAATCGCGTATTATTCCCCTGATCATGTGCGGCGGCGCCGGCACGCGGCTGTGGCCGGCCTCGCGCGAGGTGCATCCGAAGCAGTTCCTATCGCTGTTCGGGACCCGCTCGACTTTTCAGGAGACGCTGCTGCGGGTTTCCGACGCGATGCTATTCGAGCGTCCCACCGTGATCACCAACGAGGCCTACCGCTTCATGGTGCTGGAGCAACTCGCCGAGATTGGCCGCGAGGCCGACGTGCTGCTCGAGCCGATGCGGCGCGACTCTGGTCCCGCGATCGCGGCCGGTGCGGCGTTCGCGCAAACCCGTGACAGCGACGCGATCGTGGTGGCGCTCGCCGCCGATCATCTGGTGCGCGACACCAATGCGTTCGTTCGGATTGCTGCTCTGCCAGCGCCAATGGTCGGCGCACATCGCCTCGAGCGACCGGGTTGCCCTCCATCCGAGCGCTTCGAAGCGTAGTCGGTCGCGGCATAGTAGGCGTCGATGTCGCCGGGGCGGCGCGGCTTGATGCCGTAGGGGACCGGCCTGCCGCTCGCGGCCTCGAGGGCGCTGATGAAGTCGAGCACGCAGCTGCCCGCGCCGGTGCCGAGATTGACCCAGACTGTGTGAAAACAGGCTCGATGATATGATTCTCCAGTGATTCGGCTGGAGGATTCGATGACGCGATTTGTCGTTGGTGATGACCGCAGTCAGAGCACCTTGTTTCCCGAGCGGTTAGACGACTATTTGGGCGAGGACAATCCGGTCCGGGCGGTCGATGTCTATGTCGATGGGGTTGATCTGACCGAGTTGGGCTTTGTCGGCGTTAAGCCAGAGGCGACAGGAAGGCCGGCCCACCATCCGTCGACGTTGTTGAAGATTTACGTCTATGGATACCTCAATCGGGTGCAATCAAGCCGGCGCCTGGAGCGGGAGTGCCAGCGCAACATCGAGTTGGTTTGGCTGACCAGCCGCCTGATGCCGGACTTCAAGACAATAGCCGACTTCCGGAAGGACAATGGCGAGGCCATCCGAAAGGTCTGCCGTGAGTTCGTGGTGCTATGCCGGCGCCTCGAGCTGTAGAGCGAAGCGAGCGTTGCGATCGACGGCAGCAAGTTCAAGGCTGTCAACGCGCGGGATCGGAACTTCACCCAGGCCAAGATGCAGCGCCGTCTAGCGCAGATTGACGAGAGCATTGCCCGTTATCTCTCGCAGCTCGACAGCGCCGATCGTCAGGGAGAAGCGGTACCGGCGGCCAAGATCACCCGGCTCAATGAGAAGATTGCAACGCTGCGTGACGAGATTCAACGCCTGAACGGTCTGAACACCCTGATGATGCAGACCGAGGACAAGCAGATATCCCTGACTGACCCCGATGCTCGCTCGATGGCCACAAGTGGCCGAGGTAGCGGGATGGTTGGGTACAATGTTCAAAGTGCCGTCGACACCAAGCATCATCTCATTGTTACCCATGAGGTGACCAACGTTGGGTCCGACCGGAGCCAGCTATCCAGCATGTCCGAGCAGGCACGCGCAGCGATTGGCTGCGAGGCCATCGAGGCTGTTGCTGACCGCGGGTACTATAGCGGCGAGGAAATTGTTGCCTGTGAGCAAGCCAACGTTACCGTCTACCTGCCGAAGCCGATAACCTCGGGCCTCAACGCCAAAGGGCGCTTCGGCAAGCAAGACTTCGTCTACGTCGCGGCGGACGACGTTTATCGCTGTCCCGCCGGTGAGCAGCTAATCTATCACTACACCAACGAAGAGGATGGCAAGACACTGCGGCGCTATTGGACCAACGCGTGCCAAGGCTGCGCGTTGAAGAGCCAATGCACGACGGGCAAAGAACGACGGATCTCACGTTGGGAGCACGAAGCCGTCCTTGAGGCCGTGCAAGCAAGGCTCGATCGAAACCCGGCCAAAATGCGCCTTCGCCGCCAGACCGTCGAGCATCCGTTCGGCACGATAAAGTCGTGGATGGGGGCGACGCACTTCTAGATGAAAACACTCCAGCACGTCGGCACAGAAATGGCGCTACACATCCTGGCCTACAACATGAAACGAATTATGAGCATTCTCGGCGTTGGCGGACTAATAGAAGCGGTCCGAGCATAGGCTCGGCTTCTTGAGCCAGCCGCCTGCGCCTGCAAACCTCAACATCCGCGTTTTTACACAGCCTGGACCGCAAAGCATTGCGGCGTGTTGAGCAGCTTGAGTGCGGACACTTGGCCCGCGCCGGATCCATCACATGGATATAGTCGCGCACGCGGGTGTCGTCGGGCGTGTCCTAGTCATTGCCCCAGACGTCGAGCCGATCGCGGCGTCCGATCGCAACCTGGGCGACGAACGGGACCAGATTGTTGGGAACGCCCTTCGGATCCTCGCCGATCAGGCCGCTTTCATGCGCCCCGACCGGATTGAAGTAGCGCAGGATCGCGATCGCCCAATTTCTGTCGCTGACATACTGGTCACGCAGCATCTCCTCGATCATCAGCTTGGTGCGGCCGTAGGGATTGATGGCGTGTAGCCGTCCCACTGGCCAGCGCGTCATCGCGGCTGGGGGGCCGACCCTTATCAAACTTTCCGAACGCCGTAAGGCTGGATGCGGGGTTTAGTATGTTCGTCAGGCCACCTAAATACTGGCCCTGAATTGACGCTGTTTCGTCACACTGATGCGGTTACAGTGGGTTGTAGGCTGTGGGTTTGAACGATTCGCCGATCAGGGCATTTGTTTACCGAGATACTGTTGAGATCAGCAGGCGCCCGCAATCGATCGGGAGATGAATGATGCTTTGGTTGCTTGTTTTGCCACCGGTCCTCGCGGGGATTGTCTTGGCTGGACGCGCCCACAGTCGGTATCTAGATCGGCTGGAAGCTGTTCGGATCATACTTCTTGAACGGGATCCTTTGCCCGGGAGTCTTCCCGCGAAAGCCAAGAAGCGTGGTCTTGCTGACGAATATGATGCCGCACAGGGGTGTGGCGAAGTTCAAGGCCATGGAGGGCAAGGGAAGAAGGGCGTTCCGAGTGAGACATATCTTTGGTCGCAGAGATCGGCCACCTCGCCATCGAGCCTAACTGCAGCAAGCGACCGCCCCATAGAGACTATTGAGCAGTTCCATAATTAGCGCGGGCGACAGCGACAATCGCTCGCGGGCCCCCTCGACATTAGACGCCTATTCTTAAGCGGCTTCCGAGGACGACTCGACGTCCAAACCAAGCACCTGCAGGCGCTCCGTGGTGACGAGCAGCCTCTCTAGGATGGCTGCCTCTTCGAGCCAGAATGATTCGTTCTCGCCCTCCATCTGTGCCCTTTGGCGACAGATACCGAGCATTGCGCGGTAGTGTTGTATCATATCCATACGTCTGCCCTCATGCCACCAAGAGGTTAGCAAGGGGCGTACCTGCGACTAGTGAACCAGTTAACAAATCCCGCTGTTTCAGTTTGGCTAGCACCCCCTTGTTGATGTTGACCACCTCGCTCTAGTCGAGCCTGGTGTCGACCCAACCGACGCGGCCGCAGTCGGTGCACGCGAGGTGTACCGAGATATCGGACCAATCTCAATCGGGCAGAGTGGCGAGATCCAGCCGGCCGGCGTGATGTTGGAAGCCGACGCAATAGACAAGCACGGTCTTGAAGCCGGCATCCCGCCATGGCATGGCGCATGAAGACGCCGCTCGTCGCGGTGTGCAAATTTTCAATCGGTAGCGGTTCGGAACAGCGCCGGCCAACCGCGCGTCGTGGGTGTGGATAGGTTCCTCTACTGCAGACCAATGCTGCTTTCCTGCAAACACTTCCCCGGGACTGTTCAAGCTGCTTGTAAAGGCTCGCACCTATTCAAGGGTACCGAGCAATCGGAGGACAATTCGACCAGGGGATACATCAAGTCGCAGCTCGATTTTTCCAATTTGGTGAGGCAGTCAGCTCGCTGCTTTTTGGCCTTCACCTTTTTGCGCTCCATGGACCATGAAGCAGAATAATTGCTCTCTGCGTCAGAAACGCATACGCGGTAGCGTTTCTGCACAACCTCCCGATCGGCCACCTTTCTTGTTTCGTTTTGACGCTGTTCTGCAATGCGTCTGGCCTCGTCGGCCTGCGTGGCGAACTCAGTGTGTTCGGCGTCTAGTCCAGCCTTCGGTTGCGGTCTAGACTAACTAGTCGTCTTGTTTTTATCTCTGCGTCTCTCTGCATCTGCGAGGGGTGGCAAACGCCTTTGAGGCGATAATACCGACTGGTCAAGCCGAGTTGATTCGCTATTGCGCGAAGGCTGAAACCTTCCGATTTCAGCTGCAATATGATTGAATCGGACGAGCGTTCTTTTCGGACGGGCATCTGTTACTCAGCTGGTGGGTTTGAGAGGCCTGAGCAAAAAGGATGCCAATGTTTGGTATCCGCGGAAACGCCCGACCTTGAGCTGTTGCCTTACGGACGGGAGCCTCCGAGCGGCCCGGTGACCGCTACGGCTTGGGTAAATTGCCTTGGGGAATTGAATCCAATTGCATCGGCTGGCGAGAAACGGTGATCTGAATGGCAAAGCTGCCTTCGTCGCGTCGGTTCTTTCCAACCACGGCGAGAGTGAAACTGTCGGTGCCGGTGAAATCCGGCTTTGCAAAATAACGAAACCCGCGGCCCACCAAACCGAGTTCCCGCTTTTAGGTTTTTCCACGACCGTAATCTGCATCGTCGACCGGCGAAGGCCCTGCAAGCACTGCGCCAGATGCAATCGTCATCGACCATCCGATCGTGTCGCCGACGAGTTTGTATGGCTGACTATCCCTTAGGCAGTTCGGCGTTGCTCTAGCCAAGGAACTGCCGACGCGAACAGCACCGATCGCAGAAATGTGCTGTGCTTTCGGCATTTCGGCAGCCCCGTTCGGATTGAGGATGGCACCTGAGGCTGAACGTTTCGTAATCCCATGCTGCACAGATTGCTGTTGGTAACACGCCGCAATGCTTTGCGGTCAATCTCGGCACCGGCGCGGGCAGCAGTGTGCTCGACGTCATCAGCGCCTTCAAGGCCGCGAGCGGCAGGCCGGTCCCCTACGACATCAAGCCGCGCCGCCCCCGGCGACATCGACGCCTACTATGCCGCGACCGACTACGCTTCGAAGCTGCTCGGATGCCCGTCGGCGGAGTTGCGATTGACCGACTAAAAGAGCTGGTCAAGAAGATGAGGTAGTTGGCATGGCGGGCCGAGCGCATCCAAATCGCTCATTTCTCATTCACTCGCACGAATACAGGATCTGTCGCGGCATGTCGGCCTTATGCGAGCCGGCCCCACGTCGGGGCAACGGCGGCGCGTTGGTGAATCAAGCCTTCGGCCGATATGAAGAGAGCTTATTCACGCCACTGGCGCCAATCCTCGACCTGACAACAGCTTTCTATTAGGTTCTTGCTTGATTCCGAAAAAGAAAATCACGAACACAACGCCAATCATCGAAAACTTCGCAATCTCAAATCCGAGACCATCGTGCCAGAAGAAAAATGACTGTGCGGAGATCGACAGCAGAGCTAACCTTGCGCTGTTGATCACAACAACCGCGCCGAGCGCAAATGCTAGTACGACGATGCGATGGATGGTGACTTCGAGGCGCTGAATTTTGATGCTACAGAGCCAAACGAACGCCGCGGTCATCGTATTCCGAAATGCGGAACATCCCTCGACCACCATGATGCTGTGACCGGCACCATTGTCGATGACGTTGCCGTCTCTGGTGAACTGCGTAAACCAAGACAGCGGTTCAAAGGCGATCATCGTTTCTAGCGACAAGAACCAGCGATCGAACAGCAGGTAGAATGACGGGCCCCAGAAGTCGATCCACGCCAGTGCTAGGCTGAGTTGCCCGATGGACGAAAGACGGCTGTCTTTCCGCCAAATCAGAAGCGCAGCCATGGCGGTCGCTGCCACAGCAAAAGTCGAATGCTTGGGGATGCCACAGAGCAGGACAACGACGAGGAACACCGGCCAATTGCAACGATCCAGGAAATCGTCAGCCCGTCTCAATTCTACGATAAAAGTCGCGATGGTCAAGAACCCGAGCACAACGCTAACACTCGCCAGCCGCGATGTCGCGTAAGAGGGCAAAAATACGTCGAAGCGGGCTGCTGCGAGCGCGCTCAAAAATAAGCAGATATAGACGGTAGGTAGAGCTGCACGCTTAAATGACATTGTGAAAGGAATAAACCGAACGAGAGCGACCAGGCCGTTCCAGAGCCCAAATTACGCCTTGTTACGGCGGCGTTTCAGAACCCAAGCAATACCAGCCGCAAGCGATACCCCAAACAGGCTGCTTTCAATATCCGGCCCTGGTGCAGAAATTGGCCTGGCATGAGCTGCTCCGACGGCGCCTAGAAGCAAAACCGCGGCAATAGCTAGACGTTTAGCCATGAACACAACCTCTCCTATATTCAAGATTTGATTGACCACAAAGTATCGCCCCATGTCAAGAGAGGCACCTTCATATACCTAATCCGAGACATGGCATGTGCCTTCGGTCCCAGTACTCCGACGATTCTGACCGACACGGCTGCCGTGAAGGCGCAGTCCAAACCAAGCCCGGCCGGCGCGCGTGAAGCGATACCATTACGCAATAGCGTCAGGTCCCGTTTGCGTCAGTGCTAGCTGACTACCCTGCATTGCGATCAGACCGAGTGCGAGCAATGTCTGTAGATCTCCGGCACTGATCGGCGATAACTTCAATCATTCTTTTGGAAATCCAAGTTGAGATTTACGCCGACTCAAGAGTGCGCCGGGCGTTGCGATTCGCAGTCTCACGGCGCTGCTTACAGCGGGCAACGCGCGTGCAAAAACTGGTCTGCATTGACGGTCATCCGATTCAGTTGTTGGTGCGTGCCTCGAACACGGAGGCACGCTATGAATGTACGCTATCGGGTCGACCTCAGCCAAATCGAGCGCACCGCACTGAGGATGCTACTCAGCAGCGGCAAGCATGCTCACGCAAGCTCTAGCTAGCGAGCGCAGATTTTGCTGGCCGCCGATACCGGGGCCAGCGACGAGGAGATGTCGGCGTGGGCGGCTCGACCGTGTACCGAACCAAGCGACACTTCGTGGAATGCAATCTGGAGCGGGCGCTAAGCGAAGAGCCGCGTCCCGGAGCGGAGCGCAAACTTACGGGCAAGGAAGAAGCCTTGCGGGTGGCGAGAGCCTGTGCCAGCCCGCCCAAGGGCCGCGCTGGACGCTTCGGCTGCTGGCAGGCGCGATCGTCAAGCTCACCGAACACAAGAGCCTGTCGCACGAGACGGTTCGGCGGCGCCTGGCCGAAAATGACCTCAAGCCGTTGCGCAAGGACATGTGGTGCATTCCAAAGGTAGATGGCGAATACGTCGCCCGTATGGAAAACGTGCTCGACCTCTGCCGAAGCGCCCCATGCCAAGCGGCCAGTGGTGTGCTTCGACGAAAGCCCGGTGCAACTCATCGGCGAGGCGCGTCAGCGGCTCCCTGTATCAGACATTTCCGCCTGCCGAAGCCAGGCGGATCTTGCGACGGCTCGAGTTCCACTACCCTCCCAAGCACGCAAGTTGGCTCAACATGGTCGAGATCGAGATCGGCGTCATGCGTGGTCATTGCCTGGATCGTAATTTCGCGGCTACGACTGCTCGGACGATTGCTCCGGCCATGCTACGGGCTACCGATGGGCAGAAGCGCTCGGCATCGCGTCGGAAGCGGATTGTCCGCTCCGCGGCGGTGCTCTTTCATTCTATGAAGGCTGTCTGGTTTACGTCTCCGATCCAGATCGAGGTGCCGATGAGGACGACGATGGCGACGACATTGGTAATTGAGCAAAAGCAATCTGGGGTGCCACAGGGGAGAGGCAAATGGCGGGGTCAGTCGACGCCTTCCTGAAGGTGAGCGTCGCAGCCGCGGCGCTCTTCGTGTCGGCGAGCGTTCGCTATTGCTATGTGCTTTATCTGCCTCAGAGATGCTCAATTAGTCCATACACGAACGATAGCCGCTGACAAGACGGAGTATCTGCATCGGCGTACTTTTGCTTCTGCTCGCGGTAGCGCTTTGCAGCGGGCTACTGCACGCGGGGCCTTGTTTCCCGCAGACACGCAGCCGCTCGGAAATGGAGACCCTTCTTCGAGCCAGGATGGCTACGCGCCGCGAATACCAACGAAGCGGCGAACGGCCGGAAACGCCCCGCGACCGTTCCTCCCGGAGAGCTTGTCAGATTCTGGGTCGTTGGGAAGACAAATCGGGAGCGCGTCGGCGCGGTCGTTCGTCATGATGCCGACGGTACGGCAAGCCGATGCCCTGAGGTACTTCAGTTGCTGTGTCGGAACGGTAGCAGTCGTGAAATGAACACGCCAACAATCCCGCCTACCGCCTTTTCAAGCACATCAAGCACGGCTGGATCGCGGTCTGGTCGTAACCCCTGCAACAGTTCGAGCAAGATCGCGATGCCCACAGCGATCGTGCACGCGAGGATCGTGCGACCGGGGAAAAGCCAAGACAGGAGAAAGCCAAAAACCAGGTAGGCGACGAAGCGCTCGATGACTACGATCCAAGGGGCCTCGTTCGGACCTAGCAGGACCGGCCGGTTGGACATGGATGTCAAGGTCGCATAAACGATCAACAAGAGGCAGGCAACTGTCGCGGCGATAACGTGAATTCGATGCATCCTGTGCCTGGCCGCCTCAATCCGGGGTTATGAAGAGCCGCGCAAGTCTGCCAAGCTAGCAGAAGCACGAAAAAATCGCACCTCGCTCGTTGCCAAAAGACCATCCATCGCCTTGACGATTTCGGCGGCATAGCGCTGCACACCTGTCAGCTTCTGTGAGAGAAAGCGGCCGTTGATGTAGATCTTCAAGTCGTGGCCTCATTGGGATGGGTGCATTGAGAAGCACATCGCTCCCGTGCGATCAATCGTCATTGATGCATGAGGCATTTTCGATGTGCGGTTTGTGCGTGAAACTTGATCAGCATGTCTCATCGATTCACAGATTCACCAAATTGTTGTCGTGAGGACATGCAACCGAACAGATTCTGTGCGCTGCCAGACAATTGTTGTGGCCATGGTGCGCAGATTGCGCCTGAATGTTCATCAAATTGATCATGTTTAGCATCGGAATCGTTGCATGGATCGGGCCACAATGTTGGGGGGCAGAGAGCAAGCATAAGGCACGGAAATATGACGGATGGAGAATGCCGTGCGATTGTCCTCGTTCCGTCACTTTCACACGGATGAAGTGGTTGGCGTCTATTGGCAAAGGCGAGCGGCGGCTGAACTCGATGTCATCGCGTTGGCACCGTTCTTGCTGAACAAGCATCACGATCACGACAGGACTTGAGGCATCGATGGATCGACGAATAATCCCCCTGATCATGTGCGGCGGCGCCGGCACGCGGCTGTGGCCGGCCTCGCGCGAGGTGCATCCGAAGCAGTTCCTGTCGCTGTTCGGGACGCGCTCGACCTTCCAGGAGACGCTGCTGCGGGTTTCGGACGCGGCGGTGTTCGAGTGCCCGATCGTGATCACCAACGAGGCCTACCGCTTCATGGTGCTGGAGCAACTGGCCGAGATCGGCCGCGAGGCCGATGTGCTGCTGGAGCCGATGCGGCGCGATTCAGGTCCGGCGATTGCGGCCAGTGCGGTATTCGCGCAAAGCCGCGACAAGGATGCGATCGTGCTGGCGCTCGCCGCCGATCATCTGCTGCGCGACACCGATGCCTTCGTGGCGGCCTGCCGCGCGGGACTGGTGGCCGCGGAAACGGGCCGCATCGTGACCTTCGGCGTCAAGCCGGAGCGGCCTGCCACCGAATATGGCTATATCAATCCCGGCGAGGTTGTCGCCGGCGAGGTGCGTGCGGTCGCAAAATTCGTCGAGAAGCCGGATGCGGCGACTGCGGCCAGTTATATCGATGCCGGCTATCTCTGGAACAGCGGCAACTTCATGTTCCGCGCCGCGATGCTGCTTGACGAATACCGCAACGTTGATGCGGACAGCATTGCCTCTGTCGAGGAGTCGGTTGCGAAGGCCGGACACGATCTCGGCTTCGTCAAGCTCGATGCACAGGCCTTTGCTGCGGCGAAAGCGATCTCGATCGACTATGCCGTCATGGAGAAGACGGCGCATGCGGCGGTGGTGCCGGTGGCGTGCGGCTGGTCGGACATCGGCTCGTGGCGCCAGGTCTGGGAGCTCTCCGACAAGGACAGCCAGGGCAACGCGGCGCGCGGGGCTGCCGTGTTCGAGGATTCCCGCAATTGCAACGTCACGACCGACCGCGCGCTGGTCGCGCTCGAAGGCGTCGACGATCTTGTCGTCGTCGCAACCCAGGATGCCGTGCTGGTGTCGCGGCAGCAGAACGCCAACGGGCTGAAGCGGCTGGTCGCCAAACTGAGGGTGACGGCGCCCGAGGTGACTGAGAACCACATCAAGGTGCATCGTCCCTGGGGCTCCTATCAGGCGGTCGACAATGGCGACCGCCACCAGGTCAAGCGCATCATTGTCAAGCCGGGCGGACGGCTGTCGCTGCAGAAGCATCACCACCGCTCCGAGCACTGGATCGTGGTGCGCGGTACGGCGCAGGTGACCGTCAACGAGCTGGTCAAGACCGTGCACGAGAACGAATCGATCTACATCCCGATCGGCGCAGTGCACCGGCTGGAGAACCCCGGCAAGATCCAGCTCGAGCTGATCGAGGTGCAGACCGGCAGTTACTTTGGCGAGGACGATATCATCCGCATCGAGGACGATTATCAGCGC
>NZ_JYMU01000050.1:0-225242 GCF_000938235.1 Bradyrhizobium sp. LTSPM299
CCGACGGCTCGCCCGCACCCGGTGCAAATAGCCGTAAATGTAAAGCTTCAGCAGGTCGCCCGGCGCATAGGGCGGCCGACCCAGTTCCTCGGCCGCAGCCTTCGAAAATCCCAACTCCGCAAGAGCCAGCGCATCTACAAACGCATCGATCACCCGAACCGGATCGTCGCGCCCCACCACCTCGTCCAGAACCTCAGGAAAAAGCGTCGTTTGATACCGCGACTGGCCCGTCACATGCGCCATCATAACCTCGAATCAAAGCCCGATCCCGACAACAATAGCCGATCAGGTTTTCACACAGCCTGGCAGGCCGGGACCCATAGCCACAGGGTAGCGTTGTTGAAGCGAGCTGTGGCCTCTGCATTGCGCAACAATGACCATCGGTGGTTATGGGTCCCGGGTCGCGTCGCTTGCCCGGGACGACGTGGGGTTGGTTTCAGATTGGATTGCCAGGATGTGCGCCCGGATTTGGATGCGGCCGACGGCCCCGCGCCCGTCGCCTCAATGCTGCGCCGACGTCGCCGGTTGCGGCTCTTCGGCATATTTGTGCGCCACCCACGATGAGACCACGCCAGGCACGAAGCCGACCAGCCCATAGAGGATGAATTGCGCCGCGCCGCTCTCGGCGCCGTGCGAAGCATAGGCGAACGCCGCGGCGAAGAACGCCACCACACCGACGACCAGCATCCGCACGACGGGTGCGATCCGCCTGACATGCATCAGGATATCGTCGATCGCGCCGAACATCATCGTGGGCACGATCCCGATCAGGTAACTGAACGGCAGCGACTTTGCGAACACGGTGAACAGCTTTGCCACCTCGCCGCCCTCGATCACGGTCCAGTAGCCGGACTGATAGGTGGTCGCGAGCAACAGCAGGAAGCCGCCGATGAACGGCCCGATGGCTGCGAAGATCAGATAGCGTTTCATGGCGCGTCCCTGGAACGTAGACATTCAGTCTAACGCAGTCTGGCAGCGGTTCTACGGGAAATTCGATCAAGATCGAAACGTTCCTCGCTGTCATGCCCCGCTTCAAGCGGGGCATCCAGTACGCTGCGGCCTGTCGGTAAACGTCCGGCGCCTCTGGAATACTGTCGCCCCGTCCCGTCTACGCCAAGGCTTCGACGTGGCAGTCGGTCTCAGGCGCGCCGGAGCTTAGCGACGGCGGCAAGCCGGACGATGACGGCTGAGCAAGAGGTAAGAGCGAATGCTCTCCCTCTACTCCCCCCACGCCGCGAACGCGTCGTTGAACGCGCGCTCGCCCGGCGCGCCCTTTTCGATCGCGATGATGGCGCGGCGCTGGTTGGTGTAGACCAGCGGAATGTCGAACCAGGAGCGCTCCTTCAGGAGCTGCAAATTGCGCGAGCGGTCGTTGTCGACGTTGGAGAGGCCGACCAGGAAGAAGCCGTCGGTGACCTTGACGGCAAGACCGGCCAGCGGCGTGCCGCGGGCCTGCTCGTTGGACTTCATCAGGATGCCCGGCACGTTGCCGACGCCGCCATTGGCGAAGTCCGGCGGCAGGATGAAGGTCAATTCCGCGGTGTGGCTCGCCGGCAGCGATGAATCGGTGTTGCGGCGGAACGACATCGTCATCTTGAACTTGCGATCGGGGATGTCGATGTCGGCGCGTACGGCAATATCGGGCTTCTGGTTGCCGGACGCCTTGATCTGCTCGGTGCGCCACACCACCGAGCCGACATATTGCTTGCCCTTCGGATCGGACGGATCCTCGTCATAGAGCACGACGCGCTGCGCGACCGGGGCGACCGGCTCGCCCGACGACGAGGGCTGGCCGACGCGGTCGGCGATCTTCGGCTTGGTGGCCGGCGCAGCGGCGTCCTTCGGGGCCTCCGCCGACGGCTGCGACTTGAACAGGGCGCTGACATAGTTGACCGCCGGCTTGCCCCAAAGCATCGCGGCGCCGGCCAGGATCAGCACGATGCCGACCACGATCGCGCCCTTGAACGGAAACATCGCGCCGACGCGCGCCGGCTTCTTCGGCTCGCGCTCGGCGCTGCCGATCCGCGAGCGCGGCGGCGGCGTCTGCGGCGTCTGCGGCGCGTAGCGCTCGGCCTCCTCGATCGACTCGTCATAGGAGTACGGCGCGTCGGGATCGGCGCCGCGGTTCTCCAGGCTGGGCTCGAGCCGGTCGAATTCCGGCGAGGGCGACGGCACGTTGGCGTAGGTCTTGCGAGCGTTGCGGGTGGCCTGCGCCGCGGCGCGGCCGAGATCGTCGGCGTCAGCCGTGATATCGCGGAAGCCGCGTACACCCGGTGCGGCCGGCGGGACCGGTGGCGACGCGGCCTCGGCGCCGCGGCGCGGCACGGGCGGGCGGCCTGCCGGCGCCTGCGGATCGGTCCCCGGCGCGGGCGGGGTCTGGGGTCGTGGCGGCACGGGCGGCGCGTCGGCGCGCAAATTGCGCGGGCGGGTTTCGGCCGATGGAGGCGGCGTGGCGGGACGCGGACGCGACGATGCGCCGGGCGTCGAATTCGCCTCCGGCGGGCGGGCAGCATTGGCGCGGCGGAAGGCATCGCCACCACGCGCGGCGCCGCCGCTCGAACGGGACTCGCGGGCACGCTGGGCGGCCTCAGACTCGACCTTGCGGACGGCCTCTTCCAGCGACAGCCGTTCGCGGGTGATCTCGGATTCGGAGAGTGGCGGCTGCACGCTGCGCAGCTGCTGGATCAGCGCCGCCCGCGCCCGCTCATAGAGCGCGCGGCGGCTCTCGCCGGGGGCGTTGGGATCCAGTCCAGCAATGGCACGGGCGATCAGCGGGTAGTAGTCAGCCATTTCCACACAATTGGTGGGATATAGGTAATATCCCGTTAAGCTTCGAACGGATTCTGTACCAGAATAGTATCCTCACGTTCCGGGCTGGTGGACAACAGGGCGATCGGGCACCCCACCAGCTCCTCGACCCGGCGGACATATTTGATGGCCTGGGCCGGCAGGGCCGCCCAGGACCGCGCATTGGCGGTCGGCTCCTTCCAGCCCTCGATGGTCTCGTAGATCGGCTCCAGGCGGGCCTGCGCGCCCTCGCCGGCCGGCAGATGGTCGATCTCCTTGCCGTCAAGCTTGTAGCCGATGCAGACCTCGATCGAGTCGAAGCCGTCGAGGATATCGAGCTTGGTCAGCGCCAGCCCGGCGATCCCGCAGGTCCGGACCGTCTGTCGCACCAGCATGGCGTCGAACCAGCCGACCCGCCGCTTGCGCCCGGTGTTGACGCCGAATTCCTTGCCGCGGCGGCCGATCTCCTCGCCGATCTCGTTATGCAATTCGGTCGGGAACGGGCCGAGGCCGACGCGGGTGGTGTAGGCCTTGCAGATGCCGAGCACATAGCCGACCGCGCCCGGGCCCATGCCGGTGCCGGTCGCGGCCTGCCCCGCCACCGTGTTCGACGACGTCACATAGGGATAGGTGCCGTGGTCGACGTCGAGCAACGCGCCCTGCGCGCCCTCGAACAGGATCCGCTTGCCCTCGCGGCGCTTGATATCCAGCAGCCGCCACACCGTCTCGGCATAGGGCAGAAGTTTCGGCGCGAACGCGGTCAGCTCGGCGAGAATCCCCTTGCCGTCGATCTCTTCCAGATTGAGGCCGCGGCGTAATGCATTGTGGTGAGCAAGGAGCCGCTCGATCTTGTGCGGCAGCGTATCGAGGTCGGCGAGGTCCATCAGGCGGATGGCGCGGCGGCCGACCTTGTCCTCATAGGCCGGTCCGATGCCGCGCCGGGTGGTGCCGATCGCGGTGACCGCGTTGCTGGATTCGCGCAAGCTGTCGAGCTCGCGATGCAGCGGCAGGATCAGCGTGACGTTCTCGGCGATGCGCAGATTGTCGGGCCCGACGGCGACGCCCTGGCCCCTCAGCTTTGCCACTTCGTCAAGGAAGGCCTGCGGGTCGAACACCACGCCGTTGCCGATCACCGCCAGCTTGTTCGGGCGCAGCACGCCGGAGGGCAGCAGCGCCAGCTTGTAGGTCTCGCCGTTGATCACCAGCGTATGGCCGGCATTGTGGCCGCCCTGGAAGCGCACGACGATGTCGGCCTGTTCCGACAACCAATCGACGATCTTGCCCTTCCCCTCGTCGCCCCATTGGGCGCCGACGACGACAACATTGGCCATTTCGAAGCTATTCCCTTCAGGTGTTTCTCAGACCACGATCGCGGCGAAAACGCGTCCGCCCACAGCGATCATGCGTTGGTGTGCCCAGCCCAAAGCACGGCCTGAGGGCCGTTCGCACGCAAGGCGCCTAACCGGATAAAGGAAGCGGGTCGGCTGCGCAAGCAAGAAGGGCGCGCTTTAGGCCTTTTGGATAGGCTCCAACCCTTTGATATCCCCTGAAAATCCGGAAGGACCCAAACCTGCGCGAGGCAGCAGCGAATTTAATGTTGGCGCCACCGCGACAGGCCGCGCAAGCGGTTGATCGCGGCCGCCGTTGCGGCAATCATCCACCGATATTAACCGGCTCGATCCATGCCCAATTCCACGCCTGCGACCATCGCCCTGCGGAAGCTTGGCATCGCTTTCAAGCTCCACACCTATGTCTACGATTCGAATGCTGAAAGTATCGGGCTGCAGGCCGCCGAAGCGCTTGGCGTCGAACCGAACCGGGTGCTGAAGACGCTGATGGCCGAGGTCGACGGCAAGCCGGTCTGCGCCGTGGTGCCGTCGGACTGCGAGGTCAGCATGAAGAAGCTTGCTTCGGTGATGGACGGCAAGTCCGCGAAGATGATGCGCCCGGCCGACGCCGAGCGGCTGACCGGCTACCATGTCGGCGGCATCAGCCCGTTCGGCCAGAAGAAGCGGGTGCCGACTGCGATCGACGAGTCCGCGCTCACCCATGTCACCGTGTTCGTCAATGGCGGCCAGCGCGGCCTGCAGATCGAGATCGATCCGAACGACGCCGCACTGGCCGCCGGCGCGAAGATGCAGGCGGTGGTCGCGTCGCACGAGTGACTCAGGTTACGGCCGCTTCCGCGCCCACAGCGTTGCCTCGACGATCGCCTCGCGGAGTTTCGGCCGCTGCTTCTCCGGACATTCGGCGAGGGCCAGGATCGCATTGGCCCGCGCCGCGAAGCGCTCGCGCCTGCCCTTGGCTTCGACGGCCGGCGCGGCCTCCTCGAATTTCACCAGAATTTCGCTTTTGGTCGCGAGATCGACGACCAGCGGGAAAGCTTCGATACAGGTCGGGGCAATAAATCCGGCCGGGGCTCGCTTCACTATTCACCCATTGGTTGTATTTATATATATATCTACAATAAGATGTAGTCTATCTAAATTGATTTGAGACCGAGGGGGCCTACCTCGCGCGCCAATCACCGCAGCGTCACAATGCAGCGCGCAGCTCCGGCGCGGGCTTGGCGGCTGCCTCCTGCCGAGCCGCCAGCGAAACGAACACGAGAACAAAAGGCACCATCGCAAGCAGCAGCCCGGCGCCACAGAAGAGCGCGGCCGACGGCGTGTTCCACGCGTCCTGCAGCCGTCCCGCAGCGGAGGGCCCGACCGCCATCAGGATGTAGAAGCAGGTGTAGAACACGCCGAAGCCAAGCGAACGGTCCTGCGGCGCCAGCACGCGCGCAGGCAGAGACAGGATCGCACCCGACAGCGGGCCGATCGCAATGCCGAAGACAAGACCGATGATCGCCGGATAGATGCCGACGGCGAACAGAGTGAGCGCGAAGGCCGCCACCAGCCCGCATCCCACGATGGCAGCGACCGGCTTGCCGGACCGATGCACGAGATAACCTCCCGTCGGGATCGCTACAATCGTGAACCAGATCGCGAGGCTCGTCAGCGAGGCCGCCATCGTCGGCGCGAACCCGACCGACTGCAGCAACAGCGGTGCGTAGCTGAAGAACAGCACGCAGGCCAGGTTCATCGCCCCCCAGATCACGCCGGCGACGATGACCGGAAGGAGCACGGCGGGCGCCAGCCGCCCGCGCGAGCGCGTCATCTCTGCCGCCTGCGGCTGCGTCGCACTGCGCGGCAGCAGGATGAAGGCCACCAGTACCGCGAGCGCGCCGAGCGCTCCCGAATGCATGACCGCCGGCCAGCCGGATATCTGCAACAGCCAGCTCTGCACCGGCAGCGCGACCATCGCGCCGAACGGCCAGCTCATTTGCAACAGCGACATCGCGAGCACGATCTCTCGGCCATCGAAGCAGTCCGTCGTCATCTTGGTTGCGACCAGGCCGACGATGGTGGCGCCGATGCCGCCGATGATGCGCGCAACGAGCCCCGTCGCCAAGCCGTCGGCGTGGCCAAGCAGCACGCCGGATACAACCATCAGCATGAGGCCGATCATACCAAGCGATTTTTCGCCGACGCGCTGGCCGATCAGACCCGCTGGAAGCGCGACGACGACGCCGGGCAGCAGATAGGCGCCGAGCAGCAGACCGAGCGTCGCGTAGTCGAGCGCGAGATCGGCCATCAGCACATGCGTGCTGGAGCCGACCGACTGGAATTGAAATCCGGTGGCGGCGCGCGCCGCGAACAGCACTACGAGGACGATCCACCGGCGGTGCGGCATTAGCTGCCTCCCTGGGCTCGAAGCTGGAGCATGATCCGGAAAAATGTAAATAAGGTCATGCTAAGACAAGGCGCTAAAGCGCGATCACGATTCAACCCGATCTCATCGCGCATTAGCGTCCGACAGGACTCTCGTTCGACGATTTTCCGTTGACGAGGTCGAAGCTGACTCGGTTGGAGAATTCTGACAGTTCGTCCTCGGAAATGTCGTGCAAGCTCAAACGCAATTGCATGATGGTGAGATCGAGCAAATGGCCGGCAAAGGAGAAGCCGGCGCCGACAACGATATCGCGCTGCTCGGCAAGCACCGGAATGACTTTACGCAAACGGCGGGCACTCAACTCATCCATAACGATGCCCTCTCAGGGACCGTGGCGCCGTCGCAACAAGCCAATTGCTAGTGGTGGCGGCGTCGGCGAACAATCCTATAGCCGATGTGGCGATGCTGTGCACTGCAGACGAATCCGCGTGCGAACGCCGGTGGCTGGCCGAGGCATCGCTCAGGAAAGTGACGTGATGATCGCGCGCCGCAGCATCGATCGCAGTGGCGAGCGCGATCTGTTCGGCGGCGAGCCCACCGATGGCAAAGCTGCCGATCCGGGATACCACGTCGTTGAACAGCGAATTGCCGTAACAGGACGGTTGCTGACGCTCGAACACCATGTCGGCTCGTTTTGGTTCCAGTCCCGGCAACCACGGCGACTGCGCCCGCCGCTCGCCGACACCCAAAGCCTCGCCCGGCCGCGTGAACGCGATCGGGATGCCGTTGTCGCGGGCGTGCTGGATAGCGGTGCGGCATTGATCCAGCACGCGGTCGAGCCCGCAGGCCTGGTCGCGCACAAGGCGCCGCCAGTTGTCTTCCTGCAGGTCGACCATAACGAGGAGGCGGCTCAGGGATGCGCCGGCATAGGCTTTGAGATCGATCACCTGGCTCATATTGCTAACCTGCGCTCGTTAGTGGCGCGGCACCGCGGGCCGCCGACATCTCAAGAATACCGGGCACGTCCCACTGCCCCTCGGGACGGATCAGCACGTAGGGATCTTCGCTGAGCGAAATACGCGCTGGATGGCGCGCGGCATCGAGGCAGACCTCGACGTAGTCGAAATCCGAGAATGTGAATTCGCGTCCGCCCTGCATACGCGCAAAGCCGCGCTGCTCCCAGAAATTCAACAAGCGCTTCTGTGAATGCGCATAGAGCGTGCGATAGCCCTTCTTGCGGCAGAGCTCGATCGCGGCATCAACAATGCGCCTGGCAAGGCCCGCATTGCGGCTCTCGTTGCGCACGGCCAGCCGCTCGAACTTGGCGAAATCGGCGAAATAGCGGATGCGCAAACAACCGACAGGTTCGCGGCCTTGATGGCAAATCAGATGGGTCGCCGAGAAATCATTGCCGTCGAATTCCTCTTCGAAAGGGCAATGCTGTTCGCCCATATAGACCGCGCTGCGGATCGCCATTACGCGCGCCATCTCCTCCATCGAGCGCACCACCTGCACCGTCACCTGATCGACTGGTTCGGCCGCCACCATCGGTGGCAATTCGTGCGAGCGATCGAGCATCTGAAGATGCGGCGCGTAAAGGCCGTCGTAGCGCGCTCCCGGCGAGAAGCCGAGCGGATCGAGCACGCGCAGGCCCTCCTTGGTAATCGGGCGCGAGAAGATGTTGATGCCCTGATAGAGCGGCGTGGAGAATTTCTGCAGCACCAGCGGGATGCCAGCGACCAGAGTACCCTTGGCATGGATGCACCAGACATAGATGCCGGCGGGTCGCTCCGACTGCCGCGTGATGCACGATAGATCCGGGTTCTTGGTGTCTAGCGTGCCGTCGATGAGGCGGCGTGTGCCTTCGTGCGTCAGTGGCAACGCGGCGAGGAAGCCCTCGCCCCTGGGAGCCCCGATGTCGAAATGGTCCTTGCGCGCGATCGCCCAGAACACGTCCGGGTTATGGTTGGTGACAGTCTGGACGATGCGGTTGGTAGTTATTCCCGGGAGATCCTGCCGCGCAGCATCCATCAGGGCGGCGATACCGGCCGCGTCGACGGTGAAAATCACCGTGCGGCGCGCCAATTGCAGCATGGTCATCTTGTCCAGCGACCGGACAGGGCCTGTCGCGGGACGCTTCCTGGCGGCCTTTCTTACGAAATCGAGGTCGAGCGCGGTCATCGTTCGTCTCTTGTGGTTGTGAATTCGCCGCGTTTCTGCCAAGAATAGAATATTGGTTCCGTTACGATAGAAGGCGGCAAACGAGGCAAATTGTATGCACTCACCTGAGCGCAGGGGCGTTCACCCCCGTGCACACCCCCAGGGCCGGATCGCCCAATGGGACTCGGTCAGGATATTCCTGGAAGTGGCCCGTATTGGGAGCTTTCGCGCGGCGGCCAGCGAGCTCAACGCCTCGGCTAATTTCCTGCGCAAACACATTCTGCAGTTGGAGAGCGCATACAAGACAACTCTGATCACGCGTCATGTCGATGGTATCCGCCTGACGCCCGAGGGCCTGAAGGTCCTGGAAGCAGCGCGACGGATGGAAGAGGCCGCCTTCGGGCTCGACCGGGCGCTGAGCCAAACCACCCCTGCGCTGACCGGCGAGGTCCGCTTCGCAATCACCGAGGGGCTGGGCACCTTCTGGGTGGCGCCGCGGTTAATCGAATTCCAACGTGTCTATCCGGGTCTGCTCGTCGACCTCAAATGCGAGATGCGCTCAGCCGACGTGCTGCGGCTCGAGGCCGACGTCGCGGTCCAGCTCGAGGAGCCGAACAAGCCCGACCTCAAGCGCGTCAAGATCGGCCGCCTGCACGTGATGCCGTTCGTCAGCCCATCCTATGTCGAGATCTACGGCATGCCGAAGGATCAGGAGGACATCAGGCAGAACCATCGCATCGTACTGCAGGAAGCCGACCAGGCTCGCGCACAGGCGATGTACGACCAATATGCCGGCCGCGATCCGGTCGGCTTCGTCGCGATGCGCAACAACGTCTCAAGCGCGCATGTTTGGGCGGTCGCCAAGGGCGCTGGCATCGGCTGGCTGCCGACGTACGTGCCGGCTGTCGCGGGTCCCCTGATCCCGCTCGACATCGACATCAACTTCTCGCTCGACATCTGGCTTGCCTATCATCCAGACGCCAAGCGCATTCCGCGCGTGCGGCAACTGATCGACTGGACCATCCAGGCCTTCGACGGCCGCAAATATCCGTGGTTCCGGGACGAGTTCGTTCATCCCGATGATCTGCAGAAGTCATACAAGGGCGAGCCGTTGGTCAATCTGTTCGCAGGCTTCGTGAAAGAACCGCGGTCCAGGACCGCCTGATGGGAATCGCCTGAGCGCATCATGAGCACATCGCAAGACAAACAGATCGATCAGGTCGTGCAGGAGCGGTGGCGCGCGATCGGGCTGTCGCAGAGCGACCTTGCCGAGGTGCTGTGCACGAATTCCGCGCCAGCCAGCAACGGCAAGAACGGCGCGGCCCGGATCGATGACGACCGCTTGGCGCTGCTCGCTGAGGTGCTCGGGATCACCGCTGACGTCGTCAGTCCGCAGGCCGCTGCGTCCGCGCAAGTACGCGCCGGCATTCAGGCCGCGCGCTCGCTGCAGTCTCTGCTTGAATTGCGGATGTTGCGCGTGTTCCGCGAAGTACAAAATCCCGACACCAAGCGGATCCTGATCGAGCTCGCGGAGCAGATCGTCAAACGCCAGACCACCTCGCCTGGGGCCGGCTAAAACCCTAGAATCGGTGCTCGCTGAATGAGAACCGGATGCCCGGTTCCCATCTTGAGCCTGTTGCCATGATCCCGGACCGGTCCCCAGTTAGGACAAACGCTGTCGCGCGCGCCAAAGAAGCCTGGCGCATGGTCGCGATGCGTCCTCTCCCATTGATAGCGCGTCGGATTCCGTGTCTGTGAGAAGCGCCGGGCATGTCATTCTGGCCCGGCGATTGCTCGCCGGGCGGGCCGCGGCGTCGTGAACCCGGTCCATCGCATGTCTGCTTCCGAATCCGCGACAACACCTGCATCCAGCTCCTGGATCGCCAACCAGCCCTATCTGCTGCTCTGCATCACCGCGATCTGCTGGGCTGGCAACGCGATCGTCGGCCGGCTCGCCGCGGGTCACATTCCGCCGGTGACGTTGTCATTCCTGCGCTGGACCGCGGCGTTCCTGATCATCCTGCCGTTTGCCTGGAAGCATTTGGCGCGCGACTGGGGCGTGATCCGCAAAAATCTCGGCACCATGATCATGCTGTCGGTCACCGGCATCAGCGCCTTCAACACGCTGCAATACTGGGCGCTCGAGCACACCCAGGCGCTGAACACGCTGCTCTTGCAATCGGCGGCGCCTTTGGTGGTCGCGGTGTGGTCGCTGATCCTGCTCGGCGTGCGGCTGACGGTGGCGCAGGCGCTCGGCGTCCTGCTATCGCTCTGCGGCGTGCTGGTGATCCTGCTGCATGGCGATCTCACCACGCTGTCGAAGATCGAGTTCAACAAGGGCGATCTGATCTTCATCGTCGCGCTGGTGATCTTCGCGCTGTATTCGGTGCTGACGCTGAAGCGGCCGAAGATCCACGGACTGTCGGTCGCCGGCTTCACCTTCGGCTGCGGCGCGCTGATGCTGGTGCCGTTCTTCATCTGGGAGCTCACTACGCGCCCGGTGATGCAGCTCACCACCAACAATCTGCTGTCGCTGTTCTATGTCGCGGTGTTCCCCTCGACGCTGGCCTATCTCTGCTTCAACCGCGGCATCCAGCTGATCGGCGCCAACCGCGCCGCGCCGTTCTTCCACGTGGTTCCGGTGTTCGGCACCGTGATGTCGATCGTGTTCCTCGGCGAGCATCCGCAGGCGTTCCACTTCATCGGTTTTGGGCTGGTGCTGGCCGGCGTCTTCGCGGCATCGCGGAAGCAGGCGGCTTGAGCCGGCTTTCCCTCGCCCCGCAGGCGGGGGCGAGGCAAGGGAGGCACGCGGTGACTAGCCGCTCGAAATCCGCTATCTCTAGAGACTGCTTCGCGAATGGATCCGGAACGAGATGGCGCGCGCCAGCAATGTGATGATCGGCACCCTGACGCTGGCCCTGATCGCGGGCTCGCTCGGCGGCTGGCTGGGCTATCAGCGCTATGCCGGCATCAAGCGCCAGGTGCCGTTCCGCGTCATCTTCGAGGGCTCGGCCTCGGGCTTACGTCGCGGCGGCAGCGTGAACTTCGCCGGCGTGCGGATCGGCGAGGTGGTGTCGATCAGGCTCGACCATCACCGCGTGGTCGCGATGACCCGGATCGAGAATAACGCGCCGATCAGGAAGGACACCGAAGTCGGCCTCGAATTCCAGGGCCTGACCGGCATCGCCGCGATCTCCTTCACCGGCGGCTCCGACGACGCCCCGCCGCCTCCGCCCGGCGCCGACGGCATTCCGGAACTGACCGCCGATCCCGAAGGCACCATGGGCGTGTCGGAGAAGCTGCGTCGGGCGTTGCGCAATGTCGACCGCGTCATCGTCGAGAACGAGGGGGCGGTCAAGGACACGCTGCGCGGATTCGAGAACTTCACCAACTCGCTGTCAGGCAATGGCGAAATGATCTCCGGCTTCATCGATGCCGCCGAGGCCGACGTCAACACCGTTGACGCCAAGATGACCGTGGCGGACAAATTCCTCAAAAATCTCGGCAGCGACAAATATGGCGGCGAGCTGCTGCCGACCGTGATCTCGCTGCACGAATTGATCGAAAGTTTTGACAAGAAGTCCGGCGCGGTGATCGCCGACACCCGAAAGACGCTCAGTGACGTCAGCCAGTCCGTCAACGCGTTCAACGAGAAAATTGTCGGCGCCCGCAAGCGCTGACGTAACTGACCAATCAAGAACAACGGAAACACCGCCGTGCACGACCGGATCGCCGCAGCCTCCCCGCCACCCACCACCGTCACCCGCGCGACCAGCGCCGTGCCCCGGCGTCTGCGGCGCTATCTCACGCTCGATGATTTCGAGCCGCAGGCGCGGCGGCTGCTGCCGAAATTCCTCTATGGCTACGTCTCGGGTGGCGCCGAGACCGATGCGGCGCGCACCGACAACCGCAGGGCGTTCGACGAATACGGTTTCGTGCCGCGCGTCCTGAACGACGTCTCCGGCCGCGACCAGACCACGACGCTGTTCGGCAAGACCTACGCCTCGCCGTTCGGCATTCCGCCGATGGGCTCGTCCGCGCTCGTCGCCTATCGCGGCGACATCGTGCTGGCCCGCGCAGCCGCCGCAGCCGACGTGCCGATGATCCTGTCGGCGTCGTCGCTGATCACACTCGAGGACGTCCGCGCCGCCAACCCGGATGCCTGGTACCAGGCCTATCTCGCCGGCGACGACGCGCGGATCGAGCCGCTGGTCGATCGCGTCGCAGCCGCCGGCTACGACACCTTCGTCGTCACCGCCGACGTGCCGGTGCCGCCGAACCGCGAGAACAACATCCGCAACGGCTTCCAGGTGCCGCTCGCGATCACGCCGCGGGTGCTCTGGGACACCGTCAGCCATCTCGACTGGCTGCTCAACACCTGGGCGCGGACGCTGGTCAACCACGGCATGCCGCGTTTCGAGAACATGGACGCCAAGCAGGGCCCGCCGGTGCTCGCCAAAAACCTGATGCGCAACATCGGCAACCGCGACCAGCTGGCCTGGAAGCATGTCGAGCTGATCCGCAAGCGCTGGCCCGGCAAGCTCGTGGTCAAGGGGCTGATCTCGCCGGAGGATGCACGGCTGGCGCGCGAGCATGGCTGCGACGGCGTGATGGTCTCCAACCATGGCGGCCGCCAGCTCGACTACACCGTCTCCGGCTTGCGCACGCTGCCGGAGATCGCGGCGCAAAAGGGCGGCATGACCGTGATGGTGGACGGCGGCATCCGCCGCGGCACCGATGTGATCAAGGCCTTGGCGCTCGGCGCCGACTTCGTCTGGGTCGGCCGTCCCTTCCTCTATGCCGCCGTGGTCGCGGGCGAAGCCGGCGTCGCGCGCGCGATCTCGCTGCTGCACGCCGAGATCGACCGCGACCTAGCGCTGCTCGGCATCCGCAGCCTCAAGGAGATCACGCCCGAGTTGGTGCGGAAGTTTTGAGGCTTACGCGTAGCGCGCCGCGCCCATGCAGAGGGCAGTGACGGCCAGCAATCCCGCCGCCACGCGCTGCGCGATTGCCAGCCGCGAGCGCGCGCTTGACACATCGGCCGTGCTGTTGCGCAACTGCCTGATAGCACCGCCGCCGACGATGATCTGCACCGCCACGGCAAACAGCGCGGCGATCGCACCGGCCGCCAAAATCATCTCGGACAGCGCGAACGAACCCTCGTGAACCAGGTGCCAGAGCGTGGCGCCGGTCACGATCGCCACCGTCGCGGCGCCGATTTGCGGGCCGAGCAGCTTTTCGCCGCCGAGGCCGCCGGTGCGGGCCAAAGTGAAGCTGGAGCCGGCCCAAAACACCGATGACAGGACGTGAAGGGACAGGGCTATGACAAGGGCGGTCTGCATCGTGTCGCTCCGAAATCCGGCTTGGTATCAGGCTTGGATATTAAGTATACAATATGTATAGTTAATTTATCGAAAGGGCAACGGGATGCCTCCGCGCAGCTATGTGAGCTCGGTGCGCAATGCCGCCGCCGCCGAAACCCGCGACCGGGTGATCGAGGCGGCGTCGCGCACGCTGCGCGAGGGCGAGAGCATCGCGCGGTTCTCGCTGGATACGGTGGCGAAGGCGGCCGGCGTGACACGGCTGACGGTCTACAACCAGTTCGGCTCGCGGCGCGGACTGCTGGAAGCTGTGTTCGACGAGATCGCGCAGGCCGGCGGCCTGCACCAGATCGCCGACATCATGACGATGAGCGATCCGCGCGCCGCGCTCGATCGCATGGTCGAGGTCTTCTGCGGATTCTGGAGCCGCGATTCGGCAGTCGGCCGATTGCACGACGCAATGGCGACCGATCCTGATTTCGCCGAGGCCGTGCGCGAACGCAACGAGCGCCGCCGCAAGATCCTCATTGTGCTGATCGATCGCATCGCGAGTAAAGCCGCGTCACAGGCTCGCAAGGACGCGGTCGATCTGATCTTCGCGCTGACGAGCTATCCGACGTTTGCGTCGCTGAGCGTGGGGCGGTCGAGGGATGAGGTGTGCCGGTTGGTGCAGGAAGCCTGTCACGCGGCGCTGGCGCCGCTGTCAAATCCGTCATCCTGAGCGCCTGCGAGCTTATATCCAGCCGTCATTGCGAGGAGCGACAGCGACGAAGCAATCCATCGTTCCGCATATGCCGCGCGATGGATTGCTTCGCTCGCAATGACGTGGTTAGAGCTGCGCTCCGCCTCACCCTCCCCCGAACTTGCTATACGCCTCGCGCGTCGCGATGATCACGTGCTCTTCGCAGCCGTTGCGGCGGTGCGGGTCGCAGAGGGTCTCGTAATCGGCCGATGTCATCATGTCGGTGAAGGCCGCGACACTGGGGTAATAGACCAGCGCGAGGTAGTCCCATTGCTGGCCGGCCGGCTCGCCCAGCGCCACCTTCTCGGCGTTGCCGGTCCACAGCAGCGTGCCACCGCGCGCCTTGATCATGGGGACGGTGAGCGCGCTGTAGCGCAAATACGCATCCCAGCCCGAGCCGTCGCCGTCGAGCGATCGGGCGCGAAACCGCATCAGATTGACCATCACGACCGGCGCCTCACCGTCCAGTTCGCTCAGGCCTTTGACGTTCAAGAGGTCGACGCCCATCAATAGCTCCCACCAAAGACCGAACCGGGGCCGCGGTCCGGCCGCAAAGATTATGTCACATGGCGGGGCTACCCTGAAATGCGCGCGGGGCTTAGGCTTCCATGCCGACGCGCGACCCCGGAGGTCAAGGCCGTGATGACCCTTCCTGAACTTGCGGCCGACGCGCTCGGCAAATTCCTCGGCGAGTACATGCAGCGCCGGTTCGGCGCCGCGCAGTCCCACCTCGTCGAGACGGTGCCCTCGATCGCGCGGATCGCGATCGAATGCATCGGCAACAGCGACGCGCTGTATCACAATGTCGAGCACACCATGCTCGTGACCTTGGCCGGCCACGACATCCTGCGCGGACGCGCGCTGCACGCGCACATGACCGCGGAGGACTATGCCCATGTCATCATCGCCTGCCTGACCCACGACATCGGCTACGTGCGCGGGCTGTTCGACGCCGACGACAAGGATGGCTATCTGGTCGCCGCTGATGGACGCAAGGTCGCGCTGCCGCGCGGCGCGTCGGACGCCGCACTGCTGCCCTATCACGTCGACCGTTCCAAGATGTTCGTGATGGAGCGGATCAAGGGCATCGCACAGCTCGACAGCGACCGCATCGCGCGCGCCATCGAAGGCACGCGATTCCCGGACAGCGTGCCCCGCGAGAACGCGGCGTTCGACGACGAGGCAGCCCTGCTTCGCGCCGCCGATTTGATCGGCCAGCTCGGCGATCCCCATTACATCCGCAAGGCCAATGCGCTGTATCATGAGTTCGAGGAGGCAGGGCTGAACCGCCAGCTCGGCTACGATTCGCCGGCTGACATCGTCAACCTGTATCCCCAGTTCTACTGGAACAGCGTCGCACCGCATGTGCAGACGGCGATCCGCCACCTCGACATCACCTCCAGCGGCCGGCAATGGACCGCCAATCTCTACGGCAACGTGTTCCGCGCCGAACGCGATATCTCGCTGTCGGGACCGCAGAAATAGACGGGGCATGCGGGGCGCGGGCCGATGCCCCGAGTGACCGTGTCATACCCCGCGAAAGCGGGGTATCCAGTACGCCGCGGCCTCTCGAATTATCGCTGGCGTCTCTGGAATACTGGATCACTCGCATGCGCGGGTGATGACATCGGTGACTGTGGCTGCGCATGGCACCAATTCGCTCTTTCGTCTTGTCGCAGCAACAGATTCGGGCACAACATCCGGCAACAATGACCGACCTTCGCGCTTTGCCCGCACCTGCCGCACCCACGCATCGCTCGCCGCTGCACTGGCTCAACAACCAGCCTTATCTGCTGCTCAGCCTGACATCGCTGTTCTGGGCCGCCAACATCGTGCTGGCGCGGCATGTCGGCAGCCATGTGCCGCCGATCACATTGACCACGATCCGCTGGTTCGGCGTGTTCCTGATCCTGCTGCCGTTTGCCTGGCCGCATCTGAAACAGGACTGGCCGAAGCTGCGCAGCGTGCTGCCGCTGATGCTGCTGTTGTCAGCGGTCGGCTTCGCATTCAACAACGCGATCTCCTACTGGGCGATGCAATATACCGAGGCGCTGAATGCGCTGTTGATCCAGTCGGCGGGCCCGCTGTTCGTTGCGCTATGGTCGCTGGTCCTGTTCGGCGTGCGGCTGACGCCGGCACAACTTGCCGGCATCGCGATCTCGCTGGCCGGCGTGCTCACCATCATCCTGCGCGGCGATATCTCGGCGCTGGCCAGCATCAGCTTCAACAAGGGTGACATCATGTTCGGCGCCTCGCTGGTGTCGTTCGGGCTCTATTCGGCGCTGATCCCGCGACGGCCGAGGATCCACCAGCTCTCGCTGATCTCGTTCACCACCTGCTGCGGCGCGCTGATGTTGCTGCCGGCCGCGATCTGGGAATTCTCCGCCGGCGTGCGGCTGCAATTCGACGGTCTGACCATGGCCACGCTGGGCTTTGTGCTGATCTTCCCGTCCACGCTGGCCTATTTGTTCTTCAACCGCGGCGTCGCGCTGATCGGCCCGAACCGCGCCGCGCCGTTCTTCCATCTGGTGCCGGTGTTCGGCTCGGCGATGGCGATCCTGCTGCTCGGCGAACAGCTCGCGCCGTATCATTTGATCGGCTACGCACTGGTGCTCGCCGGCGTCGTGATCGCCTCGCGGCAGGGATCGGCGAAGCGGTAGCGGCCTAACGAGAATCGTAGGGTGGGCAAAGGCGCGCTTGCGCCGTGCCCACCATCACCAGCATTGCAAGGAGTGGTGGGCACGCTTCGCTTTGCCCACCCTACGCAGGTACTTACGCCACGCGGACCTTCTGCAGGAATTCGTCGACCGCGTTGCGCAGCATGCCGGACTGGGTGTCGAGCTCGCGAGCGTTCGACAGCACATCGCCCGCCGCGGTGCCGGTGGCGGCGGCCGCGGTGGTGACACCGCCGATATGGGCCGAGATCTCGCTGGAGCCGGCCGCGACCTGCTGGATGTTGCGCGCGATCTCTCGGGTTGCGTCGCCCTGCTGGTCGATCGCGGTCGAGATCGAGGAGGTGATCTCGCTCATCAGCGCGATGGTCTCGGTGATGCCGCCGATCGAGGCCACCGCCTCGCCGGTGGAGGCCTGCATCGCCGCGACCTGCGCCGAGATCTCCTCGGTCGCCTTCGCGGTCTGGTTGGCGAGCGCCTTCACTTCGGACGCGACCACAGCGAAGCCACGGCCGGATTCACCGGCGCGGGCGGCCTCGATGGTCGCGTTGAGCGCCAGCAGGTTGGTCTGGGCGGCGATCGAGTGAATCAGCTTGACCACCTCGCCGATCTTCTCGGCGCCAGTGGAGAGCGCCTGCACGGTCGCGTTGGTGCGCTCGGCATCGGCCACCGCCTTGCCGGCGACCTCGCTGGAGCGCGCCACCTGGCGGGCGATTTCGGCGACCGATGAGGAGAGCTCTTCGGCCGCGGCAGCAACCGTGCCGACATTGTTGGAGGCGCTGTCGGAGGCTGCACCAACTGTTGCAGCACGTGCGCTGGCGTCGCTCGCGGTCGCGGTCATCGACTGCGCGGTGGTCTGCATGCCGGCCGCAGCCGTCGCCACCGAGCGGACAATGCCGTTCACGCTGCGCTCGAAGTCGCTCGCGATGTTCTCCATCGCGCCGCGGCGCTCGGCGCTGGCACGGGCCTGGGTTTCGGCTTCGGCCTGTTCGAGACCGCGGATCCGGACCGCATTGTCCTTGAATATCTGCACGGTCGACGCCATAGCGCCGACCTCATCGCCGCGGCCGACGCCTGGAATCTCGCCGTCGAGCTTGCCGTCGGCGATGTCCCGCATGCGGTTGCCGAGCAAATTGAGCGGCCGGGAAATGCTGCGGCCAATCAACCAGGCGACCGAACTGGAGATGATGCCGAGGCCGAGGATGGCAAGCCCGAGCATCCAGGTGATCGGCCGCATCTTGGCATCGATGTCCTCGAGATAGGCGCCGGTGCCGAGATACATGTCGAAGCCGGGGACCGCGACCGCATAGCCGAGCTTGCGGATCGGCGTTTCCTGGTTGGGTTTGACATATTCATAGAACAGCAGGATCTCGCCGTTGGCCTTGACGCCGTTCATCAGCTCCCAAGACAACTTGCGGCCGTTGGTCACGACCTCCATCCGGTTGGTGCCGACCTGCTTCGGATCGGGCGCCAGCACGGTGGTGCCGTCATAGGAGGTGCCGAACAGATAGCCGGAGCCATTGTCGTAAGTCATGGCGTTGGCGCGCTTGCCCAGCTCGGCCAGCGCAGCCTCCTTGGTCAGCTTGCCGGCATCGACGTCCTTCTTCAGGCTTGCCGCGTAGTTCTTGGCCATTTCGACCATGGACTTGACCTGGTCGATGCGCGCATTGGTCATCTCGCGCTGCATCAGGTTGATCGCGAGGATGCCGGCGGCGCACAGGCCAACGAGAGCCACCCCCACCAAGATGCCGAGCTTGGGGGTAATCTTCATATTTGACAGCTTCACGGGGATCTCCAGGGCGGTGGGGAACGCGGCGCGACGGGCGAATTGATAACCTTCAAAGTATTGATGACCCTCACGGTAACGTGAGACCTTTACTCGTTGGTTACGCTGCCTCCCCGTAGAAGCCCGGATGATCGGGATGGGGGAGCAACCAGCAATTGTGGAGCGAGCCGCCCGGGTCGCGTAGAAGCATATGGGCGGCGGGCCGAGCCGGTAGCCCAAAGCGGCAAGACTCGGACAGCAACAAATAAAAACACAAGACTTCATCGGGAGCAGACAATGTCGAAATTCAGAGTGGTCACGCCAAAGGGCGCAAGCTTCACGGTCGCCGGCGGCGGCTACGATTATGAGAAGGAGGCGCTCGACCCGATTGGCGCCGAGATCATCGAAGCCCCGACCAACGAGGCCGAGTTCATCGCCGCGGCCAGGACCGCGGACGCCATCTACGCCAAGGGCATGCCGATCACGAAAAACATCATCGACGCCCTGGAAAACTGCAAGGTGATCACGCTCGGCAGCGTCGGCGTCGACTCGGTCGACGTGAAGGCCGCGACCGCCCGCGGCATCCCCGTCACCAACATCCCCGACACCTTCATCGAAGAGGTCGCCGACCACGCCATGATGCTGCTCCTGGCCGGCTTCCGCCGCCTGGTCGAGCAGGACAGGATGGTGCGCAGCGGCCGTTGGGCCGAGGGCCGCCCCGCGCTTTTGAAAATTCCCCGCCTGATGGGGCAGACGCTCGGTTTCATCTCGTTCGGCCGGGTCGCGCGCGCGGTGGCGAAACGCGCGGCGCCCTTCGGCCTGCGGATGATGGCCTACGACCCCTTCATCCAGGAAACGCTGATGTACGACCACGGCGTGATCCCCTCGACGTTGTCGGAGGTGCTGTCGCAGTCGGACTTCGTCTCGATGCATGCACCGGCGCGGCCCGAGGTGCACCACATGCTGACCGAGAAGCATTTTCGCCAGATGAAAAAATCGGCTGTTTTCATCAACACCGGCCGCGGCGCCACCGTCGACGAGGAGGCGCTGATCAAGGCGTTGCAGGAGGGCTGGATCGCGCACGCCGCGCTCGACGTGCTGGAAAAGGAGCCGCCGTCGCACAACAACCCGATGCTCGGGATGGACAATGTGACCTTGACCGCCCATGTCGCCTCGGCCTCGGCACGTTTCGACGAGGCGCGCAAGCGCCGCGTGGGCTACGAATTGTCACTAGTGCTGCAAGGCATGTGGCCGGTAAGCTGCGTCAACCCGTCGGTGCTGCAAGACACCGCGCTGCGCCGCTGGCAGCCTGTCAGCATGGATCGCGGTCCGAACAGCTAGGCGGCTCCTTCACTGGCGATCAACGCCGGGAAGGTCACAAAATAGGGAGGAAGTGATGAGGAACGACCTCACCCGTCGTGACGCGTTAGCGCTGGGCTTGTCTGCGGCAACGCTGGCCACCACCGGTGCTGCGGCGCAGGATGCATCAAAAATAAAGGCCACTGAGGTGGCGGCGCCGTCGCTGCCGATCGAAAAGGGCGCGTCCTTGCGCATGCTGCGCCCGGTGCGCTTCGTCCAGGCCGACGAGGACGTGTTCCGCGCCAACGCCAAGAAATTCACCGACAAGACCGGCGTCGAGGTCAAGGTCGACTTCGTCGGCTGGGAAGACATCAACCAGCAGACCGCGGTGACCTCGAACTCCGGCGCGGGCCCCGACATCATCATCGGCTTCGGCGACGCGCCGCACATCTATGTCGACAAGCTGATCGACCTCACCGACGTCGCCGACTATCTCGGCCAGCGCTATGGCGGCTGGCTGGCGCTGGCAAAGAAATACGGCATACGCGCCAAGTCCAAAAACTGGGTTGGCCTGCCGTTCGGCGCCTCGGGCGGCCCGCTGGTCTATCGCAAGTCGCTGGTCAACGCGGCCGGCTACGACAAGGTACCGGATGACCATGCCGGCCTGCTCGAGCTCTGCAAGAAGCTGAAAGCGGCCGGCAAGCCCGCGGGCTTTGCGCTCGGCAACGCAGTCGGCGACGGCAACGGCTTCGCCAACTGGATCCTGTGGTCGCACAACGCCGCCCTGCTCGATGAAGAAGGCAACATCATCATCAACAGCAAGGAGACCATCGCGGCGTTGAAGTACCTGAAGGAGCTGTATCCGACCTTGATCGCCGGCACGCCGTCATGGAACGACGTCTCCAACAACCGCGCTTACTCGGCGGGGGACATCGGCCTGACCGCGAACGGCGTCTCGCTGTATTTCTCGCTGAAGAACGATCCCGCGACCAAGGCGATCGCCGACGACACCGAGCATCAGTTCCTGCCCAAGGGGCTGGCTGCGACCTATCCGATGTCGGGCCTGACGCTGAACGCGATGGCGTTCAAGCACAGCCCCTCCCCCAACGCGGCGAAGGCGTTCCTGCAGTTCATGCTGGAGAAGGAACAGTATGAGCCGTGGCTCAACGCCAACTCCGGCTACTGGGCGCAGCCGCTGGCGGCCTATGCCGATGCCGCGGTGTGGTCGGGCGACCCCAAGGTCGCAATCTTCAAGGATACGATGAAGAGCCCCTATTACAACGGCTACAACGGCCCGATCTCGACCGCGACCGGCGCCGTCAACGCCGACTACGTGCTGGTGCAGATGTGCGCATCGGTGGCGACCGACGCGGCAACGCCGGAAGCCGCCGCGGCGGAAGCCGAGCGGCGCGCCAAGCGGTATTTCCGGAGGTGACGCCGTCATTCCGGGGCGATGCGAAGCGTCGAACCCGGAATCTCGAGATTCCGGGTCTGGTGCTTGCGCACCATCCCGGAATGACATCTCAAGTCAGGACAACCATCTAATGTCCGTAACGACAATCCCCGCCTGCACCTACGCGCTCCGGCAGCGTGGCCTGCTCGCGCGGGTGTTCGACTACAAGCCATTCCTGATCGTGGTGTGCCTGGCGCCCGCGATCGGCCTGCTGCTGGTGTTTCTGACCTATCCGCTCGGGCTTGGCATCTGGCTCGCCTTCACCGACACCACGATCGGCCGGCGCGGCGTCTATGTCGGGCTGGAGAACTTCCAGTATCTGCTCAGCGATCCCCTGTGGTGGAACGCGGTGTTCTACAGCGTCTTCTACACGGGGATCGCGACCTTCGGAAAATTCGCGCTCGGCTTCTGGCTGGCGCTGCTGCTCAACAATCATTTCCCGTTCAAGAGCCTGATCCGCGCCATTGTGCTGTTGCCGTGGATCGTGCCGACGGTGCTGTCGGCGTTGGCGTTCTGGTGGATCTACGATCCGCAATTCTCGATCATCTCCTATCTGCTGGTCGACGTGCTGCATCTGCGCACCACGAATGTCGACTTCCTCGGCTCGCCCTGGCCGGCGCGGTTCTCGCTGATCGCGGCCAATATCTGGCGCGGCATCCCGTTCGTGGCGATCTCGCTGCTCGCGGGATTACAGACCATCTCGCCTTCGCTCTACGAGGCCGCGATGCTCGACGGCGCCACCGCCTGGCAGCGCTTCCGCTACATCACCTTCCCGATGATGATGCCTATACTCGCGATCGTGATGACGTTCTCGATCATCTTCACCTTCACCGACTTCCAGCTGGTCTACGCCATCACCCGCGGCGGGCCCGTGAACTCGACGCATTTGCTCGCCACGCTGGCGTTCCAGCGCGGCATCGCCGGCGGCGAGCTTGGCGAGGGGGCAGCGATCGCGGTGTCGATGATCCCGTTCCTCGTGTTCGCGACGTTGTTTTCCTACTTCGGCCTCGCGCGCCGCAAATGGCAGCAGGGGGAAGCCAATGACTGACGTCACCGCCTCGCCGGGCAACAGCAACGTCGCCAGCGCCACGCCCGACACGATGTCGTGGGATTCCCGCTCGCGGCGGGTGGTGATGATCTACCTGCCGCTGGCCTGCTTCATCGTGATCCTGCTGTTTCCGTTCTACTGGATGGCGATCACGTCGTTCAAACCGAATGCGGAGCTGTTGAACTACAAGGAGCACAATCCGTTCTGGATCACCTCGCCGACGCTCGCACACATCAAGCATCTGCTGTTCGAGACCTCCTATCCGCACTGGCTGATGACCACCATGCTGGTCGCGACCGGGGCGACCTTCCTGTCGCTGCTCGCGTCGACACTGGCGGCCTATGCCATCGAGCGGCTGCGCTTCCGCGGCAGCCCCTACGTCGGTCTCGGCATCTATCTCGCCTATCTGGTGCCGCCCTCGATCCTGTTCATTCCGCTCGCGACCGTGATCGTGCAGTTCGGCCTGTTCGATTCCCCGATGGCGCTGATCCTGGTCTATCCGACCTTCTTGGTGCCGTTCTGCACCTGGCTCCTGATCGGCTATTTCAAATCGATCCCCTACGAGCTCGAGGAATGCGCGCTGGTCGATGGCGCGACGCGGCTGCAGATCCTGTGGCGGATCACGCTGCCGCTGGCGGTGCCCGGCCTGATCTCGGCCGGCATCTTCTCCTTCACGCTGTCGTGGAACGAGTTCATCTACGCGCTCGCCTTCATCCAGAGCGGCGCCAACAAAACGGTGCCGGTCGCAATCCTGACCGAGCTCGTCACCGGCGACGTCTACCAGTGGGGCGCGCTGATGGCCGGCTCGCTGCTCGGCTCGCTGCCGGTGGCGCTGTTCTACTCGCTGTTCGTGGATTACTACGTGTCGTCGCTGACCGGCGCGGTGAAGGAGTAGCACCGGCGCGCACACGCTCCACTGTCGTCTCGGCGAAGGCCGGGACCCATACTCCGCGGCGGATGTTGTCAACGGGACTCGTCGTTCCATCGGTACGCAATAATGACCGTCGGTGGTTATGGGTCCGGCATTCGCCGGGACGACGCTGAATGTTTGGTTGCGAACGTACAATAGGTGGCGCGCAAACGCGGTTGCCCTCGTCATCCCACGCTGGTTTTCGCCCGCTCGGTGATCAACACCTCGAAACCTTCAAACCTGGGATGGCCGAGATAGAGGCTGCCACCGGTTTCGTTGCCGGCACGGGAATGAGCGCGGCGGAACGCTTCCGACTTAGTCCAAGCCTCGAATGCGGCCTTGTCGGCCCACACCGTGTGCGTGGCATAGAGCGTGTGGTCCTCGGCTTCGGGCCCCTTCACCAGGTGAAACTCGATGAAACCCGGCGTGTCGCCGAGATAAGATTCCCGGGTGTTCCAGACGGTCTCGAACGCCTGCTCCGAGCCCTTCGTCACCTGAAACCTGTTCATTGCGATGAACATGAAAGCATTCTCCTGTATGCAGCGGATACCTTCGTATCCTGCCAGCTGAGCTCCTTGATAGCACGACCTATCGCGCCGCAGTATTCGGGAGGCGCCGATATCCACGCGAGAGGCCGCGGCATACTGGATGCCCCGCTCGGTGGATTCCAATATATTGACCGCTTTGGTCTCCTCTCCGGCATTCGCATTGCTCGCTGATTTACGGTGGTCGCGCCTCACGGACGACCGGTCGTCCCTGTCTCGCGGTGCCAAACCAACAATCAAAGGAGTCTGAGATGAATCTTCCCGTCGCTTCCCGCCGGCAAGCCCTCGCTGGAGCCGTGGCCGTTGCCGCAGCATCCGCGCTGACTGCCAAAAAATCAGCACATGCTGCCTCAGGTGTAGGCGGCATCAATGCAATACCGCCGCTCGCTGCGCATTGGAGTGAATTAGATCTCGCTGAAATCCTGTCGCGGCCCGCGGCCTATATGTCGGTCAGCCAAAACAAGTCACTCTATGATCCTGGCGGCGTCCAGTCCGCGGAGCGGCATCGCGAACGCGGCAGCCTCCCGGCCACGGTCAAGGTCGTGAACGCCACGCGCAAGGTGTCGAACTTCAAGTCCTTCAACTGGATTGGATACGAAGTCTTCCGCGAGAACTACCCGCAATCCGACTTCGACCGGGTGCAATATGCAAGCTGGACCAAGGGCCTGAATTTCACCCCCGAGATGAAGAAGGTGGACAACGAACTCGTCGGCGAACTACGCGCGCTGGTCCATCCCGGCGACAATGAGTTCAACGAGCTCGCACTGCAGACGGCGTTCGCCGGCACCCAGTTGCCGCTGGAACTCGCACGCAAGCGGATTCAGACGATCGTTCTCACCGGCATTCACCTCGACTGGTGTATCGAGGGCAATGCGCGCGCGGCGCGTGACGCTGGCTATCTTCCGATCGTAATCGGCGACGCCTGCGCCTGCCAGAAGCCCGAACAGGAAGCTGCCGCAATGGAGCGCATCAACAACTTCTTCGCGCCGGTAATATCGGCAGATCGGTTTGTGGAACTACTTTCAAAACGGGCCTAGAGTGAAACGAGAGCTTCGCCGCCGGTCGAAGCTCTCGAACATTCGAGAGCCGCCGATGCAAACAAACCTGGACCAGGCGATCGGATTGCGCCTGAAGCACCTGCGAATGAAATCCGGGCTCAGCCTCAACGAGCTGGCGAACCGCTCCGGCGTCAGCCGCGCCATGATCGGGCGTATCGAGCGGGCCGAAAGCAGTGCAACCGCCATGCTGCTTGGAAAACTCTGCTCGGCGCTCGATACCACGCTGAGCGCTGTCGTTGGCCTTTCCGATCGACCGCCGGAACGGTTGACGAGAAAGTCGGAACAGCCGGTGTGGCGCGATCCGGAGACCGGATATACACGTCGACATGCTTCGGCGCGCAGCGCCGCGAGCGGTATCGAGATCATTGTCGTCGAACTTCTGCCGGAGACGCGCGTCTCCTACAGTCCGTGGGGTCGAAGAGCGTATACCCAGCAGGTATTGTTGCAGCAGGGGCAACTAAACGTCTTCGTCGGCGACAAGTGCTTCGCGCTGTCGGAGGGAGACTGCCTGGATTTCGACGTGATGCGGCCTGTCTCGTTCGAGAACGCAGGCCGCACCACGGCGCATTACATCGTTGTCGTCCGCAACTCGTGACGGATGACCGGCGCTCACCCCGCCGGTACCATCACGACGCCCTTGTCCTTGGGCCAGCGCATTCGCCAGGCGAAATTGATATCCTTGACATCGCCCGGCTTGGCCTCGAACGCCCATTCCAGCACGCCGCGCTTGTCGCGAAGGTTGGTGGTGGTTGCGGGCGTCGACGACGGCAGCATCTCCACCACGATGTCCTGGTTCTCGCTGACCGGCAATTGATCCTGGATCGCCACCTTGATCGGGAAGTCGTGACCATTGCGCACGGTGGTCTTGAACGCGCGCTCGTCGGTCTTCGACGTCGTCACGATCAGTCCCGCAGAACCCTCGTTGCGCTTCACCACCGTGCGTTCGATCTTGACCTTGTCGTCGGCGCCGAAGCCGAGCCGCACGGTCTCGTCCTTTGCCGCAGCAGTCATCCTGCCTTGGCCGACGAAGATGCCGTCACGATAGATCGCGACCCGCCCCGACAACAGCGGTGCGTCCTCGCTTTGCACGAAGCTCGCTTCGAGGAACGCCGTCGGATCGATCACCGGAACCGCACGGACCACGAGATCGGGCGCAATCGCCGCAGTCGAAATCCGGAGGCTCTTGGCTCCCTCATTGGCGGCGACGCTGACGCGTCCGGGAATTTTGAAGGTTGCCTGGAAGGCGCCGACCTCGGCTGTCGCCTCACGTTCCTGGGCGGGCATGCCGCCAAAGGCGACGTCGGCCTCGGCGGGCTCCGGGGCCGGTGCTGCCGGCGCAAGTGCGGAACGCAGCCGCATGCTGTCAGACACCTTGGCTGCCTGCGCCAGCGGCCGCGGCGGTTGCGGATATTGCACGATCAGCGAATTGAGATCGGGCGCGTTGCCGCCGCGCGCAACGCGCACGGTGGAGACGCCGAGCGTGACGTTCGACCAATCCTCGCCGGTCGACTGTGCGATCTCGGCGCGCCGCACCAGTTCGATCGCAGGCTTGCGGTCCTTCGCGCCGCTATCGAGGCGGGCGTCATAGAGCGGCGTCCAGCGCGCGCCTGATACCGAATAGGTCACCCGCAGCGTCGCTTTGGTCGCAGCCGTGGAAACGACGTCGATCCTCACCTCAACCTTGCTTGGCGGCTTGGCGTCGCGATCGACTTCGAGCTGTGCGATCTCGCGGTCGATCTCCCGCTGCTTGCGCATGGCGTCACGGATCGCGCTGTCAGCGGTCGCGACCTCGTCCGAGACGGCGGAGAACGCGGCACGCCATTCGCTCAGCGGCCGTGCCTCACCTTTCTCACCCAGGCCGGCCGGCGAGGCCTCGGCAAAGCGCTCGGCGAATTTGCGCCGCGCTTTGGCCGCGCTGACCAGCCCTTGCAGATCGTCGCGCGAATCCTTCAGCGCCTCGATCCGCCTGTCGATCTCGGGCAGGTTGACCGGTACCGTCAGCGGCTCCCGTGCATCGATCGCACCGATCGTCAGCTTCGTGCCCGCCTCGCCTTCGACCCGCAGCGAGGACGGATCGAGCGACGCCGGGAAATCCTTCGCCACCAGGGTATTCTCGCCGGCCGGCAAATCCAGCGTGACGATCCGGGTGACGCTCGCGCCATCCGGATAGACGGTGACGGCGTCGATGTTGGATGCGGCTTCGAGATCGGCCGCGTGCAACGGCGCGGCGGCCAGCGCAGTGACGAGCACCAGGCTTGTGGTAACGAGACAATTCGAAATCAATCGCATGACATCCCTCCGGAAAAGCGCCGCATCGCGCGAGACATTGGGGGTACGCCGGCTCAAGACGCCCCCTCCTCGCGGTGAGACGCAGCAAGCAAGCAACTGGTTCGATTGAGGTTTCTGCGCGGCGCCACAATGGCGCGGTCACGGCCGCGGCGTGGCGCAGCGATGACTTCAGTGATCAGCGAGCCGACTTGCGCCGGATGAAGAGATAGTTCGGCACCAGGCCGGCAACGGTGAAGGCGAGCATGATCCACCAGCCGTGATGAAATGCCGCGATCCTGTCGGTGATCGCGGCCGACGCCGGAAGGATTGCGACGAAGATCGCGACGCCGACCGCCAACGCCGCCTGCCGGATCATGTTGATGACGCCGGAGCCGGTTGCGAACGAGGATGGCGGCAAGGACCCGGCGCTCACGCCCATCAATGTCGGAAAGGTCAATCCGACGCCGACGCCCATCAGCATGACACCGGCGACGACGACCGGCGCGTTGGTCTCCGCCCCCAGCAGGGTTGCCCAGACGACGAAGCCGGACGCGAAGAACCCGATGCCGGCGGTGACCGCGGTCGCGGCGCCAAACCGTGCAATCAGCCGGCCGGCGAACAATAGTGAAGTGAATGGCACCAGCAGCGGACCCGGTGCGATCGCAAGGCCGGCCTTCAACGCCGACCAGCCCCACACGGTCTGCTCCCACAACGCGACGGAAAACAGCATCGCGCCGAAGGCGGCCGAGTACGGCGCCATCACCAGCGACGCCCCAGTGAACGGCCGGACCTTGAACAGCGCGGGATCGACGAAGGGATTTCGCGATGTGAGGCAGTGCCAGATAAAGGCGGCGAGGCAGACCGCTGCGACCGCAAGGGCAGTGATAATGCCGGGTGAACTCCATCCCCAGTCGTTCGCCTTCACGATCGCAAGAATCAGCGCGCCGATGCCGCACGTCACCAGCAGCGCCGCCCACGGACTCGGGCGCGGCACGTCATGGCCCGGCACCTCGGGCAATTTCAGCCAACCGATCACAAGCGCGATGATCCCGATCGGCACGTTGACGATGAAGATCCAGCGCCAATCGAACGTCACCAGTACGCCGCCGACCAGCGGCCCCAGCGCCGCGGCGAGCCCGCCGATGGCTGTCCAGGTGCGGACTGCGCTGGAGCGCTGCTCGGGCGGAAAGGACGCCAGCAGCAGACCGAGCGACGTCGGGGTCATCAAGGCCGCGCCGGCGGCCTGGACGATACGAAAGATGACCAGGAATTCGACATTC
This sequence comes from Bradyrhizobium sp. LTSPM299, assembly GCF_000938235.1. Taxonomy (NCBI): domain Bacteria; kingdom Pseudomonadati; phylum Pseudomonadota; class Alphaproteobacteria; order Hyphomicrobiales; family Nitrobacteraceae; genus Bradyrhizobium; species Bradyrhizobium sp. LTSPM299. The sequence continues at coordinate 29,026 of NZ_JYMU01000050.1, forward strand.
CTGGCCAGCGCACAGGCTGCCGAGGCGACCGTAAACAGCGCGACGCCCAGCAGGAAGCTCAGATTGCGGCTGTGGCGCTCGGCGAGCCGACCGAAGAACACCAGCAACGCAGCATAGGCGATCGCATAGCCATTGAGGATCCAGGACAGATCCTCGAGCGAGGCATTGCGAAAATCCTGCGCGATGTTTGGCAGGCCGACATTGACGATAAACAGGTCGAGATTGGCGAGGCAGATGCCCACCGATACGATCGCGAGAACCTGTTTCGGGGAAGCTTTCGCCGTGCGCGGTCGCGCTGCGATGCCGGCAGGCGGGTCGATCGTTTCGGCTTCCGCCCCAGACATCATGCCCTCCACAGTATGTGCATATGCATCTATTGCAAATAGGTGCATATACATGTAATTGTCAAGCACAGTCTGGAGGCGGCGATGGTAAAAACGATGGCGCAAAGGGCCCGGTGCAATGTTACGGCGTTGCGCAAGGCCGCCCGGAACGTGTCCCAGCTCTACGACGCGATCCTTGCGTCCTCAGGGCTGCGCGCAACGCAACGCGCGGTTCTGGTCAATGTCGCAAGGTCCGGCGGATCGCCGACTATGGGCGAGCTTGCTGCCGCGCTGGTGCTCGACCGCACGGCGCTCAACCACAACCTCAAGCCGCTTCTGCGCGACGGTCTTGTGACCGTCACTGCCGACAGGAATGACCGGCGCAGCAAGTTGGTGCGACTGACCAAACGCGGCGAAGCCAAGCTCGCGGATTCGCAGGCTGCCTGGCAGCTGGCCCAGGACCGGTTCGAGACGGCTTTCGGCGCGAAACAGGCGGCCGATCTGCGACAGACGCTCGAATTGGTCGCATCGCTCGAATTTGGCGAGATCTCGCCGACGGCATAAACTCGCAACCCGTGCTTGGAATGAAAAACGGCCCGGCGTCGATCGCCGGGCCGTTGATCTTAGTACCGCGTAAAGCTCAGCTATAGATCTCGAACAGGCCTGCGCCGCCCTGGCCGCCGCCGATGCACATTGTCACGACGCCCCACTTGGCCTTGCGGCGACGGCCTTCCTGCAGCAGATGGCCGGTGAGCCGGGCGCCGGTCATGCCGAAGGGATGGCCGATCGCGATCGAGCCGCCGTTGACATTGTACTTCTCGGGATCGATGCCGAGCTTGTCGCGCGAATAGAGGCACTGGCTGGCAAAGGCTTCGTTGAGCTCCCAGAGATCGATGTCCTCGATCTTCAGGCCGTGACGCTTCAGGAGCTTCGGCACGGCATAGATCGGGCCGATGCCCATCTCGTCGGGCTCGCAGCCGGCGGAGGCCCAGGCGACGAAGCGGCCGAGCGGGTTGAGGCCGCGCTTCTCGGCATCCTTGGCTTCCATCAGCACCACTGCGGCAGCACCGTCGGACAGCTGGCTGGCATTGCCGGCCGTGACGTACTTGCCCGGGCCTTTGACCGGCTCGAGCTTGGCGAGACCTTCCAGCGTGGTCTCGGGACGGTTGCATTCGTCCTTGTCGACGACGTAGTTGACGATCGACTCGGCCTTGGTCGCCTTGTCGACCACCTTCATCCTGGTCTTCATCGGGACGATTTCGTCCTTGAACTTGTTGGCCTGCTGGGCTGCCGCCATCCGGCGCTGCGACTCCAGCGAAAACTCATCCTGATATTCGCGGCTGAGCTTGTAGCGTTCGGCGACGATGTCGGCGGTGTCGATCATCGCCATGAAGATGTCGGGCGCGGTCTTCAGCAGGTCCGGATCGATCGATTCCTTCGGCGTGCCGCCGCCGGGAATCGAGATGCTCTCGACGCCGCCGGCCACGATACAATCCGAGCCATCGGAGCGGATCGAGTTCGCAGCCATCGCGATGGTCTGCAGGCCCGACGAGCAGAAGCGATTCACCGAAACGCCGGCAGTCGACGTCGGCAGGCCGGCGAGCAGCGCCGCCTGGCGGCCGATGTTCGGCGCGCCGTGGGCGCAATTGCCGAGGTAGCTGTCCTCGACATAGTCCTTGTCGACGCCGGAGCGCTCGACGGCGTGCTTGATGGCGTGCGCCGCCAGCGACATCGGCGGGGTGATGTTGAATCCGCCACGGCCGGACTTCGCCAGGCCGGTGCGCGCATAGGAAACGATTACGGCTTCACGCATTGTTTTCTCCCTCTGAGATGGCCGCCATTGTGGCCCGTCCTAGCCCGTTCGTACACATATTTTGGCTGATGCGACAGGAATACCAGAGGCCGCGCAAACACAAACGCCGCCTCCAGGATCGGAGACGGCACCATGTTCCGCAGATCGGAATATCGATAACTTAAAACGTCAGCGCCTTGGCCTGCTTGACCTGCGGCAGCGCCTGAACCTTGGCAAGCAGTTCGGCCGGCACCGCGCCGTCGACCTCGACCAGCGCGATGGCGTCGCCGCCCTGCTTGACGCGGCCGAGATGGAAGGTCGCGATGTTGAGCTTGGCGTCGCCCAACAGGCTTGCGAAGGCGCCGATGAAACCCGGTTTGTCCTCGTTGGTCACATAGATCATCGACTTGCCGAACTCGGCGTCGACACGGATGCCCTTGATGTCGACCAGGCGCGGCTTGCCGTCGGCGTAGACGGTGCCGGACACCGAGCGTTCCTGCCGTTCGGTGGTGACAGTCACCGTGATCAGGCTTTCATAGTCGCTCTGCGCGGCGCGGACGATCTCGTCCACCACCATGCCGCGCTCTTTTGCCACCACCGGCGCCGAGACCACGTTGACCTCGCCGAGCATCGGGCGCAGCAGCCCGGACAGCACGGCCGACGTGATCGCCTTGATCTTCATCTCGGCGACGTGGCCTTCATAGGTGATCTCTATCTTGACGATGCCGCTCTCGGTGAGCTGGCCGGCGAACGAGCCGAGCTTCTCGGCGAGCTCGATGAATGGCTTCAGCTTCGGCGCTTCTTCGGCCGTGATCGAGGGGAAGTTGACCGCGTTCGAAATCGCGCCGGTCAGCAAATAGTCCGACATCTGCTCGGCGACCTGCAGCGCGACGTTCTCCTGCGCTTCCGTGGTGGAGGCGCCGAGATGCGGGGTGCAGATCACGTTTGGATGACCGAACAGCACGTTCGTGGTGGCCGGCTCCTCGACGAAAACGTCGAAGGCAGCGCCCGCGACGTGCTTGGAATTCAGCGCATCGACCAGCGCCTGCTCGTCGACCAGGCCGCCGCGCGCGCAGTTGATGATGCGAACGCCCTTCTTCATCTTGACGATCGCGGCCGCGTCGATCACGTTTCTGGTCTTGTCGGTCAGCGGCGTGTGCAGCGTGATGAAATCGGCGCGCTTGAGCAGGTCGTCGAGCTCGACCTTCTCGACGCCGATGTCCTTGGCGCGCTCCGGCGACAAGAACGGATCGAACGCGATCACCTTCATGCGCAGGCCGAGCGCGCGGTCGGCGACGATCGAGCCGATATTGCCGCAGCCGATGACACCAAGAGTCTTCGCGGTGATCTCGACGCCCATGAAGCGGTTCTTCTCCCACTTGCCGGCCTGGGTCGAGGCGTCGGCCTGCGGAATCTCGCGCGCCAGCGCCAGCATCAGCGTGATGGCATGCTCGGCGGTCGTGATCGAATTGCCGAACGGCGTGTTCATCACGATGATGCCCTTGGCGGTCGCCGCCGGAATCTCGACATTGTCGACGCCGATGCCGGCGCGGCCGATCACCTTCAGCCTGGTCGCCTTCTCGAGGATTTTTGCCGTCGCCTTGGTGGCCGAGCGGATCGCGAGGCCATCATAATTGCCGATGATCTCGGCGAGCTTTTCCTTGTCCTTGCCGAGGTTCGGCTGGAAGTCGACCTCGATGCCACGATCCTTGAATATCTGCACGGCCGCGGGAGACAGCGCGTCGGAAATGAGAACTTTGGGTTTCGACATGTGAATGGCTCCTTCGCCCTGCAGCGGGCGGGCCTCTTGGACCGATGTGATGAAGTCTCTGATCACGTCTTCCTCTCCCAGTTCTTACGGGGAGAGGGTTGGGGTGAGGGGCAGCCACAGGCGAGGAACAAGCCGAGAGAGGCCCCTCACCCGGATCTCACCGGACGATGCTGCGCATCGCCGGGAGCGATCCGACCTCTCCCCGTGAGAACGGGGAGAGGTGACAAGAAAATTACGCGGCCTTGGCCAACGCGCCCTTGGCTTCGGCAAAGGCCCAGTCGATCCACTGCGTCAGCAGCTCGACGTCCTTTGCTTCAACAGTGGCGCCGCACCAGATCCGCAGGCCCGCCGGCGCATCGCGGTAATACGCGAAGTCGAAACCGGCGTTCTCCTTCTCGACCAGCGCGACCAGCCTCTTGCAGAAGTCGGCCTGCGCGTCCGATGAGAGCGAGGTGATCGCGGGATCGGTGAACTTCAGGCACACCGAGGTGTTGGAGCGGATCGCTGCGTCCTTGGCCAGGAAATCGATCCATGGCGTCTTCGCTTTCCAGTCGGCGATCGCCTTGGTATTGGCATCGGCGCGCGCGATCAGCGCCTTCAGGCCACCGATCGACTTCGCCCAGTTCAGCGCGTCGAGATAGTCCTCCACGCAGAGCATCGACGGCGTGTTGATGGTCTCGCCTTCGAAGATGCCCTGGTTGAGCTTGCCGCCCTTGGTCAGGCGGAAGATCTTCGGCAGCGGCCAGGCCGGCTTGTAGTTCTCGAGCCGTTCGACTGCGCGCGGCGAGAGGATCAGCATGCCGTGCGCCGCCTCGCCGCCGAGTGCCTTCTGCCAGGAGAAGGTGACGACGTCGAGCTTTGCAAAGTCGAGCGGCTGCGCGAAGGCTGCCGAGGTCGCGTCGCAGATCGTCAGGCCCTCGCGGGTCGCGCTGATCCAGTCGGCGTTCGGAACGCGCACGCCTGACGTGGTGCCGTTCCAGGTGAAGACGACGTCGGAGTTCTGATCGACCTTGGAGAGATCGGGGATTTCACCATAGGCCGCGTTGAGCTTGGTGACGTCCTTGAGCTTCAATTCCTTGACGATGTCGCTGACCCAACCCTCGCCAAACGATTCCCAGGCGATAGTGGTGACGGGCCGCGCACCGAGCAGCGACCACAGTGCCATCTCGACCGCGCCGGTATCCGACGCCGGCACGATGCCGATCTTGTAGTCGGCAGGCACTTCAAGCACTTCACGCGTCAGTTCGATCGCGAGCTTGAGCTTGGCCTTGCCGACCTTCGCGCGATGCGAGCGGCCGAGGGTTGCGTCCTTGAGATTTTCGGGGTTCCAGCCGGGGCGCTTGGCACAGGGGCCGGAGGAGAAATGCGGCACATGAGGCCGCAAAGCGGGCTTCGCTGCAGTCATAATCTATCCTTCCAGATAGCTGCCTCTCGGTGGGGAGAGGTATCCCGCCGCCGGAAGTAGTGGAAAGCCCCCAAAACGTCAAGGAAGTTCAGACGTATCGGGCAAGATATCGGAATCACAGCTGATTGATGGAGCGTCCTCGAGCCGCGTTGCGGTCTCCTGATCCAACAGCTCCGCCGCCTCGGTCACGAGCTTCGCGGCCCGGCGCCGACTCGATACTTTCAAAATGCTCTTTTCGCCGGCCTGCACGATGTACTCGTTGCCGACCCGCACGATCGAATAATCTGGCATTGGAAATCCCCAAGCTGCCGCCGCGCCCCATGGGAGACGTCGACATAGCGCAGTCATTCCTCCCCGTAAAATCACGGAGATCGGCTTAGTTTATTGCTCCTTAACTGAATAGGAGAGCGAGAACCACCGCAGGCATGGGTGCGCTGCGCATACAACTCGCGCGTATCTCAGAAGCGAATCGTCATGCCGACATGGCTGCGTGCGAATCCGAGCCGTTCATAAAAGCGCTGCGCATCGACGCGGGTGTGATGCGTCAGCAACTCGACCAGCACGCAGCCTTTCGCGCGCGCCTCCGCCACCGCCCACTGCACCAGCCTCTCCCCGATGCCGCGGCTGCGGCAATGGCTTGCGACGCGAACATCCTCGAGCAATCCGCGCGAAGCGCCCTGCGAGCTCAGGCCCGGCAGGATGGCAAGCTGCAGGCAGCCGACGACGGCCCCGTCGCCGTCGACGGCGACGACGAGCTGCAGGTTGGGATCGCGCTCGACCCGCTCGAAGGCCTGGTAGTAAGGCTGCGGCAACGGATGCTCGATCCGCTCGCGCCCGCGGCCGAGCGGATCATCCGCCAGCATGCCAATAATCGCGGCGACGTCGTCGCGGCGCGCGCGGCGAATGACGATGGATGAAGCTGCGGTCATGTCGCTCTCTCGCAAAATTCAGCGAGCCGGCGGCAGGCCGAGCACGCCTTCGGCGTCGCCGATCCAGCGGCGCACCATGGGATAGCGCTCGAGGTCAAATCCGCCCTCATGCGCGACGCGGGTATAGGCAAGCAGCGAGACGTCGGCGAGCGAGACCGCCTCGCCGACCAGGAAGCGCGCACCACCGAGTTGCCGCTCCAGGTGATCGAGCGCCGCGTAGCCGCGCTTCACCAGGTTCGGATCGAGCTCGGCCGTGGTCTTGCCGAGATAGACGATGTGGAAGCGGCAGACCGCCACATAGGGCTCGTGGGTGTTCTGTTCCCAGAACATCCACGCGTTCATTTGCGCTTCGCGATACGCATCGCCCGGGATCAGATCGCTGCCGCGCGCGAGATAGCGAATGATGGCGTTGGACTGGGCGAGCGTGCGGCCGTCGTCCAGCTCCACCGTCGGCACCTGCCCCCAGCCGTTGAGCTTGAGGAATTCAGGCGTCCGGCTGCTGCCCTTCATGGTGTCGATCTCGACCCAATGGTATGGCAGCGCCAGCTTGTCGCACACCCACTTCACTTTCAGGCAGTTGCCCGAATTGGTGTCGCCGTAGATCTTCATTGATTGCGCTCCCGACCCTGGAGCGGCAGAGGACCAGCGCTGCTATTGGCTGTCAAGCCGATGCCGCGTCGCGGATCAGAACTTGTAGCCGATGCCGGCGTGTACGGTGTTTTGCGTGACCGACGTGTTCTTGACCGACATGAACTTGACGTACTCCCATTCGCCGCGCACGAAAACATTGCCCCACAACATGTATTCCAGGCCCAGACCGGCGGTCCAGCCGGCGACGAAATTGCTGGTTCTCCCGTCAGTGACGGTTTGCGTAAACTGCGGCAACACAAAGCTGGTCGAAGTTCCGTCAGCAAAGTTGATCGTTCTGGTCACAGAACTCGACACCGTACGCGCGACGTCCATGCGACCGACCGCAAGACCACCGAAGATGTAGGGCAGGAAGTTGCCGGTTGCCCAACCTGCTCGACCGCGGAAGGTCATCTCATCCCTGACCTGCAGCGTGGCGTTTCCGTTCAACGACACACCGTCGGCGGCAGTGGCACCCACCGGCAAGACCAGGGTCGGCTCGGCGACTTGAATTGGACCCAAACTTGCGGAGGTCGATCCGCCCAGACCCGACCAATAGTTATAGTTTGCTTCGACGCCCACCACGACATCATCATATTGATAGTTGCGTCCGACAAACGCTCCGAAGCCGGAGCTGTGCCCATTGACCCGACCCAGCACATTCAACTGGGACGTCGCATCTTGCAGCGTGGTGTTGCGAAATATGGAATTGGTCAGGGACACAACGCTGCTTCCGAAGTCGGTATTGATCCATGATTGGCTGACCTGGCCGCCGGCGTACCAGCCGTCCCAGTTTCTGGTTGGTGTGCTGGAAGCCGGGAGACTGCCGCGAAGAAAATCAGGCATGTCGGCCGCGTGCGCGCCGGTCACCGCCCCGAACATCATCGCCGCCAGCAAAAACCTACGCATTGCAACGCTCCATCGACCACACCGATTGCGCGATGATCATCGCCCGTTAACCTTAACCAATCGTTGTCGCGCACCACTTTCGACATGCTCACGTTGCAAATCGCGCGCGCCGCAAAAGCAAAACGGCGCGGGATGATCCCGCGCCGCTTCCGATCGTTAACCTTTGAAGGCTGGATATTAACCCTTGCGGATCAGCAGGGGCGGCGGCGGAGGCGGCACGTCGCAGCAGGGGAGAGCAAAGCGGACGCCAAGCCGCACGTCCTGCGAGATCAGATCGCGGTACTGGAAGGACGACGGGCCGGCATTCGAACCATCGAAGGACTGGCCGTTGCCGTGAACGGCAGTTCCCATGTTGAGGTAGCGATATGCCAGTTCGACGGTGAAGTTCTGGTTCACCTTGTAGGCGACGCCGGCATGCGCGGCCCAGGCAAAGTTGGTCGTCGAAGCGCCGTTGGCGAAATATGAAGAGGAGCCGAAGCTACCTACGCCGGGAGCAAACGCGACACCGGAGTCTTGAAGACCGGTGGTCTGAATATGCGCGGCGCCGACGCCGACACCGACGAAGGGCGTCAGGCACCACCAGGTGCCGAGATCCGCATAGACGTTGGCCAGTCCGACCCAGCTCGTATAGCCGCCCTGGTAGACGTCGGAGAGACTGCTGCCACCGGGGAACGTGGAGACATCGGTGCCGCTGAAGCTGACACGCGAGCGATACTCACCGGTGATGTCAGCGCGGAACCAGCTGTTGAACTGATAACCGACGCCGAGACCGTAGGACTGGCCGCCAGTGAAACCGTGACCGTCATGCGTCAGCGTCGAGCCGGCCGGCAAGGTGTCGAAAAGATTATCGTGCAGCTTGGCGCTAGAATTGGTCACGCCGATGTCGCCGCGCAGATACCAGCCGCCGAAGTCCTGGACCGGCGGGGGCGCGTACGCCATCTGGGGTGGCGGCATGATGGGCATGTCGGCAGCGAACGCCGCCGAGGACAGCAGGGTTGCCGCGCCTGCGGCAATCAGAGACTTAACGCTACGCATTGGCTTCGTCCTTTTGGGCCAAGTGAGGCGATACGAAAAGCCCCACGTCTGAAACTCAACCGGACGATCTCAGGAAATGTTTAAGCGGCACTTAACCCTAATTCTTAAGGTTGATTTTCTCTCACTCTTTTTTGCGGGTGCGGCTTATGGGTCCATCAATATGCGGAAAGCGGCGGCGCGAAAAATGGCGAAACTGCCACAAGTGCTAACGATGCGTTGAGGAACACGCGCTGTTGCGGCGCACAGAGCCGCGTCTGTTAGCGAATGCTTAGTGCGCGCGCGGTTGTGCGCTTCCGCAGAGAAGAACCGTTCAGCGCATCGCTTTCGGCATCTTCGGCAGGAACACCGCGAGCAGGCCGATCGCCGGCAGGAACGCGCAGAGATCATAGACGAAGGCGATCGAGGTGTGGTCGGCGAGCTTGCCGAGCACGGCTGCGCCGAGACCGCCGATGCCGAAGGCGACGCCGAAGAACACGCCGGAGATCATGCCGAAGCGATGCGGCATCAATTCTTGCGCGAACACGATGATCGCCGATGTCGCCGACGAGATGATCAGGCCGATCACCACCGACAGCACGGCGCTTCCGAACAGGCCGGCATAGGGCAGCGCGAGCGTGAACGGCAGCGCGCCGAGGATCGAGAACCAGATCACATATTTGCGGCCGAAGCGGTCGCCTAGCGGCCCGCCGAAGAAGGTGCCGACCGCGTTCGCGGCCAGGAAGATGAAGAGGTAGAACTGCGCTCGTTGCGTCGAGACGCCGAACTTGTCGATCAGATAGAAGATGTAGTAGCTCGACAGGCTCGAGACGTAGAGCTGCTTGGAGAACAGCAGCGCGACCAGCACGCCGAGCGCGATCATCACGCGCCGCTGGTCCGGATGATCGGGATGCAGCTCGATCACCGCGGCCTTCTTGCCCGCGACCTGCGGCTTGTACCAGACGCCGATGCGCCACAGGATCACGATGGCGAGGAACGCGATCGAAGAGAACCAGGCGATCGAGGGCTGGCCGAACGGCACCACGATCAACGCCGCGAGCACCGGCCCCATCGAGGTGCCGAAGCTGCCGCCGAGCTGGAATACCGATTGCGCAAAGCCGTAACGGCCGCCCGAGGCCAGCCGCGCGATCCGCGCCGACTCCGGATGGAACACGGCAGATCCGAGACCGACCAGCGCGGCGGCGATCAGGATGATCCCGTAGGCGTGCGCGGCGCTGAGCAGCAGCAGGCCGAAGAAGGTGAAGCCCATGCCGATCGACAGCGAGAACGGCTGCGCCTTCTTGTCGGTGAAGTGCCCGATCACCGGTTGCAGCAGTGACGCCGTGAACTGGAACGCCAGCGTGATCATGCCGATCTGCGCGAAGTCGAGCGCATAATTGTCTTTCAGGATCGGATAGATCGAGGCGATCAACGACTGCATGGTGTCGTTGAGGAAATGCGAGAAGCTGATGCCGGCAAGCACGATATAGGCTGGCCCCGCGGCTGCCGCCTTCGCGGCCAGCGCAGGCGTCAACTCGGGCACCAGCACCGGCTCGCCCAGAGCCTCTTCACTCACGACGGGTTTGTTCACTGCAGCATTCCGAAACGGATTCGCGAAAATACCTCCGTCTCGTACGACGCGGAGGCGGCTGCGACCAGTTGCAATAGCCGATAGCAGCGATGCGCTCGATGGCCGGCCTCTTGGAATCGGCTCCATCCGTCCGTCATTGCGAGGAGCGATAGCGACGAGGCAATCCATGCCTCCGCTTGTGGCGCGATGGATTGCTTCGCTAACGCTCGCAATGACGTGGATAAAGCGGTGTACTCAAGTCCGCCACCGTCATTTCTGGCGAGAATATGAGGCCGTGGGCCTTAAGCCGCGGCCTGTCCGAGCGCGTGGACGATGGTGTCGACGACGTCCTCGACCAGGATGCGGTCGTCGCCCTCGCCCATCACGCGGATCACCGGCTCGGTACCCGACGCGCGGATCAGCAGGCGGCCGTGGCCGTTGAGACGCTTCTCGCCGTCGGTGATCGCGGACTTGACCTCGGCGTCGTCGAGCGGCTTGCCGCTGCGATAGCGCACGTTCTTCAGGATTTGCGGCAGCGGATCAAAGCGCCGGCAGACTTCGGAGACCGGGCGTCGCAGCTTTTGCACCACGGCGAGCACCTGGAGCGCCGCAACGAAGCCGTCGCCGGTGGTGGCATAGTCGGACAGGATGATGTGGCCCGACTGTTCACCGCCGAGATTGTAGCCGCCGCTCAGCATCTGCTCGAGCACGTAGCGGTCGCCGACCGGGGTGCGGATCAACTGCAGGCCATGGCCGTGCAGGAAGCGCTCCAGCCCGAGGTTGGACATCACGGTGGCGACGATGCCGGGCTTGGAGAGCCGGCCGTCTTCCTTCCAGCTCTGCGCGATCACCGCGAGCAGCTGGTCGCCGTCGACGACGTGGCCGCGCTCGTCGACCAGGATGACACGGTCGGCGTCGCCATCGAGCGCAATGCCGATGTCGGCGCGCATCTCGCGCACCTTCCTGGACAGCGCCTCCGGCGAGGTCGAGCCGCATTCCTTGTTGATGTTGAAGCCGTCGGGCTCCACGCCGATCGGTATCACGTCGGCGCCGAGCTCCCACAGCGCTTCCGGAACCACCTTGTAGGCAGCGCCATTGGCGCAATCGACGACCACGCGCAAGCCGTCGAGTGAGAGGTCCCGCGGCAGCGTGCGTTTGGCAAATTCGATGTAACGGTCGTGGACGCCATCGATGCGGCGGGCGCGGCCGAGGCTCGCGCTCTGCGCCAGCCGGCGGTCGAGCGATTCATCGAGCAACAGCTCGATCTGCTTCTCGACGTCGTCGGAGAGCTTGAAGCCCTGCGGGCCGAACAGCTTGATGCCGTTGTCCTCGAACAGATTGTGCGACGCCGAAATCATGACGCCGAGATCGGCGCGCATCGACTTGGTCAGCATCGCGACCGCCGGCGTCGGCATCGGGCCGAGCAGCAGCACGTCCATGCCGACCGAAGTGAAGCCCGCGACCATGGCGTATTCGATCATGTAGCCGGACAGCCGCGTGTCCTTGCCGATTACGACGCGATGACGATGGTCACCGCGCTGAAACACCAGGCCTGCAGCCTGCCCCACCTTGAGCGCGAGCTCCGGCGTGATCAGCCCGTTGGCGCGGCCCCGAATCCCGTCGGTCCCGAAATATTTGCGGCTCATGTATCCCCCAGCACGGGCTTCCCGACCCACCATGCGAGAAAGCCCCGAACGCCCACCAGTTTAGCGTGCATCGGCCTTATAGACCCTCAGGCGCTAAAATGACTTCAAAAAATATGATGAATCATTACCATCATCGAACCGCTAGGTCCGACGTTAAGGCATTGAAAAATAGAGAATTATCTCCTCCAACGGGATCCCGGGAGCGATAATTCGGACCTAGTCTTTACCGTTGTGCTTGACGGGGCGGTCACCCGTCGAGGGCGCCGGCTGGGTGACGCTGACGGGGTCGGAACCCGGAAATGTCTCCTCCAGCCCCTCCTCCAGCGCATCATCGAGCCGGCGCTTTTCAGCGCCCTCGTCGGCTTTTGGTTTGGACCCTGAGCGAGGCATCGCACTCTCCTGTCGGTTCCACCAGGCGATTTGGCAGGCCGTCCAACCATGCTAGATGACGACAGAACCTTACGCCAACAAGACTTGCGACAAACAAGACTCGCGACAAACAAAAAGGGCCGGGAGCGTCCATGAAGCACATCACCTGCATCGAGGATTTGCGCCAGTTGCACAAGCGCCGGGTGCCGAAGGCGTTTTTCGATTATGCGGACCGCGGCTCCTACACCGAGGACACGCTGCGCGCCAATTCCGACGACCTTCAGCAGATCAAGTTCCGGCAGCGCATCCTGGTCGACGTCTCCAAGCGCAATCTGTCGACCACGATCCTCGGTGAGCCCTCCGCGATGCCGCTGATCCTGGCCCCGGTCGGCCTGCTCGGCATGCAGCATGGTGACGGCGAGATCTACGCCTGCCGCGCCGCGCAGGCGGCCGGCATTCCCTTCACCCAGAGCACGATGTCGATCTGCTCGATCGAGGACATCGCTGAAGCCGTCGACAAGCCGTTCTGGTTCCAGCTCTATGTCATGAAGGACCGCGGCTTCATCAAGTCGCTGATCGAGCGCGCGATCGCGGCGAAGTGCTCGGCGCTGGTCTTGACCGTCGACCTGCAGGTGATCGGCCAGCGCCACCAGGACATCAAGAACGGCATGAGCGTGCCGCCGGAATGGTCGCTGTCGAAACTGCTCGACTTCGCGAGCAAGCCGTCATGGGTCGCCGGCGTTATGCGCGGCAAGCGCCGCAGCTTCGGCAACATCGTCGGCCACGTCAACGGCACCGAGGACCTGACCAAACTGTCGGAGTGGACCGCATCGCAGTTCGATACCTCGCTGAACTGGAAGGACATCGACTGGATCCGCTCGATCTGGCCGGGCAAGCTGATCCTGAAGGGCATTCTCGACGTCGAGGACGCCGAGCTCGCCGCCAAGACCGGCGCGCAGGCGATCGTGGTCTCCAACCATGGCGGCCGCCAGCTTGATGGCGCACCATCGTCGATCGAGGTGCTGCCCGAGATCGTCGACGCTGTTGGCTCGCAGATCGAGATCATGTTCGACGGCGGCATCCGCACCGGCATGGACGTGATGCGCGCGCTCGCGCTCGGCGGCAAATCCTGCATGATCGGCCGCGCCTATGCCTACGGCCTCGGCGCCGGCGGGCAAGAAGGCGTCGCGAAAGCACTCGACATCCTGGCGAAGGAGCTCATCACCACGATGGGCCTGTGCGGCGTCAACACCATCGCCGAGATCGACGATCACGTGCTGGCGGTGTGATTCACAGGCCGCTCATTTCAGCCGTCGTCCCGGCGAAAAGCCGGGACCCATAGCCACAGCTGCGCGAGATTTGGCACAGCTGTGGCCACAGCTTTTCTGAACAACAATCATCGGTGGTTGGGTCCCTGCTTTCGCCGGGACGACGCGTGGATAGAGATTCGCTAGTCTAAGCCTCACATCGGCGGTGTAATCCCGTCGCGGCCGACATTGACGCGGTTGGCTTCGAGCGTGCCGTCGTCCTTCTTCACCGCGCCGAAGATGATGACCTTGGCGCCCGGCTTCAACTCGGACTTGTCGCCGGCCACGAAGGTGACGACCGGGGTCTCCGGCGGCACCACGACCTTCTTCTCACCTTCCTTGTATTTGACCAGGATGTTCTGGCCGTCGGCGCCCTTCACCGTCTCGGCAACGGTGGCATTGGTCATCGTCGAGTTGGCGCGCAGATCCCAGGGACGGAAGCCTTCCGCCGCGCCGCGCTGGTTCTCCGGGAAAATGTGAACCGCGATTGCCTTCTGGGTTCCGTCAGGCTCGGGCATCGCGGTGACGCCGATATAGGAGCCCGGCTTGATCTCCGACAACTCGGTCTTGGCAACGCCGAACACCGCGACATTGTCGGTCATGCGCACCTTCATGTCGGCGCCGTCGCGCGACTTGATCGACAGCAGGGAGCCGTCGACGGCTTCGATGGTGCCGCGGATGCGGACGGTCTGCGGTTGTTGCGCGGACGCGACGGAGGCAAAGGCAATTGCGAACAGCGCGGCGAATAAAAGTGATTTCGGCATGGGTGTCCCTCTCAGTGGGTTGGCTCGCGGAATCAGGAACACCGGATTGTTGGCGGTATTCCGGGCTCCTTACCTTCTCCCCTTGTGGGAGAAGGTGGCGCGGACGCAGTCCGCGCCGGATGAGGGGTCTCTATCCGCGGACGCAAACCCCTCACCCCGCTTCGCTGCGCGAAGCGACCCTCTCCCACAAGGGGAGAGGGTAAGACGCCTCACATCGGCGGGGTGAGCCCGTCGCGGCCGACGCTGACGCGATCGGTCTCGAGCGAGCCATCCGGCAGTTTCTTCATGAAGGCGATGATCTTGGCGCCGGCCTTCAGGTCCGACTTGTCGCCGGGAACATAGGTCACGACGGGCGTTTCTGACGGCACCACCACCTTCTTCTCACCGTCCTTGTACTTGATCAACAACGTGTGACCGTCATTGCCGACGACGGATTCGGCCACGGTGGCGTTGGTCATGCTGCTGTTGGGCTTAAGATCATATGGCCGCGAGCCCTCGCCGGTGCCACGCATGTTTTCGGGGAACACATGCACCTCGACCGCCTGCGGCACACCGTCGGGGCCGGGCACCGTGGTGGTCCCGATGAAGGACCCGACCTTGATTTCCGACAGGCCGATCTTGGTGAGGCCGAGCACCAGGATGTTGCCCGTCATGTGCAGCTTGACCTCTTCGCCGCTGCGCGACTTCACCTCGAGCGTATCGCCATCAACGCCTTCGACGGTTCCGCGAACCCGCGTCGGTGTGGGCGGTTGCTGCGCGATGGCGTAGAGCGTCGACGCCGTCACCATCGCAAGCGCAATGAGGGGACGAACGAATTGGGTACGGCGGGACGGCATGGCGTAATCTCCGGGAGGGGGCGCAGGCTGATGTAGCACTGACCCCACCCTTGCAGCGCTATTCCATGTCTCAAGTCTTTGTGAGATCGGCTTCGACCAGCGCACGCAGTTCTGGCGTGACCTGCGGGCGCTGCCCGAACCACAATTCAAAGCCGCGCACCGCCTGGTGCAGGAGCATGCCGAGCCCGTCGGCGGTCTTCAGCCCGCGTGCCTGCGCGGCCGCGAGCAACGGCGTCACCAGCGGCACATAGACAAGATCGGAAACAACAGCATTCGGCGGCAACAGGCCGACATCGATGTCGAGCGCGGGCTGGCCGTGCATGCCGAGCGAGGTGGTGTTCACCAGCAGGCCCGCGCGCGGCATCAGGTCGTGCACCGCCTCCCACGTCGCGGGAAGAACGCGCGCGCCGAACTGATCGGCGAGCGCGCGGGCGCGATCGATGGTGCGGTTGACCAGGTGCACGCGCGCGATGCCGCGCTCGATCAGGCCGAACACCACCGCATGCGCCGCGCCGCCGGCGCCGAGTACCAGCGCGTCATCGGACTTGTCCCAGCCGGGCGCGCAGGCGTCGAGATTGTTGATGAAGCCTTCGACGTCGGTGTTGGTCGAACGCAATTCACCGTCGGCAAACCACAGCGTATTGGCGGCGCCGACGGCGCGGGCGCGCTCATCCGGCGTCGACAGCGCCAGCGCCTGCTCCTTGTGCGGCATCGTGACATTGGCTCCAACGAAGCCGCGCAGCGACAGCCGCAGCACGAAATCCTTGAAATCGCCAGGCGGCACCGCCTCGATCAGGTACCCGCCCTCGATGCCGAGCGTGCGCAGCCAGTAATGATGGATCAGCGGCGAGCGGGAATGCGCCGCCGGCCAACCGATCAGACATGCGGCACGGGCTTTGGTCGTGGTTGTCATTGCCGTGACATCGGCCATGGCACCCGCGCTGTCAATCCGTCCGCTTCGCGGTTGCGGCAAGCAGCGCGGCAAGCCCGAGTGCCGTGCCGGCGGCAAACCAGACCGCGGCGAGGTTGATCCAGTGGTAGGCGAGCGCGCCAAGCAGCGCGCCCGCCACGAGCGCCGCCCACAGCAGCAGGTTGGGTATCAAGGCCCAGCGGGCGCCACCGGTCAGCACGGCGGCCGTCAGCTGACCGACCTTCACCAGCGCCCCAGTCATGTAGGTCAGGCCGAGCCCGGCGCCGCCGTCGATCTGGAACACCGCGTTCTCCAGCCCCATCGCCAGCACGATCGCCGCGACCGCGATATTCGGCAGGCCGAACGCGGCGCTCAGCGCCGCGGCCGCGAGCAGCAACGCCTCGGCGAGCAGGACCAGGGGCTGGCGATGCGCCGCGCGGCTGAGCACGATCAGGCTGCCGGCCGCAGCGCCGGCGACAAACAGGGCGATCAGCCCCAACGCCTCCAGGGCATGCGCCCAATGCGCCTCGGCGAGCGTCACGCCAAGCCGCGTCGAGTTGCCGCTCATGAAGGAGACGAACAGACCGCCCAAATGCAGATAGCCGATGCCGTCGACATAGCCGGCCAGTGCGCTCAGCGCGCAGGCCAGCGCCAGGTTGCGGCGGGATTCAAGCATGCTGGTCTTGCAGCCCCATCATGGGATGCAAGCTAGCTTCGCCCGGCGATCTTGCCAACGATCACGCCCCATCGGGGCGTGATCGCAAGCCTGCATCACGCCGCGTCGCGATGCGCGGCGATGATCTGGTCGGCGGCGCGGCCCGTCACTTCGGCCATACGGTCGAACTGGCGGGTGAAGCTGCCGGCGCCGGCGGTGGCCGAGCGCAGCTCGACGATGAGGTCGCCGATCTCGGCTTCCGGCATGGTGGCGCGGACGCAGTCCCAGCCGCTCCAGCCCTCCCGGGTATCGAAGCCGAGGATCTGGCCGCGGCGCGCCGACAGGATCGCATTGATCTTGGCGGTCGCCTCCGTCGGACAGACGATCTCGACCAGGTGGATCGGCTCCAGCAGCACCGGCTGGCACTGCGGCAGCGCCTCGTTGACGCCGGCCCGCGCGGCGGTGCGGAACGCGAGATCGGAGGAATCGACGCTGTGATAGGAACCGTCCATCAGCGTGACGTCGACGTCGATGACGGGGAAGCCGAGTGGTCCGCGCGCCATCGCATCGACGACGCCCTCTTCGACCGCACCGATATAGTTGCGCGGCACCGCGCCGCCGACCACCTTCTCGTGGAATTCAAAGCCGGTCCCGCGCGGCTTCGGCTTGACCTCGAGCACGACGTCGCCGAACTGGCCGTGGCCGCCGGACTGCTTCTTGTGCCGGCCGCGCTGGGTGACGGCTTTCCGGATCGTCTCCTGATAGCCGATCACCGGCGGATGCGATTTGACGCTGATGCCGAAGCGATCCTTCAACCGCTCCTGCGCCACCCGCAGATGCATCTCGCCCTGCCCCCACAGTACGGTGTCGTGCGTCTGCGGGTTCTGCACCATCGACAGCGAGGCATCCTCCTCGTTCAGCCGCAACAGCGCCTGGCCGAGCTTGACGTCGTCCTTGCGGTCGGTCGCTGCGATCGAGATCGACAGCACCGGCGCAACCGGCTCGACCGTCACCAGTGACGTCGGCGCGGTCTTGCCGCTCGACAGCGTGTCGCCGGTCTTGATCGCGTCGAGCTTGCCGAGCGCGACGGCCTCGCCGGCTTCCGCCGACGGTCGCTTGCTGTCATGTCCGACGCTCACCGCCAGGATGCCGGAGACACGTCCGCTCTCGCCGGTCGAGGATTGCAGCGTCGCGCCGTCGTCGAGGCGGCCCGCGAGCACGCGCGCCAGCGACAGCTTGCCGCCGTGTTGCAGATGCAGGGTCTTGAACACATAGGCCAGCGCATCCTTGGTCCCGGACACGCCGAGGCGTTTGGCAGTTTCGGCAACGCCGGGCGCTTCGTGGCGCAGCGCCTTCATCAGCCGCAGCACGCCGTTCTCGCGGCTCGCAGCTCCAAGCAGCACTGGGCAGATCAGGCCCTCGCGCAGCTCGCGGGCGAGATCGTCGAACACCGCGTCGCGCGGCGGCTGGATATCCTCCAGCAATTGCTCCATCAGCGCATCGTCGTGGTCGGCGAGCTTCTCCAGCATCGAGAAGCGCGCTTCCTTCTCGCGGTCGAGATCGCCGCCTTCGAGGGCCATGACCTCCGACGGCTTGTGTTCGCGATAGACGAAGGCGCGCTCCAGCGCGAGATCGACGAAACCTTCGATCAGATCGCCGTTCCAGATCGGGATCTGGCGCAGTACCAGCGGCACGCGCGAAGCCGGCTGCAAGGTCGCGAGCGTCTCGCGGATGCGCTTGTTGGCGCGATCGATCTTGTTCAGGAACAGGAAACGGGGAATGCCGAGCTCCTCGAGCTCGCGCAGGATGATCTGCAGCTGCGGCAGCTTCTTTTCATCGGCCTCGCAGACCACGACCGCGGCATCGACCGCCGGCAGCGCGGCGCGCATGTCGTGCGCAAACTCAACCGAGCCGGGACAATCGATAAAGGTATAGCTATCTCCCATGAAATGGGTGGTGGCGGCGGTCAGGCCGACGCCCATCTTGTGCTGGCGCGCCTCGGGGCTGGCATCGCCGATGGAGGTTCCGGCATCGACGCTGCCGGCACTCTTGATGGCGCCCGTGCGCGCCATGATCGCTTCCAGAAGTGTGGTTTTACCGCTTTGGAAAGGGCCCACTAGTGCAATGCACCGTGGACCTCGGGGACTTCTGACGTCTTGTCCCATTGCCGCCTCCTCGCGTTGGAGCTCGGCCCATGATTGGGTCGGCGACCTCCAATGCTCCGCCCGTCCGGAGGTTTTGGCAAGCCGGAAAAATCGCTGCGGTGCGGTGTCGCGCGCGAGGCGTAGAATCCCTCCCGCTCTTCACGGGAGAGGTCATAGCTTGCGCAATGCGCAAGCTATCGGAACGCATCAGCGCCCCGGACGCAGCTCGAGGCTCTCCAGCCCGGCGGCGATGTTGATGCCGACCTGGCCCTGCACGCTCAGCGGCTGCAGCGCGATCGTGTTGTTCGAGCCGCCAACCAGCACGTTGCCGCCGACGCCGACGCCGAGCGTCGCGCTGCCCTGCGCGCCGGCATAATCACCGGTCAGGTCGCCTTGCCCAAGCCGCGCCACCGGCGCCCACACGCCCCAGGCCAGCGCGGATTCCTGCGTGATGCCGAGGTCGAGGCCCACTTTGCGAATGGTCGCGACGTAGCGGTCTTCCGGCATGCCGTCGATGCGCAGCACGCAACCAAGATTGGTCACGGACCCGACGATGAAACCAACGCTTGCGCCGCCGCGGCATTCGAGGACGCCGACCTGCACGCGCTGGATCGGCTGCTGCGCATTGGCGCCAGCGATCGAGGCCGCCAGCGTGGCGATGGCAGCACCGGCGAGGAGGATGAAGCGACGCATTTGAGGGATCTCCGGCTGAAAGGCATGATGCGAGCTGAGAGCGGAACGGACGCCGCACCCCAGGCGCCCGGCTTGCTATGCCATAACATCGCACGCCGTGCCAGATTTGGGCCGTTCGCCTTCCGATTATTGCGGGATGTGGCTGGCACGACGTATCCCAGCGACCCACGCCGCGGTCACCGGACAAAAAAAGAGGCCCGCTTTCGCGAGCCTCCTTGATTCAAAGCCTGTCGGCTTAGTGGTGGTGATGATGGCGGTGATAGTGCCGGCGCGGACCTCCGACGCGAACCGGCTCGAGGTCGATGCCGGCGATGCCGGCCGCGACGTTGAGGCCGGTCTGGCCCTGCACGCTCATCGGCTGCAGCGCATAGGCATTGTTCGGGCCGCCGAACAGGAAGTTACCACCGGCGCCAAGGCCGACCGACGCGTTGATGCCGACGCCGCCGTAGCTGCCGGCGAGCGCACCGCGCGGGAGCTGCGTGGTCGGCGCGCTGACCGCCCAGGCGAGCTGGGTCTGCGCGGTGACACCGAGGTCGAGGCCGATCCGCTTGACGGTCGCAATGTAGGGCTCGGGCCGGCGGGCGTTGGCGCTCTGGAACACGCATTCGAGCTGGGTGACGGAGCCGACGACGAAGCCGACATTCTGCCCGCCCTGGCATTGCAGGACTCCGGCCTGAACCTGAGGCGCCGCGTTGGCGGTGGCGATCGGCGCCAGCAGCGCGAGCGTGGCGAGGGTGAGTGTCGAAAGTCGCATTGGGTCTGTCTCCGCAAGATGAACTGAATTTGTGCGGCGGACAGGAAGGAAGGGTCATGTCCAAAACAAGGCGGTTCGCAAAGATGCCGTAAAAACTTCCCGCGTGTGACCGTAACGACCTGAGCAGGATGTGATTTGACGTGATTTGACACAGCGCTTTTGCCGCTGCGCGCGACTTCAACGCGCACCTGCGCATTCCCGCATCACGTGCGGGAATGCATTTTCGTCCGACAGTGAATTATCGCAGATTGCCGCAGAAGCGCTGGATGCGCTTGCAAGCTTCCTCAAGATCCGAGGTCTTGGTGGCATAGGAGATGCGGAACGCGGGTCCGAGCCCGAACGCGGAGCCCTGCACCACGGCGACGCCTTCGCTCTCGAGCAGCTCGGTGACGAAGTCCTCGTCGTTGCCGAGCACCTTGCCCGACGGCGCCGTCTTGCCGATCGTGCCGGCGCAGGACGGATAGACGTAGAACGCACCTTCGGGACGCGGGCACTCGATGCCGCTCGCCTGGTTGAGCATCGACACCACGAGGTCGCGGCGTTCCTTGAACACCTTGTTGTTGGCCGGGATGAAGTCCTGCGGCCCGTTCAGTGCCTCGACGGCGGCCCACTGCGCGATCGACGACGGGTTCGAGGTCGACTGCGACTGGATCGTCTGCATCGCCTTGATCAGCTGTGCGGGACCGCCGGCATAGCCGATGCGCCATCCGGTCATGCAATAGGCCTTCGACACACCGTTCACGGTCAGCGTGCGATCGTAGAGGCTCGGCTCGACTTGCGCCGCGGTGGTGAAGACGAAGTCGTCATAGACCAGGTGCTCATACATGTCGTCGGTCATCACCCAGACATGCGGATGCTTGACCAGCACGTCGGTGAGCGCCTTCAGCTCGCTGCGCGTATAGGCCGAGCCGGTCGGGTTCGACGGCGAGCACAGGATGACCCACTTGGTCTTCGGCGTGATCGCCTTTTCGAGATCTTGCGGGCGCAGCTTGAAGCCGCTCGACGCCGGGCAAATCACCGGCACCGACTCGCCGCCGGCAAGCGCGACCATCTCGGGATAGCTGACCCAATAGGGCGCCGGGATGATCACCTCGTCGCCCGGATTGATGGTCGCCATCAGCGCGTTGTAGAGCACCTGCTTGCCGCCGGTGCCGACGATGATCTGGTTCGGCTTGTAGGAGAGGCCGTTCTCGCGCGAGAACTTGTTGATGATGGCTTCCTTCAGCTCCGGAATGCCGCCGACATCGGTGTACTTGGTCTTGCCGGCCTCGATCGCGTGGATCGCCGCCAGCTTGATGTTGGCGGGCGTGTCGAAGTCAGGCTCGCCGGCGCCGAGGCCGATGACGTTGCGGCCCGCGGCTTTCAGCGCACGCGCTTTGTCCGTGACCGCGATCGTCGCGGACGGCTTCACACGGTCGAGCGCAGCGGACAGGAAGGCCATGATCATCTCCGGGCAAACGTCGTGAACAGTTGGCCACGACTTGATCTGAATGGGATCGCGGCACACTAGGCCGGTCGCCGCTGCATCGCAAGAAGCTTGGCGGCAAAGTCGGAAATTTTCGCGCGATCGCGCGCGGCGCACGCAACATTCCGCAAGTTCCGGCCCCGATCGGCTCATATCCGGCAAGGTCTGCGGCGGCCGGATCGGGCCCGTCGCGACAACACATCGCCACGCGCAGCAACACGAATTGCTCCGAGGACAATTCGCCGCGCGCTGGCTGCGAGCACGGCATCACCGGGACTCGGGATCGGCACGCCCTGAACATGTTAATATCCGCGACCACAACCCGCCGGCTGGCATCGATCGCAGCGTCGCGCAAGCGTGATCCGAGTTGTTCTGCCGTGTCGATAGAATCGTTCTGCACGCGTGCAGTGCGGTAGGCGTTTCGACTTTTTCCAGGGTCGAGGGCTTGCGACGCACCGGTATCGGCATCATTGTTTAGGCGCATTGCGGTGTGACAGGCCGCGCAGTCTTCGAGCGTCCCGTCTTCCCGATCGAGTGAACCCCGACGCAATGTACAAGCTCTATTCGATGCAGCGCTCCGGCAACAGCTACAAGGTTCGCCTGGCGCTGGCCTTGCTGAACACGCCGTACGAGGCGGTCGAGATCGACATCCTGCGCGGCGAGAGCCGCACCCCGGAATTCCTGGCCAAGAATCCGAGCGGCCAGGTGCCGTTGCTCGAAGTCGCCGAAGGCCGCTACCTCGCCGAGTCCAACGCCATTCTCTGGTATGTCGCGATCGGCACGCCGCTGGCGCCGGAATCGCGGGTCGAGCGCGCCGAAGCGCTGCAATGGATGTTCTTCGAGCAGCACGCGCTGGAGCCGAATATCGGCGCCGCCTATTTCTGGCTGTCGCTGGTCAGGGGCGGCCGGGACTTGCAGACGCATGCCCTGGAGGACTGGATGGAACGCGGCTATGCGGCGCTGCAGGTGATGGAGAATCACCTCAAGGGACATGCCTATTTCGCCGCCAACCAGTTCACCGTCGCCGACATCGCGCTGTATGGCTACACCCACGTCGCCGACCGCTGCGATTTCGACCTTGCGACCTTCCCGGCGATCCGCGCCTGGCTCCGACGGGTCGAGCAGACCCCCGGATTCGTCGCCATGGATTGGCAGTCCGGAAGCGGGATCGAGGCCCCGGCCCGCCTCGCCGCCAGCGTCTGAACAACTGATTTAGCGGGAAAACCGCCTAAATAGCGGGCAAAACCACTAATACCGCCGTGTTTTTGCCGTTTTCGATGGCTTGGCCGCCGTAATATTGCCGGCGACGACCCGCACATTTTGGGTTGAACGTCGCGGGTGATTCGCCCGCGCCCTGAAGGATTTAGACCATGGTACGGTCGTCCGGCACGGCAGGCTTCGAGAGCCGCCCTGCCCCCGTGGCATCGACCCGGCTGACGAATGCGATCGCCGCATCGCTCGCGATCGGCGCGCTGACGCTCTGCCTCGTCGTCACGCTGACGGTGCTGTCGAGCAAGATCGCCATCGCGATGCCGCTCGCGACCTAACTCAGCATTTTCCGGTTGGCACCTTTGCGCAGCAAGGCGCGGTGGAGGCGGCGCGGCTCGACATGATGAAGACACCCGTCGGACTGGTAACCGTGACGTTGGCGGTCGCGATCCTGCTCGCGGCGTCGCTCTTGATCGTGACCGGCACGCGTGGCGAAGACCGTGCGCATCCGATGCGGATCATGACGCCTGCCAAATAGACCGCGGCGCTCAACGCCGTTTGCGGAAGATGCACGGAGCCGGTTGCTCGCCGACGTGCCTATCATTTGATTTGAAAGCGGCGAAAGCTCGCCCGGCCGCCGCAGGCAGGCCTTAACGCTCACAGTGGAAATGCCGGCAGCGTTGCGGACCTGCCGTCAAACTGCGGCCCTTATTCTCGACAGGCAACGAGAACGCCCATGCGGTTCGACTGGCGTACAATTTCGGGTCCGGCTCTGACGGCGGTCACCGCGCTGACCGCCTTCCTTGTCGATCGTTATCTAGTCGCGGTCCCCAACCCCGCGCCGCTGTTCGTCTGCATCGTCGCACTTGCCGCCTCCGTCAGCGGCATCGCCTCCGGGCTGACCAGCGCGGGGATCGCGGTGATATGCTCGGCGCTGTTCTTCCTCGATCATCGCGCGATGCCCGGTTACGGCGTAACAGACGTGTCGCGGATGCTGATGCTGGCGGCAACCGCCGCCGGCACCGCCTTGATCACCGGACTGCTGCGGCAGAAATGGATCGATGCCTTCGCCGCCGATCAGGAGCATAACGCCACCGCAGCGCGGCTCGCCAACGCGCTCGACCAGGTCGACATCGGCATCGTGCTGCTTGACTCCGACACCCGCGCCGAATTCATCAACCGCGCCTTCCGCGAATATTTCGCGCTCTCCGACGCGCAGGCTGACTCGAAGCCGCCCTTCATCGCGCTGATGTATCACGGCCGCGACACCGGCGCGTGGGAGTTGCCGGAGGACGAGATGGGCGCGTTCATCGCAGAGCGTACCGAGAAGATGCGCGCAGGCGATTCCACGCCGATCAATATCACCCTTGCCGACGGCCAGGTGCTGCGCTTCAGCTGCACCGCGCTGCCCGATGGCGGGCGCATGCTGAGCTACACGCCGGTGACGGATCTGGTGCGATACACCGACGATCCCGACAGGGCCGACTATTTCCGTTCGCTGCGCGGCAGCGAGCGCGCGCAGGCGCCGCCTCTGCACGCCGCGGAGTGACGCAGGATGCGCTTGCGCAATTGATCCCGCACGATCCCGACGATAGAACGTTGCCGGCCGCTCGCCGCATCGCTCACCGCAGGATCACTCATGTCCGACGACGTCACCATCCGCTTCGTTGCCCGGCAGGACTACGCCCAGTGGCTTCCGCTGTGGGACGGCTACAACGCGTTCTACGGACGTTCAGGGCCGACGGCGCTGGCGCCTGAGATCACCGCGGTGACGTGGCAGCGCTTCTTTGATGCCTATGAGCCGGTGCATGCGCTGGTCGCCGAGCGGGACGGCAGACTGCTCGGGCTGACGCACTATTTGTTTCACCGCTCGACGACGGCGATCGAACCGACATGTTACCTGCAGGATCTCTTCACCGACGCGGCCGCGCGCGTCAAAGGCGTCGGCCGCGCTTTGATCAACGGCGTTTACGCGCAGGCGAAGCTCGCAGGCTCGCCGCGGGTCTACTGGCAGACCCACGAGACCAACCACACCGCGATGCAGCTCTACGACAAGGTCGCGGAGAAGCCGGGCTTCGTCATCTATCGCCAAGTCTTTTGAATACCACTTCTGAGTCCAAGTCTTCTGAGCACCGCTTCTGAGTGCAGCTTCTGAGCGCGTCTCCGAAGCCCTGTGGATAAGATCAGATGTCACCGGGGCGTTACAAAGCCCGGCTAGGCTTCGCCCTGCGTAAGATCAGGCCCCCCGTCTCGGATCTCGCGCCCCGAGCGGTCCCCGTCAGTCGCCGCGTCTGACCGGGACCGCTTTTTTTTTGCGCCATTGCCATGCGCCGTGCGCGGCCGGAGCGCACCTTGCCGGGTGAGGGGCAACGCGCCACAATGCGCCGACCTTGCTTCTCCCCCACAGGATTATCTCATGGAAATTCGTAATCTCGGCGGCTCGGGCCTGCGCGTATCCGCGGTCGGCATCGGCTGCAACAATTTCGGTCAGCGCACCGATCTGGAAACTTCGCGCAAGGTGATCCACAGGGCAATCGACCTCGGCATCACCCTGTTCGACACCGCCGACATTTACGCAGGCCAGGGTGGCTCGGAAACCGTGCTCGGCACGGTGCTGGGCGATCGCCGCAAGGACATCGTGCTCGCCACCAAATACTCCAAGCCGATGGCGGCCGACGGCACCAAGCAGGGCGCCTCGCGGCGCTACATCATGTCGGCGGTGGAAGCGAGCCTGACCCGGCTGAAGACCGACTACATCGATCTCTACCAGCAGCACGATTACGATCCCTTGACGCCGATCGACGAGACCTTGCGCGCGCTCGACGATCTCGTCCGCCAGGGCAAGGTGCGCTACATCGGTAATTCCAATTTCCCGGCATGGCGCATCGCCGAGGCCGAGTACGTCGCGCGCGCGATGAACGTCGTCCGCTTCGTCTCCTGCCAGGACGAATACAGTCTCGTGGTGCGCGACATCGAAAAGGACCTGCTGCCGGCGGCGAAGGAATACAATCTCGGCCTGCTGCCGTTCTTTCCACTCGCCAGCGGCCTTCTCACCGGAAAATACCAACGCGGTGCCGCCGCCCCCGCCGATACGCGTTTTGCGAAAGCACCGGCGCTGAAAGATCGCTACGTCACACCGCGTAACGAGGACATCGTCGAGAAGCTGCAGGCCTTTGCCAAGGAGCGTGGCCACACCATGCTCGAGCTTGCGTTTTCGTGGCTGGCGGCACGCCCGCAGGTCTCCAGCGTGATCGCGGGAGCAACGCGCGTCGAGCAGGTCGAGCAGAACGTGAAGGCGATCGACTGGAAGCTGAGCGCGGACGAGATGTCGGAGATCGATCGGATTACGAAGGGGTAACCGCCGCCGATCAGGTTTTCACACAGCCTGGAAGGCCGGGACCCATAACCACGAATGAGTATGGGTATGCCGCGCTGGGGCCCCGGCGATTCCTAACAACAACGTTCGGTGGTAATGGGTCCCGGCCTGCGCCGGGACGACATCGAATTTGTGGCTCGCGCTTACGCCACCAGCCCCTTCATCGGCTTCACCGGGCTGCTATCCGGAAACACCGTCTCCGCGAGCGCGCGCTCGCCGACGCCGAGCTGATCGTGCAGCACGCCCTTGATCACCGCGCGCAGATCGATGGTCGGGGCGAGGTCGCGGGCCTGGTAGAGATTGGCGGGTTTCAACCCTGGCCAGTCCGTGATCATCCGGCCGCCTTTGACCGCGCCACCTGCGAGCAGCGCGATGGTGCCGGTGCCGTGGTCGGTGCCTTCGGTGCCGTTGATGCGCGCGGTGCGGCCGAATTCGGTGGCGACCACGATCACGGTGTCGCGCCAGCGATCCCCCAAGCCGCTTTCGAATTCCGCCAGCGCACCATCGAGGCCGCCGAGCAGTTGCGCGAGACGGCCGACCGGGCCGCCCTCATTGGCGTGGGTGTCCCAGCCATCGAAGGCGAGCGCGCCGATCCGCGGGCCGTCATCGGCCGCCATCAGTTTAGCGGCGCCGCGCGCCACCAGCCGCATCGCGGCCACGCCGCCTGCGCCGGGCTTCGGCTTCATGTCGTCGCCCTGCGCCTGCTTCTCGAGCTGCAACCCTTGCGTCAAGGCGCTCGCCAGCGACGGATCGCGGTGCTGATAGAGATCGAGCAGCCGCATCGCGGTGTCGTCGGCAGCCTGCGGCAGTGCGACCGGTGCCCAGCCGACCGTGGGCGCCGCACCGCGCAGCACCAACGGCGTGGTCGGGCCGACCGCGAGCGCGCTCATGACACGCTCGCCTTTCGGCAGCGCCTCCAGCGCGCGATTGAGCCAGCCGGACTGCACCCGGCCGGGACCGGCAAAGCCGCTTTCGAGCACGTCCTGCCCGTCGAAATGCGAGCGATCGCGATAGGAGGTCGCGACCGCATGAACCACCGCGGCCTGTTTGGCGCGATACATCCGCGCAAACTCCGGCATCGCTGGATGCAGGCCGAAGAACGGATCGAGCATCATTGCAGCATTCGGCCCGTCGGCCTTGAGCGCGATCGCGCCATGCAGGCCGGCATAGTCAGGATCGCCGATCGGCGCGACGGTCGCGAGACCGTCGAGCGCGCCACGCAGGATCACGACGACAAGCCTGGGATCGCGGCCATCAGCGGCGCGCGCGAATTTCGGCAAGTAAGCCCAGGCCGCGAACGACGCGCCACCGAGCAGCAGCGCCCGGCGCGACGTCGCCTGCGTCGTCAAGCTCTCACAGCACTCCATCGTCACCTCCTCTGGAATTCCGGCGACATCAACAACAGCGCCAGCGCCTGCTGGCGCGATTCCGCGCGCTCGATGGTGCGCCGCGTCTCCGGCGATGCCGCGTCCGCGGCGACCAGTTCGAGCAGGTCGCGCGGATCGAGCCGGTCGGCGAGCTGGGAAGCTGTCTGCGCGGAGATATCGAGCCGCAGCTTGAGACCCTCGGGCGCCGCCCAGGCCGCGCTGGTATCGGGAAAGCCGTTCGGCCCGGCGGGCGACCACAGCGGCTGACCGAGCACGTTGAGACCGTTGAGATAGCGTCCCGGATCTTCCGGATTGCGCGCCAACAAGCGGCCGGATGCCACCAGGAATTCGTAGGGCGAGCGCATCTTGGTCAGCGGCGCCTGCCAGGCCTCGCTGGAATCGACCAGCGTGGTAGCAAGCGCCTTGAGGTCGCCATCGGTTTTGGTGAAGACGTCCTGCAGCCTTGCGATCAGCGCGGGCGGCGGGTCGTCGGCGACGAAATGGCACGCGAGCTTGGTCGCGATGAATTTAGCGGTCGAGGGATGCCGGGCGATGTCAGATAGCACCGCCTCGCCCTGCGCGACGCCGTTTGGCGGATAGCTCTTGCCCAGCACGAGCTGCGGGCCGGGCTCGTGCGCATTGGCGTTGAACACGAAGGTACCTGGCGTGCCGAGTTGGCCTTGTCGTCCGGCAAAGGTCCAGCCGGTGATGACGCGTGCAAACGACGTCACGTCGTCCTGGGTGTAGCCGCCACCGACACCGAGCGTGTGCAATTCCATGATCTCGCGCGCGAGGTTCTCGTTCAGACCGCGCTTGCGGTTGATGCCGGCGCGCGAATCCGGGCCCAGCGATTGCTGGTTGTCGAGGAAGAACAGCATCGCCGGATGCTGCTCGACCGCCTTCAGCATGTCGGCAAAACGACCCAGCACATGCGGGCGGATCGCGTCGCGCTCGAACGAGCCCGCCCACATCCGTGCCAGCGCCCCCTTGTTGGCGGAGATGCAGAAGTGATTGGACCAGAACACCACCAGCCGCTCGACGAAGCCGCAATCGGCGACCACGCCGCGCTGCAGCCGCGCCAGCGCCTCGGCACGAAATGTCTTCTGGATGATGTTGAGCGGCTGTGGCGGCGGCTTCGGTGGATCGACTGCGGGCTGCATCGTCCCGGCCGGCGTCATCGCCGCGTTGGCATTCTCCGCCGACTGCATCGTCGGGTCCTTCGCCGTGATCTCCTTGGCGATGGTGGAGAGCGACAGATTGCGCCGCTGCGGTATCGGGTCGGAGGAAGACTGCGGCGCCGTCTCGCCGGCGGCGGGCTGCGCCACCTTCGCGGCGTCACGCGCCTGCTGGATCTCGAACTGATAGTCGAACACCTGCTTGCCGAGTGCGGCGGTCGAGAGCAGACCCGGAACTTCGAGCAGCGCGCCGTCGGGACGCGCGAGCTCGGCCTTGACGAAGCCGCGCGGATCGGAGGCCGCATTGACGAAATCGCCGGATGCGCCACCACGGGCGCCGAATCCGAACCGATTGAGGGCAACCAGCGCTGCTTGCGAATCGCGGGCCATCGCAGTTTCCTTGGCAGTGTGCTTGGTAGTTTCCTTGGCAGTTTCCTGGGGAATTCCCCTGGCGGCATATCCCGGCTATATGATTTGCGATCATAGCGCGGTTCGGGATGAACCCGAGATTAATTCCAGCATTAAATCGCGGTTAGAATGTTCATCTCGTCATGACGGACCGATCCGAACAGCCTGCACCTCGCCGCCTCGCCTGCGCGTCTTGCGGCGCCGGGTTTTCCTGCACGCTCGGCGGTCCCTGCTGGTGTTCCGATGAAAGCTTTCGCCTGCCGATGCCAACTGACGGCGGCGATTGCCTGTGCCCGTCATGCTTGCGGAAACTGGCGGAACAACACGCCAGCGTGAGTGCAAGATGAGCAGGCAATGGACTATCGACGCTGTCCTGCTCGACATGGACGGCACTCTGCTCGATACCGAGAAGGTCTATTTCGACAGCCTCGTCGCGGCGCTGACGGCATTCGACTACGGTGAGGATGCCGTCGCGCTCTGCCATTCCATGGTCGGCCTGCCCGGGCCGGTCTGCGAGGCCATGCTGATCGAGCACTATGGCCCGACATTTCCAATGGCCGGGATCAACCAGGCGTTCCTCGTTCACCGCGACGAGATGATGCGATCGGGCCTGCCGCTCAAGCCAGGCACGCTGGCGCTGCTCGACGCGCTGGCCGCCGCCGATTGCCCGATGGCAATCGTGACCGCGTCGTCGCGCCGCGGCGCCGAACGCAACCTCGCACTCGCCGGCATCCGCGAGCGCTTCGACACGGTGCTGACGCTCGACGACGTGACACGTGGCAAACCGGACCCGGAACTCTATTTGAAGGCGGCCGCGCATCTCGGCGTGACGCCGCAGGCCTGTGTGGCGGTCGAAGACTCCAACCACGGCGTCGCCGCCGCCCACGCCGCCGGCGCCATCACGCTGATGGTGCCCGACATGGCACCGCCGACCGACGAGACACGCGCCAGATGCGCGGCGGTGCTGCCGGACCTCAATGCCGTGCTGGTGCTGTTGCAGGAGCGTGGCGCGCTGGGGTGAGCGCTCCCTTCAACCGTCATTGCGAGCGACAGCGAAGCAATCCGTCCGTCCGCAGATGCGGCTACTATGGATTGCTTCGTCGCTTTGCTCCTCGCAATGACGAAAGTTACTCGGCAGGCCCGGCGAATAGCAGCAGATTGCCGTCGGGATCCTTCACGATGAAATCCCTGGCGCCCCACGGCTGCCGCTTCAAAGTCTGGAAGAACGTCACGCCGGCGGCTTGATACTCGAGAAACAGCTGCTTGATCTCGTCCGCGGCAGCGACCGTGAGCGAGGCGGCCAGCAACTGCTCGCGTTCGCGCAGCGCGCCGTCGATCGGAGGCACCGCGACACAGCGCAGATTGAGACGTGCGACGTCGCGCACGACCTGGGCATAGAACGGCGGCTCGCCATAGGTAAAGGCGACAGCGAAGCCGAGCTTGCGGGTGAAGAACGCGCAGGCCGCCTCGATATCCGCGACAAAGAGTTGAGGTTCGGCGGCGATGAGGACGGCTTTGGCGGATTGCGTGTCTGCATGGTCAGTGGCGGGAAGTCCTGTCCTGAGCGCCTGCCAGCTCTCGAAGCCATGTTGCCGTGCGACCAGTTCCTGCGCATCACTCAGTTTGAAGTCATGGGCGAGGATGTCGGGATCGGTCATCTGGCTGAAACGCGGCAAGCCCGACCTGATCTGGGCGGCGACCGGATAATAGCGGTCGCGGTGCCAGCGCAGAATCAGCTTGGCCTGTTTGCGAAGGTTGTCGAGATTCGGCATGGGCGCAGCTACGGTTGACGTTGCGTAGGTGGGCATTGCCCCTTCGGCGAAAACGCCGATGCGCCCTACATGCAGCGATGCAAGAATGCCGAGGCGTTGCGCTGCTGTCAACCGACTCGCGCCGTGCTGGTGCCAAGCGGCGACCTCGCCGAGGGGCTCGCGGCACGGAAGGAGCGGCGCGGCATATGTTGGGGTATGAACTCAGCCGTCATGCCCCCGCGCAGGCGGGGCATCCAGTACGCCGCGGCCATCTGGTGAAACACGACTGCCTGTGTTTACTGGATCATCCGCTTTCGCGGATGATGACAGCGAGACCTACCGCACCACCGCCGCGGTCTGTCCGAACAGCAGCTTGCGCTCTTCCTCGGTGCGGTTCACGGGCTGGCCGAAATTCGGGTTGACCTCCTTGGCCTTGGCGTAGGCCCGCATCGTGGCGGGGCGCGCGCCGATGGTCTCCAGCCAGCGCTTCAGATGCGGGAAGTCGTCGATCTCCTGGCCCTGGTTCTTGTACGGCACGACCCAGGGATAGCTCGCCATGTCGGCGATCGAATAATCACCGGCGATGAACGCGCGGTCGGCGAGCCGCTTGTTGAGCACGCCGTAGAGCCGGTTGGTCTCGTTGACATAGCGGTCGATCGCGTAGGGCAGCTTTTCGACGGCGTAGTTGCGGAAGTGATGGTTCTGGCCGGCCATCGGCCCGAGTCCGCCCATCTGCCAGAACGTCCACTGGATCGCGTCGTAGTGGCCATAGAGATCGGCAGGCAGGAACTGTCCGGTCTTCTCGGCGAGATAGAGCAGGATCGCGCCGGACTCGAACAGGGAGATCGGCTTGCCGCCGCCCTTCGGCGCATGATCGAGAATTGCGGGAATGCGGTTGTTCGGCGCGACTGCCAGGAACTCCGGCTTGAACTGATCGCCCTTGCCGATGTTGACCGGGAAGATTTTGTACTCAAGCCCGGTTTCTTCGAGAAACATCGTGATCTTGTGGCCGTTCGGCGTGGACCAGTAATGGAGGTCGATCATGGGGACGATCCTGCGTTGGGCGCGCGCATCCGTGTGCGTCGCGAAAGAAGATGCGATTGCATGAACTTGCGCGCAATGCCCGCAACGAGTCAATGGCGGCCTCATCACAGCGCGCGAATGTGATGAAAGAGCCCGGCGTCGAAATCCCATTGAGCCTCTCTTGAGCCTTGGCGCGATTGGACCTAGGTTCCGCGCTTGTCTACATCATCATTTCCGGGGGATTTTCCATGGCAAGAGATTTGGCGCGGCGCGATTTCCTGAAGGGCTCGGCGGCCATCGCCGGCGCTGCCGCGGCCGGCGCCTTCTCCTGCGTCGAGATCGCGAGTGCTGCGCCGATCCAGGTGCCGACCGTCGACAAATTGTCGATCCGCGTTCTCGTTGATTCCAGCTTCGACCAGTTCCTGCGGGCCAAGCAGGCCAACGGCGTGTCGATCGTGCCGGCGACGCGCGGCGCCGATTTCCGCAGGTCGCTGCACAATGAATGGGGCCTGTCGCTGTGGCTGGAGTCGGAGGCCGCGGGCAGCCAGCGCACGCTGATGCTCGACTATGGTTATACGCCCGAGGTGCTGCTCAACAACATGGAGCTGGTCGGCGTCGATCCCGGCAAGATCGATGCGCTGATCGTCAGCCACGGCCATTACGATCATTTCGGCGGCCTCACCGGCTTCCTGGATAAATTCCGCGACAGACTGCCGGCCGACGTCAGGCTCTATGCCGGCGGCGAGGACAATTTCTGCCACCGCGTCAACGCGACGCCGACGAAGGGCCAGTTCACCGATTTCGGCACGCTCGATCGCCGCCAGCTCGCAGCCCAACGCGTCACCACGGTGCTGTGCGAGACCCCGACCGTGATCGCGGGCCACGCCTTCACCACCGGCAAGATCACCCGCCGCAGCATCGAGCGCATCCTGCCGCAGACCTGGGTCGAGTTCGGTATCAAGGACGGGCTTGGCTGTAACACCAGCCACTATCTGCCGGCCGAACTGGACGGCAAGATCGTGCCCGACGAGCACATCCACGAGCACGCGACCTGCTTCAACGTCAGGGACAAGGGCCTGGTCGTGATCTCGTCCTGCGGCCATGTCGGCATCGTCAATTCGGTGATGCAGGCGCAGGAGGTCTCCGGCATCCAGAAGGTGCACGCCATCGTCGGCGGCTTCCATCTTGGCCCCGCGCCGAAAGACTACCTCGCCGAGGTGGTCGCCGAGATCAAGAAGCTCGATCCTGACGTGCTGATCCCGATGCATTGCTCCGGGCTCAACTTCGTGCAGGAGGCGACCGCGCAGATGGGCGACAAGGTGCTGGTGACAACCACCGGCAGCCGCCTCTCCTTCGGCATATGATTGTCCGTTCTATTGCGCTCGCCTGTGCCGGCCTGTGGCTGACGCTGGCGAGCGTGCATGCCGGCGATGCGCCGGCGCAATCGACGCGCTCGGCCGCCGAGATCATGGACATCCTGATGTGGAATCGGGAGCCGGTCGGCGGGCCCTTCGCGCTCACCGACCAGACCGGGCACGTCCGCACCAACAGTGACTTCCGCGGCAGATTGATGCTGGTCTATTTCGGCTTTACCTATTGCCCCGACGTCTGCCCGACCGATCTGCAGGCAATCGCGCTGGCGCTCGACAAGCTTGGCGGCGACGCCGACAGCGTGCAGCCGATCTTCATCACCGTCGATCCCGAGCGCGACACATCAGCCCATCTCGCCGAATATGTGCCGCTGTTCCATCCGCGCCTGATCGGCCTGACCGGCAGGGCGGAGGCGATCCGCAACGTCGCCGATGCCTACAAGGTCTATTACGCCAAAGTGCCGCTCGAGGGTGCCGGCGACTACACCGTCGATCACACCGCCTACATCTATTTGATGGACCGCGACGGCAATTATCTCGGCTTCTTCCCGCCCGGCACCTCGGCCGACCGCATGGTCGAGATCATCAAGCCGCGGCTCGCGGAGCCGGGGCACTAGATTCCGCCAGTGCGCTTCAATGCATGCGGCCGTGCGCGCGCAAAAATCTCTCGCCGCTTTCCGTCACGGTCACCCGCAGTCCCTCGACCGACGGGCGGCGCGCGACATAGCCGCGGTCGACGGCATCTTCCCAGATCGTCAGCCGCGGGCATGAGGTGCGCCAGGTCTCGATCACCTCGGCATAGGGCCGCGGCTCGCGTGCGACCCACTCTACGAGATCCAGCACCAGGGCATCGGTCGTTTCTGCCATCGCATGTCTCCCTCAACGTCCCAGAGCATGATCCTGTGGCGGCACCAATATTCCCGCGCTTGGACGGCGCGGGCAAACTGAGTTATCTTGCTCTTGCATCAGTTTTCCTGAGGGTGTTCATGCGGCGGCTGCTGTTTCTCAACGGGATCAAGGCGTTCGAAGCGGCGGCGCGGACCGGCAGCTTCGCCGGCGCAGGGCACGAGCTCAACGTCTCGGCCGCCGCGATCAGCCGGATGGTGCATCTCCTGGAAGAGCGGCTCGGCGTCGCGCTGTTCGAGCGCAAGGCGAACCGTCTCATCACCACGCCGGCCGGCCGCGCCTATCAAATCGGGCTGACGCCGATCTTCGACGCGCTGGCGAGCCTCACCGCGCAGGTCACGGCGTCGGCGAGCGCGCGCGTGCTCACCGTCGGCGTCGGGCCGACGTTTGCGATGAAGTGGATGATCCCGCACCTTGCCGAATTCCGCAAAGCGGAGCCCGACATCGAGGTTCGCATCACCACCGGCGGCATGCAGGCGCCATTCGGCGACGACTGGAGCTGCGGCATCCAGCTCGGCGACGGGCAATGGCCGGGCCTGGTCGCCGAGCCGCTGTTTGCGGCCGACCTGCTGCCGGTGTGCACGGCGCGTCTCGCCAATGGATTGAAGCGCCCCGCCGACCTGAAGGGCCCGAGCCTGATCCGCGTCGCGCATTCGCCCGACGACTGGCCGTCTTGGCTGAAGGCCGCCGGCGTGCCGCGCGTCACCGCGCGCGGACCCGAATTCCAGTTCTACGGCCAGGCGCTGCAGGCCGCGGTCGACGGGCTCGGCATCGCGATGGGCATCCGGCCCTATATCGACGACGACCTCGCCGCTGGCCGTCTGGTGGCGCCGTTTGCGCTCAGCGTGCCGAAGGGCATGCGCTGGTACCTGGTCTATCGCGGCTTCCACGCCGAGCAGCGCGACTTCGCCGCGTTCCGGCGCTGGATCATCCGCGCCGCAACCGAGCCCGCCGCGCGCGGCAAGGGAGCGCGCAATGCCGGCTGAGCGCGTCGACACGCTGGTGATCGGCGGCGGCCAGGCCGGGCTCACGATGAGCCACCGGCTGAAGCAGCGCGGCATCGATCATCTCGTGCTGGAACGGCACCGCATCGCCGAGCGCTGGCGCAGCGAACGCTGGGACGGATTGATGTTCCAGTTTCCGAACTGGTCGGTGCGGCTGCCGGAGTTTGCGTTTCCGCACAGTGACCCTGACGGCTTCTCGGCGGTCGCTTCGATCGTCAAATTCATCGAGGACTACGCAGCCTTCGTCGCGCCGCCAATCCGCTGCGGCGTCGCGGTGACCGGGCTGCGGCAAGGCGACGGCGGCGGCTTCATCGCCGACACCTCCGACGGCTGCATCGCCGCGCAAAACGTCGTGGTCGCCACCGGCCCCTATCAGCGGCCGCTGCGGCCCGATTTGTTGCGCGATCATCCCGGCCTGTTCCAGGTCCACGCCAGCGATTACAAAAATCCCGCGCAGCTTCCCGATGGCGCAGTGCTGGTGATCGGCGCCGGCGCTTCGGGCGCGCAGATCGCCGAGGAGCTGCGGCGCGCCGGCCGCCGCGTGTTCCTGTCGGTCGGACGCCACAGCCGGCTGCCGCGCCGCTACCGCGGCCGCGACCTGTTCCGGTGGCTGGCCGATATCGGCATCGACAAGACCCCGGTCGAGCTGCGTGGCCCGGCGCGCCTGCTGCCGGTGATCTCGGGCGCCGATGGCGGCCACACCATCGACTTCCGCCGCTTCGCCGCCGACGGCATCACGCTGCTCGGCCGCGTCACGGCGGCGCGCGACGGCGTGATCGCGATCGCGCCCGATCTAGGGGAGAACTTCGCCAATGGCGACGCCGCCTATGCGACGTTCCTCGGCGTGGTGGATGATTACGTGAGGACACGCGGCCTCGATTGCCCTGATGATCCGGCGGCCCGCGCCCAACTGCCTGATCCGCCGTGCCTCACCGAGCCGTTGCGCCGTCTCGATATCAGCGCCGAGGGCATCGGCGCCGTGATCTGGGCCACCGGCTACGGCCTCGATCTCGGCTGGATCGAGATACCGGTGCTGGACGCGAACGGCGACCCTAGACACCGCCACGGCATCTCCGAGATACCGGGCCTGTATTTCCTCGGCCTGCAATGGCTGTCGAAGATGAAATCCTCGTTCCTGTCTGGTGTCGGCGACGACGCCGCCGATTTGGCCGATCACATCGCGGGCCGCCTCTAAGCATGATCCGGAAAAGTGGGCACCGGTTTTCCGAAAAGATCATGCTCAAAAGCTAAGTTCCACTGCTTCGCACAAATAAAAACGACGCTGTGTGAACTCGTTCACACTTGGCCTTCCACGTGCGTGGTTCGATCCCGAAGGCTGGAAATTTCGAGGTCGCAAATGATTTACGGCGGTTTTGAAATCTCGTCGTTTGAAGTGGGAACAAGGCAATGGCACGCCAGGATTCAACGTACCGATCAAAGGCCGGTCGTCATCGATGGTATTTCGTTTCCGACGCTCGACATCGGATTTGCGTGGTCCGATCGGGATGCAGCGATCACGGACGCGAAGAGGCTGATCGACCGGTTCCGGCAACGCAATGGCAAGACAATGTCGTCAGCCCAGGTTTCGGCCTGATCGGCAACGCTGTCGTCGCTGTCGTCCCCCGATGCGAAGCTGCCTCCGCGACGCGGATCAGAACCAATTGCCCGGACTGCCAGGCCGAACTCGCCGTGCTGCGCGTGATTCCCGGCCGTGCTGCCGAATACTGGACCCTGCAGTGCGACGGTTGCGGCGGAATCCATCTCGATATCGTCGACAAGCCGCGGGCCTGACGCGCACGACGGCTGCCCTGCTGACAATTGCTGCCAGCGGGGCGCCACGCCCATATCCTTGCCCCCTTTGCCCTTTTCTCGCTGCCGGACTCGTCCCATATTCGGGGCATGGCGAAGACACCAAGCACTCCGAAAAAACCCGGCAAAACCCCTAAATCGAAAGCCCAAAGTTCCAAGGCGTCGCGGCCCGACGTCCAACCGATCGGGCCGGCGCTGGCTGAGCTGCTGAATCCCGCGATCAACCGCGGCGACGCCGGCATGGGCTCCGGCACCGGATTGCAGCCGCCGCCGGACAATTCCTGGGATCGCCGCGCCGGCGGCGAGGCCGCCGCGCATCGCGCGCGGGCGTCGACGCGCGACACCGGCGAGGACGTCGCCAAGCGCGATGCCGCCGGTTTCGACGAGGCTCCCCAGGCCAATTACGGCACCTCGGCGACGATCCCGACGCTCGATCCCGAACTGGCGCGGCAGCTCGGCCTGCCGACCGCCGAGGACGACGACGAGTCGCTGGCGCGGCCGCCGCGCAGCAAGATGGAGGCGTTCGGCGTCAAGGCGACCGCAGACGCGCTGGAGGACCTGATCCGCGAGGGACGGCCCGAGTTCCGCAAGGATGACGGCTCGACGCAGGTGTGGACGCCGCACCGGCCGCCACGCCCGGAGAAATCCGAGGGCGGCGTCCGCTTCGAGATCAAGTCGTCCTACGAGCCGAAGGGCGACCAGCCGACCGCGATCGCCGAACTGGTCGAGGGCATCAAACGCAACGACCGCACCCAGGTGCTGCTCGGCGTCACCGGCTCGGGCAAGACCTACACCATGGCCCAGGTGATCGAGGCGACGCAGCGGCCCGCCATCATCCTGGCGCCGAACAAGACGCTGGCCGCGCAGCTCTATGGCGAGTTCAAGAGCTTCTTCCCCGACAACGCCGTCGAGTATTTCGTCAGCTATTACGACTACTACCAGCCCGAGGCCTATGTGCCGCGGACCGACACCTATATCGAGAAGGATTCGTCGATCAACGAACAGATCGACCGCATGCGCCATTCGGCCACCCGCGCCCTGCTGGAGCGCGACGACGTCATCATCGTCGCCTCGGTGTCCTGCATCTACGGTATCGGCTCGGTCGAGACCTACACCGCGATGACGTTTGCGCTGAAGAAGGGCGAGCGCATCGACCAACGGCAATTGATCGCCGATCTCGTGGCGCTCCAGTACAAACGCACCCAGGCCGATTTCACCCGCGGCACCTTCCGCGTCCGTGGCGACGTCATCGACATCTTCCCGGCGCACTATGAGGACCGCGCCTGGCGCGTGAACCTGTTCGGCGACACCGTGGAGACTATCGAGGAGTTCGATCCGCTCACCGGCCACAAGCAGGACGAGCTCGAATTCATCAAGATCTACGCCAATTCGCACTATGTGACGCCGCGGCCGACCTTGGTGCAGGCGATCAAGTCGATCAAGTCTGAACTCAAGCTTCGGCTCGACGAACTGAACAATCAGGGCCGCCTGCTGGAGGCGCAGCGGCTGGAGCAGCGCACCACCTTCGACCTGGAGATGATGGAAGCGACCGGAAGCTGCGCCGGCATCGAGAACTATTCGCGCTATTTGACGGGCCGCCGCCCCGGCGAGCCGCCGCCGACGCTGTTCGAGTATGTGCCCGACAATGCGCTGGTGTTCGCCGACGAGAGCCACGTCACCGTGCCGCAGATCGGCGGCATGTTCAAAGGCGACTTCCGCCGCAAGGCGACCTTGGCCGAATACGGATTTCGTCTGCCCTCCTGCATGGACAACCGCCCGCTCCGCTTCGAGGAATGGGACATGATGCGGCCGCAGACGGTCGCGGTGTCGGCGACGCCGAGCGGCTGGGAGATCAACGAGGCCGGCGGCGTGTTCGTCGAGCAGGTGATCCGCCCCACCGGGCTGATCGATCCTCCCGTTAACATCCGCCCGGCGCGCACCCAGGTCGACGATCTCGTCGGCGAAGTCCGCGCCACAGCGCAGGCCGGCTACCGCAGCCTAGTCACGGTGCTGACGAAGCGGATGGCGGAGGACCTCACCGAATATCTGCATGAGCAGGGCATCCGCGTCCGCTACATGCACTCTGACATCGACACCATCGAGCGTATCGAGATCATCCGCGATCTTCGCTTGGGTGCGTTCGACGCGCTGGTCGGCATCAACTTGCTGCGCGAGGGCCTCGACATTCCCGAATGCGCGCTGGTTGCGATCCTCGACGCCGACAAGGAGGGCTTTTTGCGCAGCGAGACCTCGCTGATCCAGACCATCGGCCGCGCCGCGCGCAACGTCGACGGCAAGGTGATCCTCTATGCCGACCACATCACGGGCTCGATGGAGCGCGCGATCGCCGAGACCGACCGCCGCCGCGAGAAGCAGGTCGAATACAATACCGAGCATGGCATCACGCCGGAGAGCATCAAGAAGTCCATTGGCGACATCATGAACAGCGTCTACGAGCGCGACCATGTGCTGG
Organism: Bradyrhizobium sp. LTSPM299; assembly: GCF_000938235.1. NCBI lineage: Bacteria > Pseudomonadati > Pseudomonadota > Alphaproteobacteria > Hyphomicrobiales > Nitrobacteraceae > Bradyrhizobium > Bradyrhizobium sp. LTSPM299. The sequence goes on from NZ_JYMU01000050.1 coordinate 68,777, forward strand.
TCGAGATCGGCGACGGCGGCATGGCCGACGACGTCATCAGCATCGGCCACAATTTCGAGGCCGTGCTGGGCGACCTCGAAACACGGATGCGAGAAGCCGCCGCCGATTTGAACTTCGAGGAAGCCGCCCGCCTGCGCGACGAAGTCAAGCGCTTGCGCGCCACCGAACTGGCCGTAGTCGACGACCCCACCGCGAAACAGCGCACGGTGCAGGGCAAGGCCGGCGCCTATGCCGGCACCAAGAAATACGGCGAGGCTGCGAACCTGCCGGTCAGCGCGCTGAAGAACAAGGCCGCGGCGACATCAGTCAAGGCAAGCCGCGGCGGCAAGTCCGGCTCAAGGGTTCACAAGCCCGATCTCGACGAAATGCACGGCCCGGAATCCCTGCCCTTCCGAGACGGCGGCGCGCTGCCCGCAAAACCATTCGGCAGCACCAGCCGGATCATCCAGCCCACCGACTCGCGGCAGTCGGGACCGGAGTTCGGCCCAGCCCCGCGCTCCAGCGGCGGCGCTCCGGGGCATCGGGGCGGATGGAAGAAGCGGTGAGCCATGACGCGCGCCGAGTTTCTCGCGTTCCTGCGGAAGCACCGGCTCGCGGTGGTCAGCACCGTTCATGACGGCGCGCCGCAGGCGGCGGTCGTCGGCATCGCCGTCACCGACGAACTCGAGATCATCTTCGACACGCTGACGACCTCACGCAAATTCACCAATCTCCGCTCGGGGTTAGCCCATGCTGGCGACCGCCACCGCCAGCAGCGACAGCATGATCACCGTCGTCACCAACTGCAGCGAGACCTGCGGCTGTTTCAGCCACTGCGCGACCTTGTCTGAGACAGACAGGTTGGCGTCGAAGAACACCGGCTCGGAGGCCTTCCGGAACAGGATTGGGAATTTCGAAACCAGCCAGGGCGTGACGGCGGCATAGACCAGCGCGGCGAGCACGACGAAGATCGCGGCGCCGACGACCTTGAGCATCAGCACGGCGGCGGCAAATGTTGGCAGGCCCTGGAAGATGGCGGTCAGCGCAAAGCCTTCGAGCCGGTTCTGCGCTGATGATTTCGGTGCAGTGATGGCGTTCATGGCGGCGTTCCTGTCTGATGACGCGGCTACTCTGCCGCGGCCGGCTGAAGAATGCCGTGACGCGCGTCACATCCGCCATTGCGGGACGCGAAGCGGCCCGACGCCGCGTAGGATGGGTAGAGCGGAGCGAAACCCATCGATCTATTTCCGCGCGACACGATGGGTATCGCTGCGCTCCACCCATCCTACGGTTCTGGGTCTGTGACAAAATCAACACGACGGGCAACTCAGCCGAAAACCTGTCAACGCCCTCAAGAGAAAACATTTCGCTTTATCAGAAGATCAACTCAGTGTATGAATCCGGCTGTCTCACCCGATAAGAGGGGCGTGCGCACGTCACGAACGCGCGGTGGGATGCGGTGGACGCCGATTGCGCAGCTGACGAGAGCGCATGAGGCGGACGGTGAAGTCGTGTGGTCCGAGCCCCTAAGGCAGGTTGAAAATTGGCAGGAGGCAAATGCTTCTTGCTGATGACGGTGACAAAAAAGCCCGGTTTCGCCGGGGAGCACGTATAAGCCGTAACCCATCGCGCAGGGAATGCCGGAGTGCCTCCGCTGAACCTGTATGCTCGTGTGCGCTTTGTTTTCTACCTTGGCACACGAGACCGCGGGTGCAGCGTGCACCCGGCATTCCCTGCGCCCTCTTGATTCAGAGGGTGAAACGAAAAGTAAAGCTCGGGCAAATCATGTCGCGGGGATGAGAAGCTGCGTCCCCATCCACAGTGTCATCGCCCGGCCTGTGCGCAATTGCGCACATGGACCGGGCGACCCAGTACGCCGCGGCCTATCGGCTCAACAATGAATGTCTCTGGAATACTGGATCGCCCGGACGAGCCGGGCGACGACAGCGTAGATTGCGGCTGGAAAATTGAATCCAATTCTCACCTCGTCATTGCGAGGAGCGAAGCGACGAAGCAATCCATCGCTCCGCGCATGTGGAGCGATGGATTGCTTCGCGGAGCCTGTCATCGGGCGCGCATTCGCGCGACCCGTTGGCTCGCAATGACGCGAGAACTACAGCTTGTCCTGCTGCGCCGGCTGGGCTTGAGGCTGCTGTTGCTGGCGGGCCTGCTCCTTGGCGTGATGGCGGCCGTAGAGGCAGCCGGCGGCGGCGCCGAGCACGCCGTGATGGCCGGCATAGTGGCCGGCGACGCCGCCGACGACGGCGCCCTTGATGCAGCCCTTGGCATCGACGGGAGACGCGGCGGTGAACGCAATGACGGCAATGGCGGAAGCAAGAAGAACTGATCTCATGATACGGCTCCGATGGAATCCTGCCGCATCAACGGCCCAACTGCCCTGCCGGTTCCATCTGCTTCGCCGCCGCTCAATCCAGCTTCTTGCCACCATCCGTCACGCCGCCGAGAAACGCGCCGGTCTCGCGGTTGAGAAACTCGACGTCCGCCGGGAAGAAGCCGCCGGCCGAGGCATGGCCGGTGACGCTGCCGGGGCTGATCGTCTTGATCGTCACGCCGGCAATGTTCTTGCCCATCTCCTTCGGCTCGAAGTCGGGATTGAGCAGGTCCTTGGTGCCGGTGAGGATCAGCGTCTTCGCCTTGATCGCGGCCAGCGCCTTCGCGGTGTCGCCGCCGAAGCCCGGCGTGGTGCCGACATCGTGCCGGTCATAGGCCCAGCTCTGGTAGATCCAGTCATTGGCGTCGAACAGCGGCAGCAGCGCGGCCTCCTGCTGCTCCATCCACGGCACCACGTCGGGGCCGCTCTTGAACTGCGCGGCATACATGTCGGGCGTGCGCGCCGCGAGCAGCGCGACGATGTCGCGGAACAGCCGCACGCCCTTCTCGGGCGGCGCGGTGTAATTGCCGTCCTGCCATGCCGGATCGTTCATGATCGCCTTGCGCGAGGCCTCCATCACCGCGACCGACCAGGCCGGCGTCTTCGACAGCGGCACGATCGCGACCAGCGCATCCATGTAATCCGGATGGCTGACGCCCCATTGCAGCGCCTGCATGCCGCCCATCGACGGGCCGATCACCGCAACGACATGATCGATGCCGAGCTTCTCCTTCATCAGCCGCCACTGCGATTCCACCATGTCGCGGAGCACGAATTTCGGAAACTGCATCCGCGGCTGCGCCTTCGAATTGCTCGGCGAGGTCGTGAACCCGTTGCCGATCGCATCGGTGCAGACGATGAAATATTTGTCGGTGTCGAGCGCCTTGCCCGGGCCGATCATGAAATCGAGCCGGTGATGATTGCCCGAGATCGCCGTCACCATCAGGATGGCGTTCGACTTCTTGGCGTTCAGCGTGCCGTGGGTGACGTAGGAGATCGAAAAATCCTTGATCGCCTCGCCGCTCTCGAGCCTGAGGTCGCCCTCATTATAGAGCTGGTGCGGCGGTTGCTGCGGTGTATGCGCGAAAGCAGGCAACAGCGAAGCCGGGCCGGCGAGCAGGAATGCTGCCACGGCGAGGTGGGCGATGCGAATCATTGGTCTCTCCCCATTGCGGCGGCTCTGTGCGGCCGCCTTCCCGGTGCTGAGGATACGTGCCGGAAGGGTCCCGGCAAGGCCGCGGAACAAAGATTTGGCTGCCGCGGGGCATGGAATAATCCGGCCGCTCCGCGGTTGCCTGAGCCTTCGCGCCATCCGGTTTGTTCGCGCATGACAGCCGTGCTTGCACGCCATGGTTGCTGAACCAAATCGCGGCCTGCGGCGTCAAAATCAAACTACCACTTGCCGGTTGATCGTGGGCCAGTTCCGTCCACAATGTGTAATGGGGATCGCAAGCGCGACCCCGGGGCGGGTCGGGGAAACCGGCGGAGTCGACGATGGGCGAGGATCTCAACCGACAGCGCGTGCTGAACTTCCTCGACGTCTATTATGCCGGCGGCATCGAGGGCGCGCTCGATCGCTGCACCGACGACATCGCGTTCTTGGCCAATGCCCCGATCGACATTCTGCCGCATATGGGCCAGCACCGCGGCAAGGCGGCGCTGCGCCAGATGTGGACCACCATCCACACCCACTATTCCGACATGCGCTACGAGGCGCAGAACCTGGTCTGCGAGGGCGACAAAATCGCGGCCCAGCTCCGCGTCTTCCTCCGCAAGCGCGACAATGCGCGGATGGTGCAGTTCGACGTCGCCGTGTTCTACACCATGCGCGACGGCCAGATCGCCGAGATCCGCGAGATCATCGACACCTTTGACCTGGTCCAGCAGGTGCTGGAGCGGGACGTCGCGGTGCTGCTGACGAGCGAGAGGGGCGTTCGCTAATTGCGGGCGCGGGGTCTCCGTCGACCGGGCCGGTCCTTTTGCGATCTATCCGATATTCCGGACCCGGCAATTTGCTTGATCACGGCGAGCGTAGATTTTGTGCAGCTTGGGCCGGAAACGATCCCATGTCGGTCAAGGCAAATCCAACAAGCGCTGCACACGGATACGCTTTCTATTGGCCCGGCCAAAATCCGCCTTCTTGCCTATCCGCCTCGCGGTTGGATCAAAAATACAAACAATTCAAACTCTTAGTGACCCATCTGGATGGGCCGCCGCTTGGCCGCGTCGCATACAGCGATTGCTTGTCCGTCCCATTTCCATTTTCGAAAATCATTCGTGTACGAACGGCTGGCATATCGTTTGCACACAAACAACCGTCTATTGTTTGTGTACAAACAATCGCTCTTGATCGGAGGAATGTCATGCAACGTCGCCAGTTGTTTCAAGCCGCAACCGCCGCCGCCATCCTCACCGCCGTCGCCGCCCCCCGGGCGCGAGCCGCAACCAAACCAAAGCCGAAAGTCATCATGGTCCACGGGTCGTGGCACTGGGGTGGGTGCTTCCAGAAGGTCGCCGATCGCCTGGCACTCGCAGGCTATCCCGTCGCAACCCCCGACCTTACCTCGCATGGGTATGATCCAACGCCCTACGACGGCTTCAAGTCGATCGAGGAATATGCCCAGCCGGTCGAGGCGATCCTCAAGAACTCCAGCGAGAAAGTCGTACTGGTCGGGCACAGCATGGGGGGCGTCACGCTGACATACCTCGCGGAGAAATATCCCGAGAAGATTTCAAAGCTGATCTACCTGACGGCCTTCATGGCGCCGAAGGGCAAGAAGGCGCTTGACTACGTGCTTCTCAATCTCAAGATCCCGGCGGCCAAGGAGCTGTTTCAGGTCGCATCGCAGGTCAACGATGGCCGCGGCCTTAAACTCGATCTCACGCAGCGGGCCCTTTTAAAGGCCGCGTTCTATGCCGATTGCAGCGAACACGATCTCGATATCGCGGCAAAAAACGTCCTGCCGATCACCAGCACCGTTCCGGACCAGACGGTTTCGACGATCACGTCAAAGCGCTTCGGCGGCATTCCTCGCGTCTATATCGAATGCACCGAGGACAAGGCCATTCCTATCGAAACGCAACGTCTCATGATGCGCGATGTGCCAGGCGCAACAGTGGCTTCTCTCAAAACCAGTCATTCCTCGTTCTTCTCACAGCCTGACGCTCTCGCCAAACTCATCATTGAGCTGGCGTGATCCGGGAGGCGCGTTCTGGCTGGCCGTGAAACAGCTTCGGAGATGGTAAGAACAATTATCCATCTCCGGAGCGACCTGTTGTCTAGTGGTGCGGAACAAGCCCGCCACCCGTCACGGTCGGGCCGCCGTTCGCGCGCGAATTCGCGCACCGGCTTTGAACCTGATCGACCCGACGCCGACCTACCACAGGGCCTGCTACGGGCGTCGGAACTGAAACCACCATGAAGATCGCGTTGCTGGCGCTGCTTGGCCTTGCATTGGGCGCCCTCGGCGGAGCGGCGCTGGGCATCGGGGCCGGGCTCGCCTGGGTCGAAATCTTCAAAACCACGGATTTTGAAGGCTATAGCGGCATGCTGGTGTTCTTTACCTTCATGCCGCTGGGGGCCGCGATCGGGGGCATCGGTGGCGCCCTGCTGTTCGCGGTGATCGCGATTCGGGACACTGAGATCGCGATCGAGCGGGAGCCGCTCCGGCAGCGCGACCGCTGAAAAGCGGTGAAAACCGGGCATCTGTCACATTCCGGTAAAATTCCGCGCAATTGTGCAATGCAAAATTCGCAATTGCGTTTTGGCCGATCTGCCCTATTTGAGGGCATAATAGCGAAATGCAGCAACCTGGCATGGCGTCGGCGCTGACGCCGCAAGCCCGTTGCTGTCTCGAAATCCAGTTTCAGGAACCACCAAAAATGACAGAGCACAGCCTCTGGCGTTTCTCGCGCGCATTGCATCGCGCGATCAACGAACGCCAGCTTGATGACCTTGAGCCCCTGCTCGACGACGAGGTCGACTGGGCGATCTATGGACCGATCGACATGTTTCCCTTCTTCGGCGCGCGCCGCGGCAAGGAAGCCGTGCTCGAGGTGATCCGGCAGATCGGCGAGAACGTGCGGGTCCACCGCTTCGACCGCGAGTCGATCATGCTGGGCGTCGACTCGGCGTCCTCGATGATGCGCTATTCGCTGACCGCGCTCGACTCCAACAAGCCGATCTCGCTGCGGATCGCGCATTTCGCGCAATTCAGGGCCAGCAAGCTGACCAGCTTCCGCGTGCTGGTCGACACCTTCGACCTCGTCGAACAGACCGTGGGCTATCCGATCCATCTGCCGCGCATGGCGGTGTAACGCTCAACGATCTCTCCAGCTTCGCCATGTCCGGGCATTCCCCCGTCCCCTGCGGCTCGTCTTTGCCAGCCCCGGGAAGGGCTGCAAGGGCACGGGGCATCCGGCGCGACAACGCGCCCCTGCCCGGACATGGCGACCCATTGTTCTTAGGGTTCAGCCGCCATAATATTGCACCACGACATCAGCAAATTACGACGCTGGAATTCGCGGGCTGGGAATGATTTTCGCATCACGATTTGGCTGGGCAAGGCTGCTTGGCTGGACAAGGCTGCCAATGCTGGCGGCCGCTTTGATGCTGGCTATAGCGTTTTCGGCCGCCGCGCAGACGCCTCCTGGCAAAGACGGGGCTGACGAGGCGACCGAAGAGGCAGCGCCGCCGGCAGAGACCGCGGCCGATGCCAATGACGTCGACATCCTGAAGGATATCGACGAGAGCAAGCTCGACTGGAGCCAGCTCAACACCGATCCGACGACCCTGCCGGTGCTGGCGCCGAAGGGCGCGGCCAAGGCCAATGGCGGCGCGGGCGGCAATCCGGCCTGGTCGTCCAACCTCAATGGCAACGGCACGTCGGCGGTGTCGGTCAAGCAGTCGGTCTCGCCGTTCCTCGATACGCGTGTGGGTGCCGACATGACGGTCGCAAGGCAAGGCACGACGACGTCGGAGCAATTGTCGGAACGGCTCGCCAATGGCGGCAGCCTGCCGCAATCCGGCGGCTCGGCCTGGGCCTCGATTAGCGCGCCCGGCGTGGCTTCGGTTTGGGACAAGACCTCGGTCGAGGCTCGCGTCGACCCGGGCGCCGATCAGAGCAAGATCGGCACTTCCTTGAGCAAACAGGTGCCGCTGTCGGACGGGTATTCGGTCACGCTGCAGAACGGCATCAACATGACCCAGCAGGGCGTGGTGCCGGTGCCCGGCATCGTCAGCCGCCCGACGCGCAGCTACGACGCGGACCAGTCGGCAAAGCTGTCCGTCAACGACACCGGCACCAGCATCACGGCGGGGCAGACCTCGACCTTTGACGACAAATGGCTGCGCCGGGTCGGCGCCGAGCAGAAGCTGCTCGACGGCGTCACCGTGTCGGGGTCGATCGGCGAGACCGCGCAGGGCACGACCAGCAAGAGCATCAGCGCCGGCTTCAAGCGGACATGGTGAACGATCTGTTAGCCCTGTCGCGCGAATGATCAACCATTGCCGCATCTCGGCCCAGATGCGGCCAAATTCCGCGGCCCTGATGGGCGTGCCAACTATCAATTCGTCGTGCGGGGGACAGCCGCGCCGCGCTACGCGACACAGGGGAAAGCCGATGAACGCCCGTTCCGAAACCATTGATGCTGAACCGACCACCGAGGTCGACACCAATCTCGCCGCGGTCACCGAAGTCGAGGCCGGAATTCGCGACTTCGTGCGCAACGACATCGCCTATCTGCGGCGGGCGCCCGTGACAACAAGCCCGGAGACCGCGCCGCTCGAGCCGAACACCGACGCCACCGTCAACAACGTCAACTCGCTGATCCAGCGCGTCGCCGGCACTTCGCTCGCCGAGATCGAGAAGCTGATCTCCGAACTCGAGAGCTTGCGCGATCTGCTGCATGCCGAAGGGCAGCGCGTGCAGCGCGAGATTTCCGGCTATGCCCAGCTCAGCCAGGCCGCGATGAAGTCGACGCGGATGATCGCCGACAACGTCTCGCAGTGGAAGCGTGCCGCCGACGGCCTGCGCAACAGCTGATCCAAAACAGTTATAAAACTGCCATCCGCCGCCTCTCCCGGAACGGGAGGCGGCGGCTTCGTTTCAGGACTATTTTCCGCCGGATGGCCGCGGTTAACGTGCCCGAAACGCCGCTCGGGCAATACTTTTCAACATTGATTTGAACTTGAATTGCGCAGACCGCGACCAAGCAGCGGCGCCGCATCGAGGCGGCCGGCACGTCTTAGGGACCCAATCCATGCAGAGCGTTCGACCTGACAACACCGATCCCATCCCGCTGCGCCAATCGCAGCAGAGCGTCGGAACGATCATGATCAGGTTTGTCGGATTGCTGCTGGCCGTGACTGTGGTGATGGTGCTGATCTGGAACCGTTAGGACAGCGCCCGCATCAGCTGTCGGGCGACATGCTTATCAAACGCTGAATCAGCGATTGATGCTCGAGGTCGTCTCGAACGAATAATTGCCGTCGGCGAAGCCTTTCACGACGAGGCCGGTGGCCAGCATCACGACGAGCGTCACCGTTGCGAAGATAAAGCCGACCAGTTTCAGCGCGCTGCGATCTGCCATGGTCACACCCTGAAGTTCTTTCCCTGAGGTTCTTGCCCAAAAGCCATAGGCAGGGACAAAGGTTCAGAATGCGTTAGCAAAAAATAGCTTCCGCGCAATGCACAACCGCAGGGGTGCGTAGAAGTAATCCGCTAACCATGGCGTTCGTGCAACAGATCAGATGCGCGCGTGCAACATCAGGAACCGGGATTGCGCCGCGGCACGAAGGCGGTCGCAAGGAACGAGAACGCCATTTCGCCGCGCTGATTGGTGCCGGTGTTGCGCGCCTGCAAAATGCCCCATTCGGGACGGCTCGACGAGGTCCGTTTGGTCTCGACCTGGTTGGAGAAGCTGATGGTGTCGCCCGATAGCACCGGACGGATCCAGCGCAGTTCGCGGAAGCCCGGCGAAGGTCCCCACACCGCAACCGTCTCGCCGCGCGCGGCGGCCTCTGCCGATTGCCGCTTGCCGTCGGCGACCAGCAGCTTCATGCAGACAGCGGCGACGTGCCAGCCGGAAGCTGCGAGCCCGCCGAACAGCGACTTGCGTCCCTCCTCCTCGTCGAGGTGGAACCGCTGCGGATCGAACTGCGCCGCAAAGCGCTTGATGTCCTCGGCGGTGAAAGTGAACGAGCCGAAGTCGCGCCGGTCGCCGATCTCAATGTCCTCAAAGAAACGCATGCCGTCCTCTAACTACTCACGCCGTCACGGCGGGCTACGATGATCGGCGACTCCATCTCGCACAGCACCTCGCCGCGCGCGTTGCGGATGGTGCCCTTGAAGGTCACGATGCCGGTCTCCGGGCGGCTCTTCGAGACGCGGGCTTCGGTGACATCGACATCAAGCGTCAAATCGTCGCCCGGACGCAGCGGCGCCATCCAGCGCATCTCGTTGACGCCGGGCGAACCGAGCGAGGCGGTGCGGCCGATGAAGCCATCGAACAGCATCCGCATCATCAGCGAGCCCAGGTGCCAACCCGAGCCGGACAGGCCCCTGAGCATGGATTTCTGCGCCGCCGCCTCGTCGAGATGCATCGGCTGCGGGTCGTATTCGGCGGCAAAGGCCAGGATGTCCTCGCGCGTGACATGGCGCGGGCCAAACGTCCCGAAGCGGCCGGGCTTGAAATCTTCGAAGGTCAAACTGGTCATGGGGTGAGGATATGCTGGAGGGAAGCCCGATTGTGGCCGTTATTTGCGGCAATCTCAACCGGCCCACTCGCATAGCTCGCCCCTGACCGGCCGGCGCCCGGTTCGGGGGACCGGTCGCGGGGATGCGGGCGCCTCGGGATGGCCTGATAAAGCCGGCCTGATAAAGCCTCGCATGACGCAGTAGGATGAGACGCGAATCAAATTTCGGCTTGCCGGGAGAACCACCGATGTTCGATTTCCAGGATCTGTTTCAGTGGGACCGTTTCATCACGCCCACGATCATCAAGACGTTCTACTGGCTCGTGATCGGCGTCATCATGCTGTTCGGGATTTCCGGCATCCTGCTGAGCCTCTCTACCATGGCGATCAGCCCGTTCGTCGGCTTCATCCAGCTGCTCGCCTCGATCGCCAGCGTCATCGTCGGCATCGTGTTCTCGCGCATCGTCGCCGAGTTCATCCTGATCGTGTTCCGCATCAACGAGCATCTCGGCGCGATCAGGGACCAGGGCGGCACGCGCTAAGGCTGATAGTTAAGACACGATGACTGAATCGCAGCCAAGTTGAGCGGCGGCGCGAGCCGGAACTTCAAATTTTCAGCGTATTGCTCTCTCCTCAAACAACTCTGGGGGGAGACCAATGATCACAAAAATCCATCACAATCCGCGCTATCCATCCAGCGAGCTCGCTCAACGGGTGCACGACGTGCTGCTTGTATCGTCGTTTGCGATCTGGGCCTTGCTGATCGGCTTCGCGCCGGTCATGACCTATCATTTGCTGGCGGCCTGACGCGGCGACCGGGGCCCCGCCGTGGTTAATCGGCGGTAGCACCTGTGGTCAAATGCGAGCAAAATTGCGGCCGGGATTTTAAAACCGACCGCATATCGTTGCTCCCATTACGGACAAGAACAACGCGGGGGCGTCGTGAAGTTTGAGGAGCGTTCGCTTGCCGTAGGGTCCGGAATTGCCGACAGGCCGGGCTTTACGATCCAGGATATTTTGTGGGCGGTCGGCATCTGGTCGGTGATCTTGACCCTGGCGCCGGTGATTATTTTCTACGTGCTGATGGTGGCGTGACGCCACCGTCATTCCGGGGCACGCGAAGCGTGAACCTCAGATGCGCAATTGCGCATCGGGGAATCTCGAGATTCCGGATTCGATGCTACGCATCGCTCCGGAATGACTCCGTCTCTCGCAAGCCACTAAAAAACGCGCGGAGCCCGCGCGTTTGTCAGTCCGGGCATCAGCGGCGTTGTTACGCCGCCTGCTTGTGCATGGCGCCGGAGGCCGATGCCGAGCCGCGGATTGCCTTGATCGAGCGTTCGATCGCGGCCCAGAGACGGTTAATCTCGGCGGCGGCGCGGCCTTCCGAATCATATTCACGGGCGCCTTCGCCGTGGCCGAGCGCCATCAACAGATCGGCGCGGTTGGTGATCTGGCCGCTCCACACCGGCGCGCGGAATTTCGCCAGCGCCTCGCGGGCGATCGCGACGATCGGGCTTTCGACGCTGTCGCGCTGCGCCGGAGCGCCGTTGATCACGACAGCATAGGGCTTGCGCGACGAACGGCAGTTCTGGATGGTTTCCTGCACCGCGTTGACGTCGAACACGCCGGGCCGCGCCGGAATAATCACCATGGTGGCGTTCTTGATCGCGTCGTCGACCACGGCCGACAGATTCGGCGGCGTGTCGATGAACACCCACTCGATGCCGTCACGCTTGGCTTGCGCGATGATGCCGCTGACCGAGTTCACCGCCGTCTTGATCGGCGGCTCGTTGGTGCCGCGCAACTTATGCCAGAGAGTCAGCGAGCCCTGCGGATCTGCGTCGATCAGCAAACAGGGCTTCGTTGCCTTGTGCACTTGCGCGGCGAGGTGGGCAGCCAGGGTACTTTTTCCCGAGCCCCCCTTACGCGACGCGAAAACAATGACGTTCATACCTTGGCCTCCAGATTGACCCCAGAAGCCGAAAATGAATCAGCGCGCTGATTCGTGAAAGATAAATCTCTTGCAATCCGCAAAGAAGCCAAGATTACCGGCACATTTGGGCTTTTGAGTCACACTCCGCACATAACACAACCGCAAATGGAAGCCGCTAACTACTTGATTTGACTCAGCGTGCGCGCTTTGCGGCGCGTTTCGCGTCGCGTTCGATCCATTTGCGCTCGACCCAGCCGAGCAGTTGCGCAACCGGCTTCTGCAGGAACGGCACATCCTGCGCGAACAAAAGGAGTCCAAGCGGCAGCATCCAGAGCCCGAGCACCGGCAGGATGCTGAAAATGCCGCCGAGGATCAGCAGGATCGCGAGCGGAATCCGCACATAGCGCGACGACGGCCTGCGCAGCCAGCCGACAAACCGCGCCGGTCGCGGCGGCAGCTTGGCTTCGAACCAGGCAAAATGCCGATCGATCTCCTGTCTGTAAAACTCGCTCACCCCATCTCTCCTCAACCATCCCGCGCATCGCGGAACGGTGTCTGTTCGGCTGATAACAGCCAAAGAGGAAAGATGTTGCTGCGTGACAGCATCACAAGGCGTCAGTCTGTCGCGTGCGATGGCCTTGAAATGGTCGCGGCGTCATCCAGCGCGCTGGCGTGCCTGCGTCAGCTCGCCACAGGCTTCGCCGACTTCTTCGCCTTGTGCGGCTTCGCAGGCTTGCGCTTGACGGCAACCGGCCGCCTCACCGGCTCTGCCGTAACTCGCTCCGGCTCGGGATCGGGCCGGAAGAACGCCTTGCATTGGGGTGAAAGCAGCGCCTTGTTCCTGATCATGCAGGCCGTGACGCGATCGACGTCGGGGATCTCGGAGTTGCAGAGCCGGAACGCATCGGGTGTGCAGGCCTGCTGCTGGTCGGCGGTGTAGGCCTTGCTCTCGGTCGGGAGCAGCGAAGCCGCTCCTCCCATCACCAGCATCAGCGCGAACGAAAAACTCCTTGAACCGGCGATCCCCATGCGTCCCCCCAAGGCCGTCATTTGGCGGATTGTGGGTGAATGGACGGCGAATGGCAAGCAGGCGGGGTGAAACGGCACGGGCGAGGAATCTTGCATCTTCCAGGCGTCCGGTGAATTGACGCTCATACAGTTGGGGCGGCACCGCCAATCTTCAGCTTCAGCCTTGAAAGACCTTGCGTTCTTGTCGCACGCAGACACGCCCGTGCATTCGCACTTCGAGATCCGTTAAACGTCTCCGATTCGCATCGTTACCAGAAACCGCGTTCGCCTAGACGGAGACCAACCAAGAGTGCCGAGCAGACTGGAACTCAAGTTCTGCTTCGCCCATTCGTGTCCCCTTAGTACGTCCAACAAATAAAGGAGATCAGATACGTCCTGCAGACATGAACTGAGGTCTTTTGGCTTGATCTCAATGTTTCCAGTGTGAACGAGGGTAATGGACGCTGCCTATTGCGATCCTCGAAGCTTTGATAACGTAGTTCGGATCGGCACTAAAAGCCGTCGGTGACCTACGCTAAGTGCTCCCGATTCGTAGGTACGATATTGTTTTTATTGATATTTGCTGCAAACTGCGCCCGCCAGTGCGTCTGAGGTAACAACGGGTCGGCCGCGCATTGCAAACCGTAGCGTTGGCACTGCCTCACAGACCGAATCGACACGTTCAGCGCTGCCGAGCACACCTAAAGCGGTCACTCCGTGGCAAACACACAGTGGGCCTTTTGGTCCGCGCGGTCGCCGTCGACCATTAAGAGAGCCGGTTGTTGTCCTGATCCGTCAACTCGATCTTCCTCGTGTCGTTGAAGAACGGTCGCGTCGTGAGACCGTCCGACCAATTGATCTCAACTCCGAAGCGATTGACCTCAGTCACAACACCGCTCGCTCCCTCGTCCCCCAACCACCGGACTTGATCGCTAATTTTCAAAAGTCGCGCTTGTTCGCTCGTCATTCTTCTCATCCGCGCAAGTGCCGGCCCGGCCCGTTCTCCGATGCCACATTCAGTTCCAGATTTAACCGTCAACGACAGCATCAAGATTAACTGGCGACTTCGGTTGCACGAAACGGTCTCGCAACTAAACGATGGCGAATTCTTCCGAGACGCTGGGGCCGCACCTAAAGAAACGACACGCCGACCCAACCACCCTTGCGCCAGGCAACCCTACAGGCAAAAACCTTGCTACGAGGCACGACCAATTTGAACTGGTCAGGGATCTCCGACTGTGCGCCAATCCGAAGCGCCGCTCCGCTCTCGGAGATGTCCCGAACAACGCAAGCCACCGACACGTCGCCGAACCTAATCAGTGCGGTATCGAGGGCATTTTTACGCGCGGACTTGCGCCTATCGGAAAGGACGATAATTTCTGCCCATGGACTGAGCACGGCAAATTTCGTCCATCGTGCGTGAGAATGGTTGAGAGTTCTCTAATGACTGAGAGGTTGCGACGAGACCGCCCGCCGAACGATGCCCGGGTCGCCTCGTTCCGCGTTCCTGTTTGCCGGGCTTCGTTCAGCTAACTCCCTGGCGGGCCAGGATCGATGACCCGCTTATTTTTTGGATGGCCGTCGTGCGCGGCATCGAATTCATCGGCCAGCCGGCGCTTAGCGAGAGCTCGGGAGGCGGCGGTTACGAAGCATTCATGGCCGCCATCTACGATAACGATGCTCCGCTTCGACGCGCCGTCGGAAGAATTGACGAATGCCTCAAAAACCGCAAAAGCTCGATACGCCGTTTTGGTCGGCGGCGTTCTACAGTTTCTGGAATGGTGTCACGATCGCCGTTGTCACCAGTGGCGTGCTTTGCTTTTTCCTAATCGCTAAGCACTACTTCCCACTGATCTCAATTGATCAAGGTCAACGGCCGGGCCTAGCGCATCGGCCTGCCCTGGCTGCCACAGCGGTAGCTGCAACCAAGCTTCATGCTCAATAGTCCTCTCACCGCCGACGGCGGCGATGACAAGATATCCCGGTGCTCCAAATCGGAGAAACATGGCGGCGTGCTTGTCAACGGTACGAACGGCGTTCAGCCTATCCATCGGCAGGGAACCTCAAAGATTTAGCCCTAATTTCATGCGCACCCACCGAGGCGGGTCGCCGCTCGGCGTGCGCTAAGCGCACTGGGACCTGATCGCTCTGCTTTAGCTTAAGCGACGGACTTTGCCGCTCCATCACGATCCGCTTCACAGTTGTGAACACAGCCATCGTCACTGATGCACATAACGCGCATAGGAGCACGACAAGAAGCCATCGAGGAGATCGCATCGGCGTTCTCTTTCAGGATGATCGTCTTTCAGAGTTCTGACGCCTGAGATATGGACCGTAAAGGACATCCTGCCGCCGCTCGTAAAGTTTGACCAAGACAGCGCCGGCACAAATCGTCAAAGCCGTAAATATCGTCAACTCGACAAACATTCTCGATACCTAATTGTTTCATCGTGAACAGTTCGATGATCGGAGAACAAGTCGAGTGGCGTCAATAAAATCCTGCCATTAACCTGAAGCGACTTGGCTAATGCGCCACGTCGAGTAAATTCTAGTTCCCGATATAACGCTTTGCGCGCGCATCAAGCTTAACTTGCATGATCGATTGCCTGCGATTCACTGTGCCCTATTCTTGCTTGCAACCGCGCCGAGCTATCCCATCCCACGACCCCCGACCGGCTCGGCCGGAGATCGCCGCATTGTCCCCAACGGTGCGGCGGTCTCGCCAACCAAAAGCGAAAGCGGTTCGCGTACCTTCGAAGCAGATGGCAACAAACAGCAAATTACAGGGCGATCAAGACGATCGTAGCTTGAACATCCGATATAACGAAGTGCTGGAGCTACGACAGCTCGTCGCTGACGCAGAACGCGAGAGCCTCAAAATCAAACGTCACGCAATGCATTCAGAACGTCGGCCGTCGCCCACGCGAAAGTAATTCGTCAGCGCTTCGCCATTTGAGGTGATATCGATGTCTTCGATCGAAGAAATCCTGCAGCGCTCAAGGCCCGAACGGCGAGCGCTCCCCCGGACGCGAATTGACCGTGGCGCTGCACTGTTCTTCGTAGGGTCGACCGGCACACTCTCATGCACGGTCCGCAACGCTACCGATCACGGCGCAAGTATTCGCCTTCATGATATCGGCGCGATGCCTACGGATTTCGAGCTATCGTTTGATAACTTCCGGACCGCCCGCAAATGCCATCTCGCCTGGCGAAACGGCGATTTTTCCGGCGTGCGCTGGAGCTGATTTTGGCAGTAAAGCGCCGGTATCCCCGCTCGCTGTAACCTGAGCTGCCCACAATATTTGTGGTGTACACCGACCGAGTGCTTACCCTGCTTCGGGAACGAAGTATCGTCGATTGATCCAAGCCTCGATCGGCCCGTCCTTCGTCATCGCCGGCGGTAGCATCTCGCGTACCTTGGCCAACACCTTCTCTTCCGACCAGGTCGCAACACCGACGAAGTGCAGCAGCGGCTGATGCTGGGCGGCCGTCCGCGCTGGGGCCGTCTTCGCCGCCATCGGGTCGACGCTCTTGCGCTCTAAAGCGTATCGCAGAAGACGCGGTTGGCCCCGATGCCGAGGCCTATCTTAACAACAATGACACCACCGCGTTCTTTGCAGTCACCGGCGATCTCGTCCTGACCGCCCCCACGCTGACCAATATCAAACGTATCAGGGTGATCCTGGTGGACCAGGCGTGACAGCTAGCGGGTCGCGGCTGAGGCCGCTCAAAAAATTAAAGATTCATTCAGCACACTCCAAGGAACCTGCGGAATATTCCCGCATGTCAAGGATGCCATTCATCAGCCTGGGTCTCTAATGCGGCGGAGGAACACCAAATGGTGGATTCGGTCCAACGTTTCATCGATCGGGAGCCGGCTCATCCGACCCGGCTTCTCGAGCAAGCCATCAACAATCTGTCGTTGGGACTCATCATCTTCGACGGCAAGCGCGAAGTCGTGTTCTGCAACACGCGCTATCTGGAGATCTATGGGCTTTCGCCCGCGCAAGTGAAACCTGGCACTCCCCTCAGCGACATTATCCAGCACCGGCTGAGTCTGGGATTCAAGATCCTTTCAAGACCCAACGAATACGTCGGACATCGCGTCGGAAACACCGTTGTTGCGGGAACGACTGTTCAGGAATTCACGGACGGCCGGATCATCGCATATACCCTCTACCCGATGCCCGGCGGTGGCGGGATGGCCACCCATGAGGATATCACCGGGCGAGAGGAAATGGACGCCCGCCTGCAGAAGCAGTTCGAGCTCAGCAAGGAGCAGGAAGAGAAATTGCGGATACGCAACCTGCAATTCGACACCGCGATCAACAATATGTCGCAGGGGCTGTGCTTCTTCGACGCCAGTCATCGACTGATCGTGTGCAACGACCGCTATGTCGAGATGTATGACCTTCCGCCCGACCGCGTCGGTCCGGGGACGCTGCTCTCAGAGATTGTCGACATGCGCTTCGAGGCAGGAAGCTTTCCCGCGATGTCGAGGGATGAATACCTGCAATGGCGCAGCAACGTCGCGGTGTCGTCAGACCCCACCGATAGCATCGTCGAACTGAAAAACGGGCGCACTTTCAAGATCCGGCATCGGCCGATGCCGGACTGCGGCTGGGTTGCCACGCATGAGGACATCACCCAGCAGCGGCAGTCCGAGGCCAAGATCGAATACATGGCCCATCACTGTGCGCTCACCGGTCTTGCCAACCGCGTATTATTGAACGAGCGGCTCGAAAGCGCGTTGGGCCGTCGCATTCATCGTGAGCAAATGGTGGCGGTGCACCACCTCGATCTCGATAAGTTCAAGGCCGTGAACGACACTTTTGGTCATCCCGCCGGTGACAAGTTGCTGAAGATCGTTGGGGATCGCCTGCGCGGTTTGGTTCGCGAGACAGACACGATCGCACGAATGGGCGGCGATGAATTCGTCATCGTCCAGGCTCCCATCACCGATCCCGCCGAGGCAACTTCGCTTGCCCAGCGCGTCATCGAGTTGATGAGCGAGCCCTATGACATCGACGGCCATCAGGCCTTAATCGGCGCCAGCGTCGGCATCGCGCTCGGCCCGGGCGACGGCTTGAGGCCCGACAAACTGCTGCGAAATGCGGATCTCGCGCTCTACCGCGCAAAGGGTGACGGGCGCGGCACATTCCGCTTTTTCGAGCCGGCGATGGACCTGCAGATGCAGGCCCGCCGCATCATGGAACAGGATCTGCGCAAGGCGCTGCTATCGGGCGAGTTCGAACTTTACTACCAGCCGGTGGTCAATCTGGCGAGCAACGAAATTAGCGGGTTCGAAGCCCTGATCCGCTGGAATCATCCGACGCGGGGAATGATCGCGCCATCCGCGTTCATCCCGCTCGCGGAAGAGATCGGCTTTATTGTTCCGATCGGGGAATGGGTGATCAGGCAAGCCTGCGCCACCGCGGCGCGCTGGCCTAACAATCTCAATGTCGCGGTCAATATTTCGGCAGTTCAATTTCGCAATCCCGGCCTGATGCAGGTCATCGTCGGCGCATTGGCTGGCTCCGGTTTGCAACCGGCACGGCTCGAAATCGAAATCACCGAAACCGTTCTGCTTCAGAACATGGAATCGACGCTCGCCGTCCTGCACCAGTTGCGCGAGCTCGGTGTCCGGATCGCCATGGACGATTTCGGCACCGGATATTCCTCGCTCACCTATCTTCAGTCCTTCCCGTTCGACAAGATCAAGATCGACCGTTCTTTCGTAAAGGACATTACGGAGAATTCCGGCTCGCTCAATATCGTGCGCGCGGTCGCGGCGCTGGCGAATGGCATGGGCATGACGGCCACGGCGGAAGGCGTGGAAACCCAGGAGCAGCTCGACAAGATCACGTCCGAAGGCTGCACCGAGATGCAGGGCTTCCTGTTCAGCAAGCCGCTTCCCGCCCACGAGATCGAGCTGCTGTTCCTTTCAGGGCATCAGGCGGAACAGACGTCCGACCGCATTATCGCAGCCTGACGGCGCCGCCGTCATTCCGGTGCGCGCAAAGCGCGAACAAATCAAAGGAACTTCAAAGACCTTGAGCTTTGGGTCCGTTCACCTGTTTGCCCTATTCGGACCTACCAAGGGGTCCTGGAGATTTCCGGTCATCGGGGGAAAGCAGACATCCCGCCGACGGACCGACACTTCCGGTTTTGACAACGAACGCTGGAAACGCAAACCAGAAACCAGCCGGTTCCGGAAAAAGGAACAACTGTTTCGGCGCTTAAGTCAGGAACCGAACATATCGCCTTCGGTTGTCTAAATGATCTACCGAGCCGGACTTCAACCGGCATCCAGAAAAACCGACCGTTATTGATCGGGTTTAGGAAAACTGGTCGCTTCACGACCTTCAAGATCAAAGCCAATAATAATCTCGGGAGGTTCTCATGCTTTCACGCAGCGAAATGATACGCGCGTCCGAACGGCATCGATTGGCAACGCCAATTTGTGATGATGCGAGCTTGGTGAAATTGAAGGAAGACGTTGCCGAATATTTGCTTGAAGCAAAGCACCGTGATGCGTCACGACCTGAGGAACTAATCTCGACGGTGATAGACAGGGTTGCACGCGAATATTTTGGGCACATTCTACGAAAGCAAGCACGCGTGACGCCCCTTCGGCGTCGAATGCGCGACTAAGGTCGCCATGGAAGCCCGCTATATTCCGCCTCCCCGCTGGCGCGATAGGACACCGCGCCGCTATCCATGGCCCGTACTTACCGCCGCTGTTGTGAGTGTTGTTGCGCTGATCCTACTTGTTCTGATTTGTCGGTCTGCGTGACTAACAATGTTACGACCGTCGTCTCCAATGGCGATCCTCCGTGCGACGGATCGAGGCTGACTAGCGCCGTCAGCACTAGCAAGCGGTAGACTGTCACTGCTGCGGTGCATTGGCCGTTGTTGACCCTTTTCGGATCTCATCTCGCGGCTTGCGGATGTCTGCTCACTGGGGTCTAGCGGACTTCAGCGGAAGGCCCGCCAGCTCCGAGTGTGCCCTTCTCGGACATCCAGCGAGGTCCGCTTTCCGGTCGCCGTGAATGCACAAGAGGGCGGTGGTACAATAACGCTAGGCAATGGCGATCAAGATTCTGTCATCGCTTCGTATTCGGGTGGTAGTACAGTTACTCTCGGAAATGGTGATAATGACACGGTTAGCGCCGGCAGAACCTCCAACGACACTATCATCTTGGGAAATGGAGACGGCGACTCCATAGGCGCAAGCGACGGAACAATCGGAACAAACGACCGCATTATCCTTGGTAATGGTGACGGTGACTCCGCATTTGTGGGAGTGAGCGGCGCTAACGTCAAGATCGGTAATGGAGACAATGATCTTGTAAGCGGAGGCATTGTCGGAGCTCCGTCAACGATTAGCCTCGGCAATGGCAGCAATGATCAGATCAACATCGCGTTTAACGGAGGAAACGGAAGCGTAATCACGGTGGGTAACGGTGCGGATGATATGGTGACGGTTGCCGACGCAAACTCCGGTATCACCTTTATCTTGGGTAAGGGTGCAGGAGACGCGGTTAGTGTGATCGACAATCAATCCGACACGATCACTCTCGGCAACGGCGTCAGTGACTCTGTGGTGGTCAGTAGCTCGACAACCAATTTCGATGGAAGCGAAACCACTATCAGTAGTGCACACGATGCGATTTCCTTAGGAAACGGGGCGCACGACACGGTGACTGCCGATGGTGACAGCTACGACACGATCACGTTTGGAAATGGTGCGGGTGACACGGCGAGCACCAGCGGTGGTCAAAATGAAACTGTTACATTCGGCAACGGTGCCGGTGACACCCTTGACGCGATGAGCAACGCGGGAGCGCCGTTTTCTAACAATGCAATCACGTTTGGAAACGGCGATGGCGATACGGTAAATGCCTCTAACGGGGAAGCCGACAATAACATAATTCATTTTGGTAGTGGCGCGGGCGACGTAGTCAGTCTCGCAGGCTCTGAGCTAGTGTCCAACGCGATCACTCTCGGTAACGGCGCGGGCGATATGGTGAGTTCTTTGGGGGGGCAACCGAAAGCGATGCTTTTGCCGCTTCGTTTTTAGAGCTTTAAAGAATGCGCAGGCGCTTCCGCGAAGTCACAGGCCGGTGCTATTCCACGTTCACGCAGACGTGCGCCGGGAAATGTTCTCCGAGCAACTGGCTCGAACGACGAGCCCTATCGTCGTCATCGGCGACGGTTTGCTTCCGAAATAGCGGACGTGGAGCGCTACAGTTGCGACAGTCCGCCAGTCCGAACGAAATCCAAAAACGACCGCCCGAAGGCGGCCTTGCATCATCTAAGACGAGACGGCATCAAGTCGCATTACGTCGACGCCGGATCAGCAAGTAAGCTCCGTACCCGATTGCTAGACCAGGAAGGCTAGCGCCGAGGAGCGGCAGAGGAGCACCCAACGGTTGATGGCCGTTGCCGTTGCCATTTCCACCACCGTTTGGATTTCCATTATTGTTGCAATTTCCTTCGCATGCAAAGGACGGAGCTGAGGCAAACGATACGGAAGCGACTAACGCTAATGCTGGAAGAAACGCCCACTTGATGTTCATGTCTAGTTCCTCTTTAAATGACCAGTTTCTCTTTAAAACATTATCGCAATGCAATAACTATCAGAGCATGGCTTTTAATGGAATTCAACCATCACGTCTGGTTCCATTCATTATTTGTTTCAGCGAGTTTAAAATGCAGAACTTTTTGTTCCGCGACTTTCGCATATAAACTGCAAAATTAACCCACAAAGAGCCCTTATGCGCGCCTTTTGGATTTTGTCAGGCTCGGAGATAGGAATCTTAGTCTTCCTTTACGCGGGAAAATTCGCGCGTTACGTGGGAAAGCTCGCGGGAAACTTTTCGGATTCGGAAACCGCGATCCTAATATCCGTTTATGCGGAAAAGTTCGCGCTTTACGCGGGAAGTTTCGCGAGAAAATTTTCAGATTCGATAAGTGTCAGCGATTTGGCAGGCCAACCCGTGCTCGGGACTTTTGGGGCAGGGGCTAGTGTTGTCTCGCTTTACCTTCTATCCAAAGCGCGAACTGGCGCCCCTTCTCTGCTCGATTGGGCTTGCGGCGCATTCGCTTTGCTGATCGCTGCAATCGGTTCAGCGTATTGCTCGATCACGCTGTTTGGTCTCTATCTGATTATCCGGGATCGTAATGATTTATACACAAAAGCCGCGGGGGCTGTGGTACTTGCGGTTTCCATCAACGCTGTATGGGCCCCGTTGATTTTTGCCAAGCTGTCGTTTCTTTTCCTGAATATTGATGCCCGAGTGGTTGGCTGGCTTCTGAGTTACGTCGTAGCTGGAGCCTCATCGGACGGTACAATGGTTACGACTCCCAGCGGACACGACGTCATAATTAATTCGGGATGCGCGTCGTTTCACAACCTTTCGTTGGCGTCCCTATGCTGGGTGACACTTACGATGCTTCATCGCCCATATTGGATTAGGGCCGATCTTTTCGTAGGCTTGGGCGCATTGCTGATCCAATTTGCGTTAAATATGTGGCGGTTGGTTATGGTCTGCATGAATCCACCCATGTATCAATTTTGGCACGAAGGGTTGGGCAAGGACATCTTTTCGGCCGTTGCCACAGCAAGCGCAATTATCTTTGTGCAGCTCTGGTTGAGTCGCCCCGATCCGACCGTTCCGGTGGAAGTATCGCGGTCGCTCGAACGGGGATGAGCTCATCTGGCAACGGACCGTCGCTTTCCGGGTTAAGGACTCCAACCTTGCGGGGCGCGATTCCTCGCGGCATCAACATCGAGCGCCTAAGGGATCCCGAGCCAAACTGGACCGTGCAATTCCAGGACTTAGGATTGATTGCGGCGTAACGTTGCGCTCAAAACCGCGCTCGCTTCATCGGTTTGCCGCGGGCCGCGCCCACCCAATCCGCCGCGTCGATACGTCGAGGTCGATGCCTTCGCGCCGGTAGACGTCGGTCTGACGATTGAGCGACAGGTGCAAGACGAGCAAATATCGCTCTCTCTCTGCTGTTAGAGCGATCAAACGCGGTCAGGGCCGATGGGCTAGTGATGCTCCAGATCATCTGGCCCCCAGCAGAACCGTTTGGAGCGATCTTCTGCGGAGTGCTTTCGTCTGCTCTGCCTCGGCGAGGTTGCGGTCGTTGCACCGGCTTCTCGAACGCGACTGATCGTATTTGGTGAGACGTTGTAGGACCGACCCAATTCCCGCACTGACTCTCCTGCGAGTTTCGGCACCCGGATTTCATCCATCTGGTGAGGGGTCAATTTTGGCTTCCTGCTAATACAGCAGCTTACTTGGTTGCGGGGATAGGATTTGAACCTATGACCTTCAGGTTAGGAGCCTGACGATTGCCGAAGGCCTATTCAACACGATGGCCCGCGCGCCAGCCCATCTCCCAGAAGTCTGCCTCGAGCCGGGTGGCTTCCTTGAAGATCGCAATCAGCTCTGCCTCGCGGGCCGGCGTGGCGTAGAGATCGGCGAGATGCTCCAGGTGCGCCCGCGCTTTTGCTGCGATCTCCTGGTATGGCACGCCGGCGTACTCGGCGATCCAAACGCGATAGGGGTTCGTTGCAGCGTCCGCATTTGGTCGCGAGGCGAGCCGCGTGGCGATCTCCGCGTACCCGATCACACAGGGGGCAAGCGCCACCTTGAGTGCCAGCAGGTCGCCGCGCATTCCAGCGTCGAGCACGTAGCGTGTGTAGGCCAGCATCTCGACCGCCGGGGGAGTTTGTTCAAGGTCGCTCGGAGATAGACCCCACCCGGCAGAGAGCTTCACATGAAGGTTCATCTCAACATCAAGGATGGCCGAGAGGCCGGCCGCTGCTTCACGCATGTCGGCAAGCTTGGGCGACTTGTAGACCGAGAGCGCGTAGGCGCGCGCGAACTCGATGAGGAACAGGTAGTCCTGAGCGAGGTAGTGACGAAACGCCGCTTCGGCGAGCGAGCCGTCCGCCAATGCGTTCGTGAAAGGATGCTCGGTGTAGGCTCGCCATTCAGCGGACGCTTCTGTCTTTAGACGCTCGAAGAAACTCACGATCTATTCACCTGACTGCCTTTCCCATGAATCTCTTTTGCTCGCCACCGATAGCGCGCGAAGCGGCACGCTGACCTTGACAAGCCGCTGCGATCAGCCGTCACGATCGCGTATAGAATTCGCCTACGCCGCCTGGAGTGTTTCAAGAATCTGACGCTGGATTTTGCGATCGGGCATTTCGACTCTCAGTCGGCTACGGATTGAGCAGAACGAAACGTTTGCTGTAGATGCTGCCCGGCTCACCGGGGCGCTTGAGGATCAACAGACCCTCCCCGACCTGTTGGCACACTTTGTGGGCCCACTCGTCATCCTTGGCTATGGCTTCGTCCTTGGTCTCTGCCCAGATGGGCGTGTCGTCTAACCGTTCTCGTTAGTCGCGACGTCTGCAAACCATGCTCCGTATTTGTCGCTCATTGCTGCCCTGCCCCGCGTGGTAGCTCCATGGTAGCTACAACACTTTCTACATTCAGGCGAATTAGGTTAAGCGCTTGATTAGTCTGGTACAGTTGGGTGGGCTCGAACCACCGACCTCCTGTTCCACAGACAGGCGCTCTAACCAACTGAGCTACAACTGCATCCTGGCACGCGGCCCCGCTAAAGGGGGCGGCGATTTCGGGCGGAAACTAGGTGCAACGCACGCCTTTGGCAAGGCCGGAACGCAGGCTTTCCGTCCGCATTTCACAGCGATGGATAACCCCGGCTCAGGCTCTGACCAAACCAGAACCCAAGCCTTAGGCTGCTGTTTTGACGCGTTTTCCAGCAAAAAGGCCCGGACATTCCTGCCCGAGCCTTCAGCAAATCGTGGTGCGGGCCTGATCAGGCGGCCGGCTTATAGAGCTTCGCGGCGCTGGCCTTGATCGGCTCGGCGGCCTCAGCGGCGACCTTGTGGCCGAGCTCGGCGAGTTCCTTGGCCTGGGCGCCGTAGGTCTCGAACTGCTTGCGGGCGTGCGAGGTCCACAGCTCCATCGCCTCGGTCGGCGACTTCACGGAGAACAGCGACTGGGCGAATTCGAGCTGGGTGGTGGTGTTGGCCTTGAAGAACTCGAGCACCTTGGCCGAATACTCGCTGGAGCCCTTGCTGACGCTGGTGAAGACGGCTTCGACCGTCGAATTGTGGGTCTCGGCAGCGTCCTTGAACTTGGCGTAGCTGTCGCGGGCCTGCGAGACGCCCTTTTCGGCGAACGCGCGCATCTGCTCGGGGACCTCGAACGGGATGACGGAGGCGGAGAACGGATCGGAGGGGTTGGTCATTGACGTGTAATCCTTCGCAACGGTGACTCGAAACGGGTGACTCGATGTGACCATCTGCGAACGCCCCGGACTAAAACCGGGATCGTCGAAATGGATCACGCTGCCTTGATTCACGGGAATGCCCGGCGTTGGGCATGACCTATAAGACACCCTTATCATGTCAATTTTGTGCAACGCAACGCGAATTCGCTGCAATGCCGCAACTTTTGACTGCACCGGATGCAGGTTCCATTCTGGCCGCCCCAAGGTTGCGTCAGCAATCTCGGCGTTGCATCGGGGAACCCACTATCGGCTCGGCTATAGCTTGGCCCGACTCAGCCTTTCGGCTTGACCGCGTCCATCGCGGCGCGGCTGACGATCTGGCCCATTTCGCTGGCCTGCTCGGCGAGCGCGCGCATCTGGCCCTGCACGTAGTCGCTGTGCAGCTTCATCACTTCGGTCAGATCCTTCGCCTTGAGCAGCGACTGCGCATAGTCCAGCGAGGACTGCACGTTCTTTTCGGCATAGGCGAGCGCCTTGCTCGAAATGTCCTTGGCGCCGGCGCGCACGCTGGCATTGCGCTCCTCGATTGTACCGGCGGTCGCCTGCGCGGTGGAGACGAATTTCTCGAACGCCTGGCGCGCCTGGCCGAAGCTTGCCTCCGCCATCGATCGCATGTCCTTGGGGATCTCGAATTTGGGGATCTCGAAATGGTCACGTCCGTTGTCGCTCATGGTCGTGCTCCCTGGTTATCTTCGCCTGTCCCGGCCGACGCCAGCCTACATCGCGACGCCGCATTGCCGACGTGACGCGGTGTCGCCGGTTCCGGATCTGGCTTGCCCGGCCGTTAGCGCCGACAACGCCTAAGCGCGGCGGATCGTTCAGGCAAGTTAACGTTATCCAGCCTTTGCCGTGGGCAGGATGGGCGCAGCGGTGGACCTGCCGCCGCGCGCTTGCGATACTA
The DNA here is from genome assembly GCF_000938235.1 of Bradyrhizobium sp. LTSPM299. Lineage (NCBI taxonomy): Bacteria > Pseudomonadati > Pseudomonadota > Alphaproteobacteria > Hyphomicrobiales > Nitrobacteraceae > Bradyrhizobium > Bradyrhizobium sp. LTSPM299. Next base: position 95,034 of record NZ_JYMU01000050.1, read on the forward strand.
ACGAACCGTTAAGGCTGTCATCCTTTGGCCGCCGGTATCTGCGCCCATCGCAGGTGAGAAAGCCCAACCAATGCGATCAAGTCCTGCGTGATGAACGATGCGGAATTCCAGATTCAGGCGCTCGGCGATCCCAGGCTAGCGGAGCATGCGGCGAGCCCGCGGCCCGCATGGCTGTGGTCGGCCGACGGCGCGCGGATCCTCTGGGCCAATCCGGTCGGTGCGCAGGTGTTCGGTGCGGTCAACGGCACGGATCTGGCGAAGCGCTCATTCGGTCCAGCCGATCCGCATCGTCGCCAGGTTGCCCGGCTCAGCGGCAGCCTCTTCGCCAATGGTGCTATCAGGCTGGAGCGGCTGCGCGGCTTTGGTGCGGCACCCGGACTGCTCGCGACCTGCAGCTGCGCGCGGCTCGACCTGCCCGACGGCAGCCACGGCATTTTGGTCGCCGCGGCCACCGGCCGCGTGATGCCGCTGGCCGAGCGGCTGCAGCGGCTGGTGCAGGGACTGGACCGGCCGGTCGCAGCCTTCAGCGGCGACGGCATGCTGCTCGGCGCCAATGATGCGGCGCGTCCCCTGCTCGGCCTGCACGATCTTTCAGAAGCCGGCCTCGATGCGGCGCGCAGCGACGCGCTGAAGCAGGGCCGCGCCGCAGCCAGTATCGCGATCGGCCGCGTCGTGCTGCAACGGATCGGCCGCGGCGCCGATACCGCGCTGGTCGCACTGATCAAGCCGGCGCCGAATGTCGTCGCGCAGCCGAAGCCGACGCCGACAGTCGTGCCTGAGGCGATTGTGCAGGAGACGGTCGCGCCGGAGACACCGGCAGTTGCTCTCGCGAGCGAACAACCGATCGCGCCTGACGAAGCCCCGGCGCCGACCACCGAAGTGCCGGCCGCCTTCACGCTGTACGACGCGCTGGCGACGCAGCAGGAAGCGATTACGGAAGAACCCGCCGCGCCCGAGCCTGTTATCAGCGAGCCTCATGTCGACGCTGGGCCTGCGGCAGCAGAACAGGCGCACGCGGAGCCGGAGCCCGCCGAGACCACGCCTGCGCATCCCGACATCGCGCATCCCGAAGCGCCCGTGGTCGAGGACTCGCCGACCGAGGCGCCGATCGATGTGACGGCGGAAGAGGAAGCCGAAGAAGAGATCGAAGAGCCGCCGTTCGAGACCTTGCCCGACGTTGAGGACGAGGCTGTCGCGCCCGTCACGGCAGCCTCAATACCACCGGCCGAGCCTGCCCCCTCGCCCTACGCCGTGGCGGATGCGCCCGCCGCCGAACCGCCGCCCGCGCCCGCGCCATCCTGGCTCGACGAGCCCTTGCCGACTGCGCGGCGGCTTCCGCTGCGCTTCATGTGGCAGATGGACCATGAGGGCCGCTTCTCGCTCGGCTCCGACGAATTCACCCGCCTGATCGGCACCCGCACCGCGGCCGGCTTCGGCCGGCTCTGGAGCGAGATATCCGATGCTTTCGGGCTCGACCCCGACGGTCGTGTGCTGAAGGCGGTCGCCACCCACGACACCTGGAGCGGCATCACGCTGCCCTGGCCGGTCGACGGCGGCGGCCGTCTGCCGGTCGAACTGGCCGGCCTGCCGGTGTTCGACCGCAACAGGACTTTCGCCGGCTATCGCGGCTTTGGTGTGTGTCGCGACCTCGACGGGCTTGCGCGACTCGCCGCGTTGCGCCGCTATGAGTTCTTCAGCGGCCCAACGGTGCCGCAGCCGCTGTCGGCTGACGTCGCGCCCACAGCGCTGGTCGCAGATGAGCCGCTCGCCGCCGAGCCGCCGGTCGACATTCCTCCGCCGGTCGCGGAGCCGCCCGAGGCCAACGCCGCACCTCCGATCGAGGACCTAATTGAGCCGATAGCATCCGAGACTTCACACCCCGACCTGGATCAGACCGTGGAAACGCCCCAAGATACGCGCGAAGAAGTCCGAGAGGATGTGCGCAACGAGACGCCACAGAATGTGGTCCCGTTCCGCCCCGGAGGCGACACGCGGCCGCCATCGCTGACGCCGGTCGAGAACAACGCCTTCAACGAGCTCGCCCGCCAATTGTCGGCGCGGCTGGAGAACGAGGCGGGACTGACCGCGGCAACCGCCGACAGCAGCACCGCAGAGACGATCGCCGAGCCGGACGCCGTAACCGAGCCGACCGCTGAGGAGCCCGCCGCAATCGAGCCGCCGCGCGAGGAGCAGCCAGACACTCCGAAGTCCGGCTGGATGGCGCAGACCGAGCCGCCGCCGCGCGGCGAAGCCAGGCGCGACAAGGCGCTGCTCGATCTGCTGCCGGTCGGCATCCTGATCTACCGGCTCGACCGCCTGCTCTATGCCAACCACGCCTTCCTCGCGCGCATGGGCTATGACAGTTTGCACGCGCTGGAAGACGCCGGCGGGCTCGATGCGCTGTTCGTCGAACCCGGCGTCTCGCAGGCGAGCAGTTCGTCCGGCACCGGCACGCCGGTCACGATCTCCGCAAACCAGGCCGCGGACGCATCAGCCACATCGGTGTCTGCCGAGGCGCGGCTGCACACCATCTCATGGGACGACGACTCCGCGCTGGCGCTGATCTTTTCGCGCACGCATGACGAGGACACCGCGATCGCGGCAGCACTCTCGGCGCCGGCGCCGGAAACAGCGATCGAGCCGATCGCAGTGCCACCCGAACCGCAGGCCGGCCACGCCGACGCCGAAGAGCTCGGCGCGATCCTCGACACCGCGGCCGAAGGCATCATCATGTTCGATGCCGAGGGCAACATCCATTCCTGCAACCGCAGCGCCGAGGCGCTGTTCGGCTATGACGGCGCGGAGTTCATCACGCACAATCTCGCCGATCTGTTCGCGCCGGAAAGCCAGCACAACGTTTTCGACTATCTCGCCAGCGTGAAATCGGCCGGCGTCGCCAGCCTGCTCGATCACGGCCGCGAGACGCTCGGGCGCGTGCGCCAGGGCGGCTTGATTCCGCTGTCGGTGACGATGGGCCGCACCCGCGCCGAGGGGCCGAACTTCTTCGCCGTGTTCCGCGATCTCTCGCAGACCAAGGCAAGCGAGAACGAATTGCGCGAGGCGCGGCGGCTGACCGAGCGCGCCGCCAACGGCAAATCCGACATGCTGGCGCGGATCAGCCACGAGCTGCGTACGCCGCTGAACGCCATCATCGGCTTTGCCGAGGTGATGATCGGCGAGCGTTTCGGCGCGCTCGGCAACGAGCGCTATGTCGAATACATGAAGGACATCCGCGCCTCCGGCGAGCGGGTGATCGCCATCGTCAACGATCTGCTCGATCTCTCCCGGATCGAGACCGGCAAGCTCGATCTCGCCTTCACCAGCCAGAACCTCAACGAGATGGTGGAGAGCTGCGTCGCGGTGATGCAGCCGCAGGCCAACCGCGAGCGCATCATCATCCGCACTTCGCTGGCGCACACGCTGCCCATGGTCGTCGCCGACGCCCGCGCGCTGCGCCAGATCACGCTGAACCTGATCGGCAGCTCGATCCATCTTGCCAATGCCGGCGGCCAGGTGATCGTCTCGACCGCATTGTCCGACTTCGGCGAGGTGATGCTGCGGGTGCGCGACACCGGGCAGAGCCTCAACGACAACGAAGTCGCCGCCGCGCTGGAGCCGTTCCGGGCGCCTGCGCCATCAGACCAGGCCGGCGCCGGCGGCGTCAGCCTGTCGCTGACCAAAGCCCTGGTCGAAGCCAACCGCGCCAAATTCCAGATCCGCACCGGCGGCCGCTCCGGCACGCTGATAGAGGTGGTGTTCTCGCACGCGATCGCTCGGGTGTGAGGTAGCGCGCTTACGTGATGCCGCCGCATTCTCCGCTCCACCGTGAGGGTCGCACCGGCAGATGGGTTCCCTCCCCCCTTGTGGGGGAGGGTGGGGAGAGGGGTGCCACACGGGCGCTCTCTCCGACGCAAACTTGAAACGACGCGCGACCGAGATTTGCGAAAACGAATTCCAACGTCACGCATCTCGCCCGGGGCTACCCCTCTCCCCACCCTCCCCCACAAGGGGGGAGGGAGCCTGAGAGACGTGCTCACCTCACAGACAGGAGAGACGTAACGTCGCAACGCCGCCTACTGCTTGATCTCCAGCGTCTGGCGTTTGCCAGCCACAATCGAGAACGGCTTTTCCACCTTCTGGCCGTCGGCATAGATCGCGACCGCGACATAGTCGCCGGCGCCGAGCGCGACGTTGAAGGTCGCCTCATAGCTCACCGAGACGCGCTTGCGCTCGTCATTGATGTCGCGCTCAGCGCCGTAGATGTCGATCTCCTGGGCGCCGTCGGTCTTGATTCCGATCACGCCGGCGTTGAGGTTGACGTTGATCCGGGTCGGCGCACCGGACTTCACCTCCGTACGCACCGTGCCCTTGGCCTCGCCGACCACAGCCGTCACGTCGTAGCTGCCGCTTGGCAGGTCGAACTTCGACTCGGCATCGTATTCCTGCGCAACCTTCTCGCCCTCGTCGCCGTCCGGCTTCGCGGGCTGGCGGACCGCGACCACGATATCCTTCTCAACCCTGGGCCCGCCCTCAGCATAGGTAGAGGTCACGATCAGCTTGCCGACATCGAGCGTGAGCGAGACATTGCTCGAATCGCCGGCGGCGACCGAGAACGGCTTGCTGGTCTTCGACTGCCCTTTGGTCAGGGTCAGCACGTAGCTGCCCGCGGCGAGCACGAAGCGCGGCACCGCGTCGTATTCCTGGGCGATCAGCGTGCCGCCCTTGTCGGTGACCTGCCAGACCACGTCATCGACCTTGCCAGCGCCACCGGCGACCGAACCTTCGCTGGTGACGTAGCCGGCATCGAGGATGACATCGAGCATCGCCTGCTTGCCCTTCTCCACCTTGAGCGGAAACTCGCGCTTGAGCTGCCGGTAGCTCACTTCGACGATGTAATCACCGGGCGCGATGATGTCGGCAAACGGCGCACCATAGAAGGTGTTCACGTGCTCGCCCTTCTCGCCGGCGGCGGGCTTGAAGATGCCCCAGTTGACGTCCTCGTCGCTGATCGGATCGAGGCCTTCGGCAAGCCGCGCCACGCCGCGAATGTTCTTGCCGAGATAGGGATCGGCCACGGGCTTCTGCGGCGCCTCGCTTGCGACCTTGGTGCCTTGCGTCGCCGCCACCGCCTTGGTCAGCGCCCCGGTCAGGCTCGACGCATTGCCGGCGTCGAGATAGACGCCGCCGGTGGCGCGCGCGATGCATTGCAGCTGGCTCTTCGCCGCGGGATCGGCGACGTCGAGGCCGATGACGTGGGCAGTGAAGCCGATGCCGGATTTCTTCAGCTCGGCCGCCGCCGCGCACGGATCCGGTGCGCAGGTCTCGATCCCGTCGGACACCAGGATCACGGTCGCCTTGTTCTCGGTGGACTTCAGCGCCGCGGCCGCAGCCTTCAGCGAATCCGCAATCGGCGTCTTGCCCTTCGGGTTGATGCCGTCGACCGCAGCCTTGATCCTCGCCGGATCGAACTTGCTGACCGGCACCATCAGCTCGATGTCCTTGCAATCGCCCTTCGAGCGATGGCCGTAGACCATCACGCCGAGACGATCGGCGGGATTCCATTTCGACAGGATCGAATCGACCGCCTGCTTTGCTGCGGAGATTTTGCTTTGGCCATCGACCAGGCCCCACATCGACCCGGAGGCGTCGAGCACGAGAATGGTGTCGGTCCCCTGCGCTTGCGCCTGCGCGGCGTAGGGTGAGAGCAGAACCAGGCCCAGCGACAACAGGCCGGCAACGAACGAGCTGCGGAAAAACTTGATCACGGAACGGTCCTCGATGATGGGGGACAATCGGAGGCAAAGACGACTGCGACGGCGCGGTGTGTCGTGAGATCACCCGCGCGCTGCCTCAGGGAGGCCCTGCTTCGATCCGGATTTTGTTTTTTCTTGGCCGGATTGCTCACGCGACACAAATGCCGGAGAGCCGCGTAACGAACCGCAAAAATATCTTCAATCGGCGCAACTAGTGTCTGGACGCTTGGCCTAACCCAACGCGCAGATGACGATCAGACTGTTTCGACCGCGGCCTTCGGTGTGAGCGTAATCACAGAGAGATGCCTTTGCACGGTGCCATGCATTAGCCGACACTCCGGCGCACGACATCAAGCGCGTCACTCGGCAACTCAAGCACCTTTGCGCGGCGCCGCATCCGGCGAGCCGAGCCACTATCCACTTCGCTCGAAAACGCTCTAGACCTTCGCGATGATCGCGGTCTTCGTCCGCGCGATCTGCGCTTCGTCACGCTTGTAGAACGTCCATTGCTTGACGCGCTTGGTGCTCAGGAACCCGGCCTGGGTCAGGATCTTCAGATGTTCGCTGACCGTCGGCTGGCTGACCCCGAGCTTCTCGGCGATCAGCACCCCGCAGACCCCATCCTTGACGAGGTCGCCATCGACCTGGGCGCGGAAATGCGCCTTCGGGCGCTTCAGCCATTCCAGGATCAAGAGCCGGCGATCACTTGCTAGCGCGCGCAGCGCGGACTCGACATTGGCCTGAGATGAAGTCATATTGCTAATTAGCTAAATAACTAATTGCTGTCAATCATTCCCGTCTGCAAGGAGACTGACCGTGACCGAGGTGACACCGCAGGACATCGAACGATGCGCTGGTCTGATCAGGCCGCACATCAGGCGGACCCCGGTCGTCGTGCTCGCGGGCGACGAGTTCGGCCTCGCCGCAAAATCGCTGACGCTCAAGCTCGAACTGCTGCAGCATGCCGGCGTGTTCAAGACCCGCGGCGCCTTCGCCAATCTGCTGGCACGCGACGTGCCGAAGGCCGGCGTCGTCGCGGCATCGGGCGGCAACCATGGTGCAGCCACCGCTTACGCCGCGATGCGGCTCGGCAAGCCGGCGCGGATCTACGTTCCCACCGTGTCGTCGCCCGCCAAGGTGCAGCGCATCCGCGACTATGGCGCCGACCTCGTGATCGAGGGCGATCTCTACGCCGACGCGCTGGCCGCAAGCGAAGTCTGGGCGCAGCAGAGCGGCGCGATGCCGGTGCCGGCGTTCGACCAGCACGAGACCATCATGGGTCAGGGCACGCTGGGCCTCGAACTCGAACAGCAGGCCCCCGACATCGACACCGTGCTGGTGGCAGTCGGCGGCGGCGGCCTGATCGCGGGCGTTGCCGCGTGGTATGGCGGCCGCGTCAAGGTGATCGGCGTCGAGCCAACGGCAGCGCCGACGCTGACGCGCGCACTCGCGGCCGGCCATCCGGTCGATGCCGAGACCGGCGGGCTGGCGGCAGATTCGCTGGCGCCGCGGCGGGTCGGCGAGCGCGTCTATCCGATCGCCGCGAAATATGTGCATAGCACCGTCCTGGTGTCCGACGACGCGATTGCCGAGGCGCAGCAGACGCTGTGGCGTGGCTTGCGCATCGTCGCCGAGCCGGGCGGCGCCGCGGCATTTTCGGCGCTGCTGTCGGGCGCCTACAAGCCCGATGCCAATGAGCGCGTCGCGGTCGTGATCAGCGGCGGCAACACCACGGCGGTGGATTTCGGCCGCTGATGGCGGCCCCTGGCACTGAGTTGCCCCACGGCGCAAGGCCTCACACGAAAAATATCTCGCTTTATCAGAAGAGAAACCCAGCTTTCCCTGCGCCCTTCAAGGAGAGGGCGGAACGAAATGCAAAGCTCGGACAATTCATGTCGCGAGAACGCGAATGTACGACTCACAAGCCGTTGCAACAAACTCGCCGTCGTCCCGGCGAAGGCCGGGACCCATTACCCCGAATGCGACTTGTTGCGCGACGCTGGGGCCACAGCCTACTTCAACAACAAAACCTTGTGGTTATGGGTCCTGGCCTTCGCCGGGACGACAGTTGTGTATGCGGTGGCTTTACCGCCCACTCACATCGCGCGGGCAAACCTTCGGAAGCCCGGCGCGCCGGTCAGGGCTTCGAACGCGGCATCGCGCTTTTCTTCGGCGAATGCAAAGCCCGCTTTGGCGTAGCAGCGCTCGGCGGCCACATTGTCGATCAGGAACGAGATCGAGGCCTGCGCGTAGCCAGCGGCCTTGCCGGCGGCGAGCGCGTGTCCGATCAGTTCCTGTACCAATCCGCCACCGCGATACGCCTTGTCTCTCGCGACGTGCTCGATCAGCCAGTCGCCCTCGCCGCCCTGAACCCAGCAATGGCGGGCATAGGCGCCGCGCTGGAGAACGCCCGCAGCATCGATGTCGGTCTCTGCCGCGACCTCCTCGATCGCCGCGCGGGCGGCAACGACCGTTCCGGATGCCGGCATCGCGCACAGCGCCGCGGCCGGCACATCATCGACCTCGGCGATCAGGAAATGAGCGACGTGATACCATGACCGGTGACGCGCAACGGCGAGCCGCGCGATGAAGGCGAGGCATTCCGGCTCACCCCGATCGAGCGCGATGTCGCACCAGCCGCGCGGTAACGGGCCGCGCTGCGCCGACAGGATGATGCGGGCGATGAAGGCCGCGTCGTCGGGTCGTGCGGGACGGATCGTTGTCCGTCCCGCCACTATCATCTCAGGTGTTCTTCAGCGCGACGCGGAAGTCGGCCTCGGTCTTGGCCTTGACCTCGTCGAGCGTGACGCCGTCGGCAAGCTCGATCAGTGCCATGCCGTCCTTGCCGTGCTTGTCGATAGTGAACACGGCAAGATCGGTAACGACCATGTCGACGACCTTCTCGCCGGTCAGCGGCAGGTTGCATTGCTTCAGCAGCTTCGCGCCATCCTTGGCGGAATGTTCCATCACCACGACGACGCGCTTGACGCCGGCGACGAGGTCCATGGCGCCGCCCATGCCCTTCACCATCTTGCCGGGGATCATCCAGTTGGCGAGGTCGCCGTTCTGCGCCACCTGCATGGCGCCGAGGATCGAGAGATCGATATGGCCGCCGCGCACCATGCCGAACGACTCGGCTGAGGAGAAATAGCTGGTGTCAGGCAATTCGCTGACGGTCTGCTTGCCGGCATTGATCAAATCGGCGTCGACCTCGTCCTCATAGGGGAACGGGCCCATGCCGAGCATGCCGTTCTCGCTCTGTAGGCTGACGTCGATGCCGTCGGGGATGTAGTTCGACACCAGTGTCGGGATGCCGATGCCGAGATTGACGTAGTAGCCGTCGCGCAGCTCCTTGGCAGCGCGGGCGGCCATCTGTTCACGGGTCCAGGCCATGGAAGGCTCCTAACGGGTTTCGGATCAAGCTGCGGGGCGCGGGCGAGTGTTGCGGAACTCGATCCGCTTGTGGCCGGTGCCGACCTCGATGATGCGCTTCACGAAGATGCCCGGCGTATGGATATGGTCCGGATCGATCTCGCCGGCCGGCACCAGGTGCTCGACCTCGGCGACGGTGACCTTCGCCGCGGTCGCCATCATCGGGTTAAAATTGCGCGCGGTCTTGCGATAGACGAGGTTACCGGCGGTGTCGCCCTTCCAGGCGTGGACGATGGCAACGTCGGCGAACAGGCCCCGCTCCATGATGTATTTCTCGCCGTCGAATTCCTTCACTTCCTTGCCCTCGGCGATCAGCGTGCCGACACCGGTCTTGGTGTAGAAGGCCGGGATGCCGGCGCCGCCGGCGCGGATGCGCTCAGCCAGCGTGCCCTGCGGGTTGAATTCGAGCTCGAGCTCGCCGGCGAGATATTGCTGGGCGAACAGCTTGTTCTCGCCGACATAGGACGAGATCATCTTCTTGATCTGGCGCGTTTCCAAGAGCCGGCTCAAGCCGATGCCGTCGACGCCGGCATTGTTGGAGATCACGGTCAGCCCCTTCACGCCGGAGTCGCGGATCGCGTCCGACAGGGTCTCGGCGATGCCGCAGAGGCCGAAGCCACCCGACATGATCATGATGCCGTCCTTGAGGAGACCATCGAGTGCCGACTTGGCGTCGGGATAGACCTTGTTCATGCGACGAATACCTGATGGAGGGCGTGAACCGCTGACACAGGCTGGATTATTAGGCGAAATCTTCGCGGTGCGTCAATGACGGCCCCCGTGCCGCCACGGAAGGCCGCCTGCGACATCAGGATGGCCTTGAAAGCGACAAGAAAACCCTTCAAGTTGCGTGGGTTGGCACCGGCTTCCATGCACAGCCCGCAGTGTCCGACGTGACCCGACAATTTCAACCCGATCCGGACATGTCATTGACCATGGCCCAAGGAATAAAGCGCCTCGGGATGCCGATCGCGGCGGTTCTCGGCCTGGCGCTGATTGGCCTGATCGCCAATTCCTGGTTCCTCAACCGGGATTCGCTGCGACGCGCCGTGGAAGCGCAGATCCGCGCCGTCACCGGGCTCGACCTCGTCGTCAACGGCAGTATCGATGTCTCGGTGTTTCCGGGCAGTTATGTCTCGTTCCATGATGTGGGGCTCAAGGGTGCAGATACCACCGACCCCGCTCTGCAGGTCGATGTGCTGACTGCCAATTTGCGCCTGCTGCCCCTCATGTTGCGACGGTTCGAGATCGCCGACGTCATGATGCTCCGCCCGCACATCCATGTGGTGCGCGACGCCAATGGCGAGAGCAACTGGACACCGTTTGTCGAAACCATCGCCAGGACGATGACGCCCGGCGCCGAGAACCAGGTGTCGTTCTCCGAGATCCGGATCCAAGACGGCGAAATGAACTACGAGGACGCAACCAACCGCGTCGCCGAACAGCTCGGCGATATCGACCTGTCGCTGGCCTGGCCGTCGATCTCGCGCTCTTTTGCCGCAACCGGCCAGTTCGACTGGCGCGGCGAGCGCGTCGACGGCTCGATCAGCGCCAGCGATTTCGTAGCCCTGCTGTCGGGCGAGCGCTCCGGCCTGAAGGCACGGCTAGCCAGCGCGCCGCTGAAAGTTGCATTCGACGGAACCGTCGCCAACCGCACCAGCCTGATGATGGAAGGCGTCGCCACCATGGACTCACCGTCGCTGCGCAATGCGCTGCGCTGGATGGGACAGGAGCCGCCCGGCGGCGGTGGCGGCTTCGGCCGCTTCGCGCTGAAGGCGCGTGCCAATGTGGTCGGCGGCTCGGTCGCGCTTACCAATGTCAATGTCGAGCTCGACGGCAACGTCGCCGAAGGCGTGATGACCTACGCCAATAACGGCCGGCAGACGCTGCAGGCGACGCTTGCGGCCGGCAATCTCGACTTCACGCCCTACATCTCGACCTTCCGCCTGCTGGCCAGCGGCCAGCGCGACTGGAACAGGCAATTGTTCGACCTGACCTCGCTGTCATCAACCGACCTCGACATGCGGCTGTCGGCGGCAAGGGTCACGGTCGGCCCGTCCAGGCTCGGTCGCACCGCGTTCGGCGCCAATCTGCGCGGCGGCGCGCTCGCGCTCAGCGTCGGGGAGGCGCAGATGTATGGCGGCATCGCCAAGGGCTCGTTCGCGGTCGCGCGGTCGGATGCGGTCGCCGACGTCAGGGCGCAATTCCAGTTCACCGACGTCGATTTGCAGGCCTGTGCCAGCGAATTGTTCGGCATCACCAAGCTTTCGGGTCGCGGCAACCTCAACGTCTCGCTGACGGCGTCAGGCTCCAGCCCGTTTGGCCTTGCGCAATCGCTCGACGGGACCGCGACGCTGACAGGCCATGACGGCGCGATCGCGGGCTTCAATGTCGAGCAGCTCTTGAAGCGGCTGGAGCGGCGGCCGCTGTCGGGTGGCGGCAATTTCCGCTCCGGCGCGACGCCCTATGACAATCTCAATCTCTCGGTGAAATTCTCCGACGGCGTTGCGACCGCCGATGACATTCGCGTCGAGGGCCCCGCGGCAAAGATCACGCTGACCGGCACGGCTTCGGTGCCGGCGCGCGAATATGACCTCAAGGGCGTCGCCAGCCTGACGTCCGCATCCGCCGGCGGCAACGCTTTCGATCTGCCCTTCGTGGTGCAGGGTCCGTGGGACGATCCCCTGATCTTCCCCGATCCGGAAAGCCTGATCCGCCGATCGCCTGCGTCGGCGCCGCTGCTCGATGCGGTGAAGGACCGCAAGACCCGCGACGCGGTGCGCTCGGTGATCGAGCGCCTCACCGGCGGCGGAAAGCCCGCGGCGCCCGACGCCGCAGCGCCGGCAAGCGCCCCGGCAGCCGCCGAAAATGCGAAGTCGAACTGATCGAGCTCTTCGCTTTCCGCATAGGTGCGACTATGCGCGTCCGCGCCGCTCGCGAGACCCCCTACAGAAGTCGCCGATGCACCATCTGGATCAGGTCACAGCCATGCGCTAGTGTTTTACCCAACCGGTTAAAAAACCCGGCGTGAAGAGGGAGAACAACGTGAGATCCAAGGTTATCGGCGCGCTTTCACTCGCGGTCGCAGCCGTCGGCCTGTTCGCCGCCACCGCACCCGCTTTTGCCCAGGGCAAGACCATCACCGTCTGGTGGGGCAAGGGATTTTACAAATCCGAAGACGACGCACTGCTCGACACCATCAAGAAATTCGAAGCCAAGACCGGCATCAAGGTCGAATTGTCGCAATACGCGATCCAGGACATGATTCCGAAGACGGTCGCCGCGCTCGATTCCGGCACCGTGCCCGATGTCGCCTATTCCGACACCTACGACGTGCAGGCACAGGGCAAATGGGCCTATGAGGGCAAGCTCGAGGACCTCTCGGACGTCATGGCGCCGATCCAGGATCGGTTCGTGCAGAACACGCTTGATGCGTCGAAGCTCTATGACAACGTCGCCAAGAAGAGGTCCTATTACGGCTTCCCGCTGAAGCAGCAGAGCATGCACGTCCAGATCTGGAGCGACATGCTGGAGAAGGCCGGCTTCAAGCAGAGCGACATCCCCAACGACTGGACGGGCTATTGGACGTTCTGGTGCGACAAGGTGCAACCGGCGATCCGCAAGGCCACCGGCCAGCGCATCTACGCGGTCGGCCAGCCGATGGGCGTGGAATCCACCGACGCCTTCCAGTCGTTCTACACCTTCATGGACGCCTATCACGTCAAGCTGGTCGACGACGACGGCAAGCTCTTGGTCGACGATCCCAAGGTCCGCGACGCCCTGATCCACGCGCTGACGGACTACACCGACACCTACATCAAGGGCTGCACGCCGCCCTCCTCCACGACCTGGAAAGACCCGGACAACAACGTCGCCTTCCACAACAAGACCATCGTGATGACCCACAATTTCACGATTTCGATCGCGGCGAAGTGGTTCGAGGATTCGACCAATCCGGCGCTGACCGACGCGCAGCGCGCCGCCGGCAAGCAGGCCTATGAGCACGACATCATCACCGCGTCCTTCCCCAAGGCGCCGGATGGTTCCACGATCAGGTACCGCTCCGACGTCAAGACCGGTTTGATCTTCACCGCGGCCAAGAACAAGGCCGAGGCCAAGCAGTTCATCAGTTTCCTGCTCGAGGAAGACAACGTGCGGCCCTACATCGAGGGCGCGCTCGGCCGCTGGTTCCCGGTGACCAAGGCCAGCCAGGCCAGCCCGTTCTGGCAGGCCGACCGCCACCGTAAGGCGGTCTGGACCCAGTTCACCGGCGGCACCGCGCCGTTCGACTTTACCAAGAACTGGAAGTTCACCATCCTGAACAACGAGAACGTCTGGGCCAAGGCCATGAACCGCGTGGTCAGCGAAAAGGTGCCGGTGGACAAGGCCGTCGACGAATTGATCGCCCGCATCAAGCAGGTTGCGGGGTAGGAGTAACGAGACCAACCGCCGCGGCATATTCTTCTTGGTCGTCCCTGCGAAAGCAGGGACCCATACGCCGCGGCGGCGATTTTGAAAGATGCTGATCACCGGCTTTCGTGCAACAACGAAAGCCGGTGGTTATGGGTCCCTGCTTTCGCAGGGACGACAACCTAGGCGCGGGCGACATCTCGCTCAAAGAGTCAACGAATGGCGATAACACTGTCAGCATCCGACATCCCGAGCCTGCCCCTCTCGGCGCGGCTGACGCCGCCGCAGGTCTGGGGCATCGTGCTGCTTGCGCCCTATCTGCTGGTGTTCCTCGCCTTCGTCGTCTATCCGGTCTGCTACGGCCTGTGGCTGGCGCGCCATCCGGCAAGCTATGTCGCGCTCTACAACGATCCGATCTTCGCGCGCGCCGCGGTCAACACGCTGATCTTCCTGGTGATCGGCATCAACTTCAAGATGCTGGTCGCGCTGTTCCTGTCGGGCTTCTTCATCCAGCAGCGCGGCTGGATCAAATGGCTGTCGGTGCTGTTCATCCTGCCTTGGGCGGTGCCCTCGATCCCGACCATCCTGTCGGTGCGCTTCATGCTCAATCCCGAATGGGGCATGGTCAACCAGGTCATCTTCAAGCTGACCGGCGATGACGGGCCGAACTGGCTGAACGACCCCACCGTGGCGCTGACGATGGCGATCGGCGTGCATATTTGGAAATCGCTGCCGTTCTGGACCCTGATCCTGATGACCGGGCGGCTCGCCATCCCCAACGATCTGTTCGAGGCCGCCGACGTCGACGGCGCCAGCTGGTGGCAAAAATTCCGCTTCATCACCTGGCCGTCGATGCAGGTGCTCTATGTCACCTGCTCACTGCTCTCGATGATCTGGACGCTCGGTGACTTCAACAGCGTCTATCTGCTCACCGGCGGGGGCCCCGCCGACCTGACCCATGTGCTCTCGACGCTCGGCATCCGGTATCTTCGGCTCGACCAGCTCTCGCTGTCGATGGCCTCGATCGTCTGCGCGATGCCGTTCGTACTGCCGCTGATCTACTTCATGATGAAACGGTTGTCGCGATGAAGCTGCCCACCCTCCGCGACGTCGGCACCGAAGCCAAGCTGCTGTTGATCGGCATCCCGGTCTTCATCTGGACCATGGTGCCGATCTACCACATGTTCGTGTTCGCGATCTCGCCCAAGGAGGACGCGTTCGCGGGCAAGCTGTGGCCGGACCACCCGACGCTGCATAATTTCCACATTGTGTTCTACCAGGAGCACTACTTCCTGCGTGACTTCTGGATCCAGTTCTGGAATTCGACCGTGATCGCGCTAGCCGTCGGCGCGCTGACGCTGTTCGTCGCGACCGCCGCCGCGTTCTCGATCTCGCGGCTGCGGGTGCCGGGCGGCCGCGCCGTGATGAACCTCGCACTGTTCACCTATTTCATCCCGGCCGCGTTCCTCGCCGTGCCGATGTACCGCACCATGGGCAATTACGGCCTGCTCAACAATCACTGGTCGCTGATCCTCGCCATGGTCACGATCGCCTCGCCCTACGCGATCTGGGTGCTAAAGCAGGCTTCCGACAAGCTGCCGGTCGAGCTCGACGAGGCCGCGACCATGGACGGCGCCACAACGCTGCAGCTGTTCCGCCTGGTCTATCTTCCGCTGATGATGCCCTCGCTGGTCGCGGTCGGCACCTATGCGATCCTGCTCGCCTGGAATGAATATCTCTATGCGTTCCTGCTGCTCTCGAAGGATACCGACATCACGCTGCCTGTTGCGCTCGGCAACTTCCTCGCCGCCGACGACTCGCCGTGGGAGCTGCTGATGACCACAGGCTTCATCTATGCGCTGCCACCGGCCGCGATCTACTACGTCTTCAAGCGCTACATGGTCGGCGGGTTGACGGCCGGCGCGGTCAAATCGTGAGCGGCCGGAATGGGATAATAGAAGGCGAGATGATTGAACCTGTCACGCCGGCGGGGCGACCGACAGGATAGCCGGCCCCGTCAGAGAAACGTCTGGATATGCGGACCAACGACGTCACTCACCTCGGCCTGATGCTGCTGGCGTTCGCGGCCGCCTATCTCGTCCCGTTCGAACTGCTGCTGCTGGCCTATGTGGTGCTCGGCCCTGCCCACTACTTCACCGAGATCTCGTGGCTGCACGACCGCAGCTACTTCCTGCCCCATCGCGGCATTGCCGTTGCATTGATCGTTCTCGCCATCGCCGCCGCCCTGATCGACAATGCCGCATGGTTCGGCTTCGCGATGTGGGCCGCGCTGATCGTCTGCGCGATGCTGGCGGCGACCAAATCCGCGGTCGAGAGCATGCTGCTGTTCATGGTCGCGATCGCGCTGGCTGCCATGATGTATGAGAGCGGCTCGTCGTTCGCCGTGGTCGGCATCCTGATCCCGACACTGGTCCACGTCTCGCTGTTCACGCTGGTCTTCATGACGCTCGGCGCCTATCGCGCCGGCAGCCCGGTGCAGGCGATGCTGGTCGTCGCCTATCTGATCGCCGTCGCGGTGATCCTGTTTGCCCCGCCGACGGCCGAGGTGCGGATCGCGAGCTTCGCGCTCGCCGCAAAGAACTATTTCGGCAATGTCGGCCCGGCGCTGAGCCGGCTGTTCGGCATCCCGGGGCTGAAGCTCGACACTCGGCTGACCAGCCTGCTCGCCTTTGTCTACACCTACCACTACCTGAACTGGTTCATCAAAGCCGACGTCATCCGCTGGGCGGACATCCCGCGCTCGCGGCTGGCATTGGTCGGTGCCGCGAGCGCCGCGTCGACCGCGCTGTATTTCTACAATTACGCGTTCGGCTTCACCTTCCTGCTGGCGCTCAGCCTGACCCATATCCTGCTCGAATTTCCGCTCAACAGCCTCGCGCTGCGGCAACTCGGTGCGGCCATGGGCGACGGCGTTCGCGGCATCGCCGGACTTCGGACGGCTACAGCGGCACCGCGACCGCGCGGTGCGAGCCCGAAAGCCGCCGAGCGAAGGAAGCAACCGTGATCGACGCAACGCTTAACTCGCGGCGGCCTGCCGCCGCTTGTGCCAATAGGCACGCAACAGCGCGATCGTCGAGCCGATGAAATAGCCCGCGGTCGCGCCCGAGATCGCGCGGCCGATGATGGCGGCGAGCAAGCGGTCGTGGACGTCGACGGCGGAGATCACCGCCACGCTGTACTGCAGAGCGAACACGACAAGGTTGCGGATCAGCGGAAATACGCTACCCGACCGTGTGATCTGTCCCGTGGCGTGGTCCAGTTCGAACGGCCGCGGCGTCAGCACGCCCAGCGGCAACAGCGCCAGCGCTGCCGCGATCCAGGCGATCGGCGGCCAGATGGCGTCCTGCCGCAACCCGATCCGGGAGACGCCCCAGACGATGAAGACCGCCGGCACAATCAGCGCCCGCCAGATCGTCGTGGTCTGCGGCTGCATCGCCTTGATGCCAAGCCAAACCAGATAGGCGAGCAGCACGAACACCCAGGGCGGCGTGTGAGCAAGCATACCGTAGGCGAACTGCATGGCCCCTCCGATCCCTCACAGCGGCGCAGCGCTCTCGCCCTGCGCGCTCGACAGCTTCCAGGCGAACGAAGCCACCACGATGATGACAGCGATCAAGCCGATCACCAGCGTGCAGATCGCGTTGATCTCGGGCTTCACGCCGAGCCGCACCTCCGAATAGATGCGGATCGGCAGCGTCGCCGAACCGGGGCCGGTGGTGAAGCTCGCGATCACGACGTCGTCGAGCGACAGCGTGAAGGCCAGCATCCAGCCGGCGACGATTGCCGGCACGATCAGCGGCAACGTCACCAACAGGAATGCCCGCACCGGATCGCAGCCGAGGTCCATCGCGGCCTCCTCCAGGCTGCGGTCAAGCGAGGTCAGGCGCGACTGCACAATGACAGTGACAAAGCACATTGTCAGCGTGGTGTGCGCGATCGTCACGGTCCAGAAGCCGCGCTCGGCGTTCAACGCCACGAACAGCAGCAGCAGCGACAGGCCGGAGATCACCTCCGGCATCACCAGCGGCGAATACAGCATGCCGGAGAACAGCGCGCGCCCACGGAACCGCTCGCCGCGGGCAAGACCAAGCGCCGCCAACGTGCCGAGCAGGGTCGCAAGCGTCGCCGATACCGCGCCGACGCTGACGCTCATCCAGGCGGCCTCGAGCATGGCGTGGTCGTTGAAGAATTCGTGGTACCAGCGCAGCGACCAGCCACCCCACACCGTCACCAGCCGCGAGGCGTTGAAGGAATAGATCACGAGGATGACGATCGGCAGATAGAGGAACGCGAACCCAAGCGCCAGCGACGTCATGTTGAAACGCGTGATCCTGGTGACGGTGTGCGCCATCAGCTATTACCTTCGAGCTGACGCCGCTGCAGTCGGTCATAGAGCAACAGCGGCGGCACCAGCAGCACCAGCAGCGCGACCGCCGCCGCAGATGCCACCGGCCAGTCCTTGTTGGTGAAGAACTCCAGCCACAGCGTCTGTCCGATCATCAGCGAGTCGGAGCCGGCGAGCAGGTCGGGGATCACGAACTCGCCGACAATTGGAATGAAGCAGAGCAGCGCGCCGGCGCCGACGCCGGGCAGCGATAGCGGAAACGTCACCAGCCAGAACGCCCGCCGCGGCGAGGCGCCAAGATCATTGGCGGCCTCCAGCAGCGAGGCATCCATCTTGGACAGCGTCGCATAGAGCGGCAGGATCATGAACGGCAGATAGGAATAAACGATCCCCAGATACATCGCGCTGTCGGTCGACAGCCAGACCACCGGGGCGGACACGATATGCAACGCCAGCAGGATCTTGTTCAGCAGTCCATCGTGCTGCAGGATGTTGATCCAAGCATAGATGCGGATCAGGAACGACGTCCAGAACGGCACGATCACCAGCATCATTGCCACGCCCTGCCAGCGCTGCGGCAACCGCGCCATGCCATAGGCGATGGGGTATGCGATCAGCAGCAGGATCAATGTCGAGGTCACGGCAACGACGAGGCTGCGTAGATAGGACAGGATGTAGAGGTCGTCGTGGAACAGCAGCCTGAAATTGTCGAACGACAATTGCGCAAAGGCAGCACTCAGCGCCTCGCGCCCTTCGGTCAGATCAAACACTGGCACATAGGGCGGCTGCGCGATCACGGTCTGCGACAGGCTGATCTTCAGCACGAACGCGAACGGCACCAGGAAGAACAACACCATCCAGAGATAGGGCGCGATCGCAGCGAGCCGCGCCGGACGGGCGAAGATGCCGCGCGCGCTCATTGCTCCAGCACCATGCAATCATCGGCCGTGAACCATGCCACGACGCGCTGCCCAGCCAGATAGGCATCGACATCGAGCCGGGCGGTGTTGGCCATCGACGAGCGCACCATCGCGCCCGATTCCAGCCTCACCTTGTAAGTCGTGACGCCGCCAAGATAATTGGCGTCGGCGACAACGCCTTCCAGTCGATTGATCCCATGCGAACCGCCCTCATCCGATGCCGGTGCACGACGCGACAGCTTCACCTTCTCCGGCCGGATCGCGACGCAGACGACATCCTTCGTCACCGGCGGCCACAGCTCGCTGACCACGAGCGAGCCTGCCTCCGATGTCGAGACGGTCAGGCGGCTATGGTCGCGCGACACGACCTGGCCATTGAACAGATTGATGTCGCCGACGAACTCGGCGATCCAGCGCGAGGCCGGCGCCTCGTAGAGGTTGCGTGGCGTCGCGACCTGGGCGAGACGGCCGGCATCCATCACCCCGATTCTGTCAGCCATCGTCATCGCCTCTTCCTGGTCGTGAGTGACGATGATGAAGGTCGTGCCGAGCCGGCGCTGTAGCTCCATCAGCTCGCCTTGCGTGCTCTCGCGCAGCTTCTTGTCGAGCGCAGCCAGCGGCTCGTCGAGCAGCAGCACCTGCGGGCGGCGCGCCAGCGAACGCGCCAGCGCCACGCGCTGCCGCTGGCCGCCCGAGAGCTGGTCGGGCTTGCGCTTCTCCATGCCCTCGAGCTTGACCAGAGCGACCATCTCGGCGACGCGGGTTGCGATATCGGCGCGCGCCATGCCGGCGCGCTTCAGACCGAAGGCGATGTTGTCGCGCACCGACAGATGCGGGAACAGTGCGTAGTTCTGAAACATCATGTTGACGGGCCGCTCATGCGGCAGCACCGGCGCGATGTCCTTGCCACCAAGCAGGATACGGCCCTCGTCCGGCGTCTCGAAGCCGGCGAGCATGCGCAGCAGCGTGGTCTTGCCGCAGCCGCTCGGACCGAGCAGCGCGAAAAACTCTCCGGCACAAATATCGAGCGAGAGCTGGTCGACCGCGCGGAAATTGCCGAACGATTTGGCCACGCTCTCGATGCGCAGCAGCGGCATGTCGGGCGCGGCCGGTTCGGGCAACGGCTTGGCCGCCTCCACACTCGCTTCGCTGGATGTCACGTCCTTCAGCCCCGATTCCCCGCCGGTCCGATCATGGCCGCAAGCTAGCGGCGGATCGCCACCGGCTCAACCGCTTCACGCGACAACTCCCGCAATATTGTCGCCATCAGCGTCTCTGCTAGACTTCGTGTCCAATTCGCGAGGACATCAGATGAAGCTCGACCGCTACGGCCTGCCGCTGACAACCACCTCGGACCGCGCCGCCTCGCACTATGTCGACGGCGTCGATCGCATGCTCGCGGCCCTGCACGGCGCGGATGCGGCGTTCGATGCGGCGATGGCCAAAGATCCTGATTTCGCGATGGCCCATATCGGGCGCGCCCGCGTGCATCAGCTCAACATGGAAGGCGCGGACGCCCGCGCCAAGGCGGCCAGGGCCCAGCAACTGGCGGCGGCCACGAGCCCGCGCGAACGCCAGCATATCGAGATCATGGCATCCGTGATCGGGAGCCAGGCCGCGAAAGCCATGACGGCCGCCGAACAGCATCTGGCGGAGTATCCGCGCGATGCCCAGGTCCTGTCGCTGCTGCTCGGCGCCTTCGGTCTCTATGCCTTCTCGGGGCGGGCCGATCACGATGCGGCCCGGCTCGCGGTCTGCGAACGCTACGCCGGTGATTATGGCGACGACTGGTGGTTCCTGACCTATCTCGGCTGGTCGAAGACCGAAGCCGGCGATGTCGTCTCCGGACGCAAGATCACGGAGCGCGGTTATGCGCTAAAGCCGGAGAACGCCAGCGCCGCGCACGCCGTCGCGCATGCGCTGTTCGAACAGGGTGATGGGAGCGAAGGTCGCGCATTTCTGTCGGCTTGGCTGCCGGCGAATGAGCGCACGAGCTTCCTACAG
Organism: Bradyrhizobium sp. LTSPM299; assembly: GCF_000938235.1. NCBI lineage: Bacteria > Pseudomonadati > Pseudomonadota > Alphaproteobacteria > Hyphomicrobiales > Nitrobacteraceae > Bradyrhizobium > Bradyrhizobium sp. LTSPM299. The sequence continues at coordinate 115,919 of NZ_JYMU01000050.1, forward strand.
GGCCATCTCGCCTGGCATCTCGCATTGATCGCCCTCGAAGAAGGCGACGCCGACGGCGCGCTCGACATTTACGAGCGTCATCTCAAGCCGGCGGGACGCCCGTATCCGCCGCTCAACATCTACACCGATACGGCCTCGCTGCTCTGGCGGCTGTCACTGGCCGGAAAGACGGGCCTCGAACCTCACTGGCGGGATGTCGCCACGTATGGCAACGGTTATTTCCCGAAAGCCGGCGCGCATTTCGCCGACGTGCACCAAGCGTTGGTCGCGGCGACGACGAACGACGCCGCATTGCAGACGCGGCTTATGGAAATGGAAGCGCGCCAGGCCGACGGCAAGCTGGCGCCGGGCCCCTCCGCCATCGGTCTCTGCCGCGGGATCGCCGCCTTTGCCGCGGGCGATCATGGCGATGCCGTCCGCATTCTCGCGCCACTGATGCCCGAGCTGGTGCGGATCGGCGGCAGCCATGCACAACGTGAACTGTGGGAAGACACGTTCATCGTGGCCTGCCTTCGCGTCGGTCAGGGCCGGCAAGCGGCAGGCCTGATCTCGGAGCGGCTGCATCGCCGCCCGTCCCGGCGCGACCTCGCGTGGTCGCAGGAGGCCGCGCGGCAGTAGCCGTGCTCAGCCTTCATAACTGTCAATGACGGCGTCGGCGACGGCGCGCTTGGTGATGATGCCGACCACGTCGTTGATGCGCGGCCGCACGGCGCCACGAAACACGATGGCGGCGCCGGCGCTTGCAGATGTCAATGTGGCGGGCATCAAGGGGCACCAACTGGCTGAGCTATCTTCAAAGCACGAAATATACGAACCCGCCTGAGATGAAAGTGCTTATTGCCCGACCGAGCATGCGCATGTCGCAGGTCTGGGACGGGCGCCCGCCCGATCTGCTCTACCGACTCTAGGCCGTAACTCATAAGCACGGAGCCAGAGTCGCATTGAAGCGAGTTGGCCATGGCGAGGAAGTTGGCAGCGAGCTTGTCGTAGCGGGTAGCGATGCGGCGATAGTGCTTCAACTTGGAGAAGAAGCGCTCGATCAGGTTGCTCTCGCGGTAGAGGCGCTTGCTGAAGCAAGGCTTCCAACGCCGGTTTCTTTTCGGCGGGATATTGGGCGTGGCACCTTGGCCTTGGATCAACTTCCGGATGCGATCCGCATCGTAGGCCCTGTCTGCCAGCACGATGGTGCGTGGACCAAGATGTATCTTCCCGGCCGCCCAGATCGGTCAAGCCTCCGCAGCTAACCGCGCTTTCAAGCGCGGCGTGGCGAAGTCCAGAAAGGCGCGGAGCTTCAGCGGCAGATATTCTCTCGCTCCTCGCACCAGACTGAGCGGAAGCGTTTGTCGCTTGAAGTCCGGCAAAACCGAAACCAGGGTGCCGTCTTGGAAGTTCGACGCCACATGATGGGAAAATACCGAAACAATCCCCATACCTTCCTTCGCCGCCTCGCAGGCAGCGTCGGTCGAATTCACGATGAGCCGATAGCGAACCGGGATCTCACCGTCATCGGCAACACTCCAAAAATCTGATCCGGTAAAGCCCTGCACGCCGATGCAGTCATGTCCGATAAGATCGGCCCGCGTCCGCGGGATGCCTCGGGCTTTGAGATACAGCGGGCTGGCAGCGAAGACTCGACGGATCGTGCCGACGCGCGTGGCAATCATAGCACTGTCCGGCAGGTCCCCGACGCGAAGGGCGGCATCGATACCTTCCTCGGTCAGGTTGACCTGTCGGTTGCTGAGCGTCAGGCGGACGTCGATATCGGGATAGGCCCGAAGAAAATCAGCCAGCACCGGTACAAGATGCAGGCGACCGAAAACGATGGGCGCCGTCACGCTGAGTTCGCCCTTGGGCGCCGTGTACTCCCCCGCTGCGATGCGTTCGGCTTCGCCCACGTCTTCCAATATCCGCTTGCAGGCGGCGACGTAGGACCTACCTGCATCTGTCAGACTGATCCTGCGGCTTGAGCGTGTCAGCAACTGGGTCTTGAGGTGCTCTTCCAGAACGGAAATCTTCCGGCTGACGGTAGTGAGCGGCGTGTCGAGCAGCCGGGCAGCGGCCGAAAGGCTGCCCGCCTCCACGACCGTCACGAGCATCGACATCGAGTCCAGGCGATCCATCGTTGTTTCCAAAAAATGGAAGGAAGCCTCCCATCTTTACGATATTATGCTTTGAATCGGTAGATACCATTCTCTGTCCTGCGAGCGGCAAAGCATCACGCAGGTAGGGACAAAGTCGTCGTCATGAGTGGCAACGAGAAGATTTCGGGCCCGAGCTTCGTGCTCTCGCGCCGCACTTTCCTTGTGGCAGGCACAGCCGCTGCCGCAAGCCTGGAGGGTAGGATGGCTAAAGCGCAAATCTCCGGGGGGAACGACCGCCTCAAGGAATACGACGTGGCGACGAACGACATCACCCTTCACGTGACCGAGCAAGGTGAAGGGCCAGCCGTGCTTTTCTGCCACGGGTTTCCTGATACGGCGTACACGTGGCGGCGGCAGATGAAAGCCATCGCGGCGGCCGGATACCGGGCGATCGCTCCGGATATGCGAGGCTACGGTCGCAGCTCGGCCCCTAGCGATGCGAGCCTGTACACGCCGCTGCAAACCGCTGGCGACCTCGTCGGCCTGCTCGATGCGTTGAAAATCCCGAACGCGGTCCTCGTGGGGCACGACTGGGGTGCCACGCACGCTTGGAACGCCGCGATGATGCGGCCCGATCGGTTCACCGCCGTGTTCTGCCTGAGCGTGCCCTACGTGCCGCGCGGTGAGGTCAGCGTCTTCGAGCGCATGCGGAAGTCGGGCCATGAGAACGACTTCTACATGTTCGAGCAGATCCGACCGGACGCCGACCAAATCTGGGCCGACGCTGCGGTGACCATTCCGGGGATCCTGTTCTGGGCGTCCGGGTCTGCCCCCGCCGGGAAACAATGGAGCCCGTTGGATCCAGCACGCAGCCTTCATCGCCCGGCGCCTGGGCCTTTGCCGTCATGGGCGGAGCCGGACTACGTCAAGCACAACGTCGCCGAGTTTCAACGCACGGGCTTCCACGGCGGCCTGAACTACTATCGCGCGGCCGAACCGTATTTCGCCCTGTCCCCCGCTTTCAAAGGCGCGAGGATCGCGCAGCCCTCGTTTTTCATCTGGGGCAAGGCGGACGGCCTGAAGGAACTCTATCCGCTGACGATCGACCAGATGCGTGCGGGTCTGCCGGGCCTGGTGGGCGGGCTCGAACTCGACAATGTCGGCCACTGGGTCCAGCACGAGGCCGCCGATCTGGTCAGCGACCAGCTCGTGACGTTTCTCCGCGCGGTGAAACCTGCTTGAGACGCGCCTCCTCAAATTCGAGCACCCGTTGCCAACCGCGAAGGAGCAGACCATGAGTGAGTGTTCAAACGCTTTGCCCGCCTTCACCGAACACCGCGTTGAGCGTGATCGCGGCAGCCTGCACGTCCGCGACTTTCCGGGCAGCGGGCCCGCATTTGTCGTGCTGCACGGGTTTCCGGACAACTCCCACATCTACGACGACCTGATCCCGCATTTGGTGGCGGCCGGGCGTCGAACCATCGCGATCGACTTCCTGGGTTTCGGCGCCTCCGATAAGCCGGAGGGTGTGCGCTATAGCTTCGACCAACAGCTTGGCGATCTGGAAGCGGTCGTGGAGGTATTGGGGCTGGAAAAGGTCATCCCTGTCGGCCACGACGCGGGCGGTCCGGCCGCCGTCAACTTCGCGCTCAGGCACCCCGAGCGCACAGCGTCGGTCTGCTTGATGAACGCGTTCTACGTCGACGCGCCCGGCCTGCGCGTGCCCGAGTTCATCGAACTGTTTTCGAACAAAGGCCTGCGGGCGCTGGCACAGCATTTCCTGGCAAGCCCGCAGCAGTTCGCGTGGCTGTTGGGCTTTCAGCGCGATCAGATGCAGGTGGGCCTGACCGAGGCACAGAAGGCCCGATACACGGATTTCCTCGGGCCAGTCATCGACAATAACTTCCGGCAACGGCCAAGCGCTGGTCCCGCCTTTGCCCAGATGACCTATCAATTGACCGACGAGGTCGCTGCCAATACGGCACGCCTGCTGGAATTCCGGCGCTCCGAAGTTCCACTCCTGCTCATCTGGGGAAAGCACGACCCGTACCTGCATGTCAGCGTCGCCGAATACATGCGGTCCAATGCTCGACATGGCGTCCTTCACGTCCTCGATGCTGGTCATTGGCCCCAGATCGACGCGGCGATCGACGTCGCACGCATCCTGCCTGCGGGCCACTGACCGTCAGGGCGTCCACCAGTCATCTCGCCACCGGAGCGACCTCGATCACGTGGATCGGCAGGATCATTCAAGACTAGTCAAGGTCGGAGTGCCAATGATGCAGCTCGTCAGTCACAGCAACCGCTCGCCCCGCCACACGACGCACTATTTGGAGGCCGGGCCTGCCGATGGCCCCTTGATCATCTTCCTCCATGGCTGGCCCCAGATCGGCCTCATGTGGCGCGCCCAGATTGAGGCGTTTGCGGCTGAAGGTTGGCGGTGTGTTGCGCCCGACATGCGCGGATATGGCAGCTCGTCAGCACCGACAGCCTCCAATGACTATGCCCTTGAGGAACTCGTTGGCGACATGGTCGAGCTTCACGAGCATCTAGGCGCGCGCCCGGCCATTTGGGTCGGCCACGATTGGGGCAGCCCCGTCGCCGGGGCGCTGTCGGCGCTGCATCCGGCGCGGAGCCGGGGTGTCGTCCTTATCTCCGTCCCATATTTTCCCCATGGGTTCGCGCTACCTAACCTTGTCCCGCTGATAGACCGTGACCTCTATCCCGCCGACCAATACCCGGACGGGCAGTGGGACTATTATCGCTTCTATCTGACCCATTTCGAGCAAACAGTCGGCGATATGGATGAGGACATTACCGCGACTTTGGCGTCCCTTTATCGGCCAGGAAACCCCGCTTCGGCGGGCAAGATCTCGCCATCCGCCCTGTTGACGGCCAATGGCGGACGCTACGGTTCGGCGCATCGGGCGCTGCCGACAGCGCCGGATCCTGCGCTCTGGCCGCCCGCCGACTTCGATGTATTGGTGGACGCGTTCCGCCAGCGCGGATTCCGCCCCGCCAACAGCTGGTATCTGAACGATGCTGCCAACATCGGCTATCTACACTCAGCTCCCGAGGGCGGCCGGTTAGGGCGGCCGACGCTGTTCATCAACGGTGACTGGGATCCGATCTGCGACATCAACCGTAGCCGTCTCGGCGAACCTATGCAGCTCGCGTGTGAGGACCTATCCGCGACAAACCTGCCCGCAGGCCATTGGCTGCCGCTTGAGCGGAAAGCCGAGGTTCCTCGCGCGATACGCACGTGGCTCGAAACGAAAATGCTCTGGTAGACTGTCTCGAAGCTGACTACTTCGCGATCTGGAACGTCTGAGCCCGCGGAGAATCGGAGGTCGAGTGTCCTCATCTCGTACCAGCATCTGAAAACGGACGGTTCACCCCCTCATGGTCATCGCGATTTATCAATTTACGGCCTATGGCCGCGCTGCCATGAAAGCCGCGAGCGCCTCGCGATCGGCCTGCGGCATGGTCAGCCCGAGTTTCGTGCGCCGCCACAGCACGTCATCGGGAAAGCGCGCCCATTCCTGTCGCATCAGATAGCGCAACTCTGCGCCGGTTAGTTCGGGACCGAAAGCGGGGCCGAGATCGGCCTTCTGCCTGGCATCTCCGAGAATGTCCTTGACGTTCAGTCCATACGCGGCGACGAGCCGCCGCGCCTGCTCCTCGGTAAGGAAGCGCCAGCGGGCGCGCGCGATATCGACCTCGGTCTCGAAGCGGGACCACGCGAAATCGCCGCCGGGTAACGGCGCCTTTGCGGTCCAGCGCGGCGTCATCGGATAGAACCGGGTGAATTCCGAGACCGCTTTCTCGGCACGACGCCGCGAGGTGGTGACGTCGCCGCCCAGGATCGTGAGCAGCGGCGCCTTGCCGCGCCGGAAATCGAGCGTCATCGCCCCATCGGCCATGCGCCGGCGAGCGGGTGCGACGATGGAGTTGGCGCCTGAGACCGTCCGCACCACATCGACCGGGGCGATCTGCTCGCGAAAATAGCGATTGGCGGCGTCACAGAGATAGGCGGCATCATGCACGCCCATCGCGACGACAGCCGGATCGCCCTTGAACGGGTGAGCAACTGACCCGATCAGGGTGAAATCGCGCTCATAGGGGCTGGCGAAGATCAGTCGTCCGTCGCGATTCTGGAACACATAGACGTTGTCGCTGTCGAACAATCTGCGCACCACGATCTGGTTGATCTGCACAGTGTCGAGCGACGGCGCGGGCACACGCAGGACGGTGTCCGCGACGGAGCCGGCCCACGCGCCGGTCGCATTGACCAGCGATCGCGCCGTGATCACCTGGCGATAGCCGCGATCGATCACGATCAGCCGCCAGGTCGTGCCACGGTCGGCGCGTGTCACGCGTGCACCGGTGCGGATGTCGGCGCCGCGCGCGGCTGCGTCGACGGCGTTGAGGACGACGAGCCGGGAATCGTCGACGATGCAGTCGGAATACTCGAACGCGGTTCCGAACGGCCGCTTCAGCGCATTGCCGACCGCATGGTGGGTGACATCCACGGTCGCCGAGCGCGGCAGGCCACTGCGCGAGGCCAGTCGGTCGTAGAGCAACAGCCACGAGCGCAACTGCCATGGCGGCCGCTCCTCGGCGTGCGCCGGGATCGCAAAGCGGGCAGGCCGCACCAGATGCGGCGCGATCCGAAGCCATACATCGCGCTCCTTCAACGCGGCATGCACACGGAGGAAAGCCCGCCGTTCCAGCCCCGCCAGATCGCCATGGACCAGCCGCGGCGAGGCCTGCGAGGCGCCGGAGCCAAGATCGCCCTGTTCCAGCAGGATCACGCGCAAGCCGCGCCCGGCGGCATCACGAGCCACGCTCGCGCCGTTCAAGCCGCCGCCGATGATCGCAAGATCATAGTCCGCCATGCGCAACGCCTATCGCATTTTCGTGCGAACGGAATACGTATTCGCAAGCAGATTGCGTCAAGGCGCGGCGATAGGGCGGATGAAGTCCAGCTGGCGCGGTCTAGTGGCAAACTCCATCTCTCCCGCTTGCGGGGGCGAGCGCGTGCTTGCACGATTTCGGAATATTCGAATAAGAACCCTGAGTTGCCCGACGTGTCAAGCTGCCTGGTCGAACCCCGGGCTACTTTGCATGGGGTTGTTTTCGATATTTTGGCAGCGCGCGCCCCTGCCACGGTCCCGCAAGTGGCAGAGGGAGCACACCGCCTTCACGACGGCTATTCAACCTGACTCCATCAGGGCACTAACCTGCCGTGGCCGCGGCAAAGAAGCGCTCCGGCCCGTCGACCTCAGTTAGTTTCTTGCCTTCGATCACCCAGAACCGGTTTGCCACCGTCCGCACGAACTGGCGGTCGTGGGAGACCAGCAGGCAACTGGCCTGATGCTCCATCAATTCGCCCTCCAGCGCCTCCTGACCTTCGATATCCAGATGGTTGGTCGGTTCATCGAGCAGATAGAAGTTCGGCTGGACGAGCCGAAGCAGGAGCATGCCGAGACGGGCCTTTTGTCCGCCGGATAGCCGCCCGATCGGACGGCCCTGCATCTCGATCGACAGGCCGGCGCCTGCGAGCAGAGCGCGCGCACGCTGATCGCCAACATCGAAGCGGTCGATGATCGTACGCGTCGGAGTGTCCGTGTCAGTGAGATCGGCAAGCGCCTGGTCGCAATAGCCAAGGATCAGCGACTCTGTCGCCTTGATCTCGGCGGATGCGGCCTCGGGGTTCTCGATCGCCTGACGCAACGCCGCGACCAGCCGGGTCTTGCCCGCGCCGTTCGCTCCCAACAGCGCGATCCGGTCACCCTTGCAGATGAACTGCTTGCCGGTCTTGAACAGCAGCCGTCCGTCCGGCGTTGCGATCGTCGCGTCGTTCAGCCTGATCAGGACCTTGGCATGGGTGTCGCGATTGGCGAGCCTGATCGCTCCGGCCGATCGTTCGACATGCGCGGGCTTCGCCGTCTCCTCCAGCTTCTCGGCGCGCAGCTTCAATTGCTTGGTTTTCGACAGCAGAAGATCGCTACCGGAATTGATCCCGAGATTGTTGAGCTTCGCGGCCTGCTGGCGCAGCTGCCGGACGGTCTTCATGTCCCTGAGATGGCGCCGCTCATCCGAAGCGTCCATGTCGTCAAGCGCCGCGCGGGCCTGCATGTAGGGCAATGAAAACAGCTGCGACCGCTCTGGCCGCAGGAACAGCGTCCGGTTCGTGGTCGCATCGAGAAAGGCGCGGTCATGGCTCGCGATCACAACCGGCATGTCGCGCGGCAATGCGTTCAGCCAGGCTTCGAGCCGGCCTATTTTGGCCAGGTCGAGATGGTTGGTCGGTTCGTCGAGCAACAGCACATCGGGCTCGATCACCAGGACGCAGGCGAGCATGGCGAGCCGCAGCCAGCCGCCGCTCAGCTGTTTCAGCGGCCTGTCCCACAAATCCTCTGATACCTCGAGCGATTGCAGGGCGATGTCGACCCGCCAGCCTTCGCTTGCGCGCTGCTCCCTGGGGAGCGCCGCAAGCACCGCGGCGTGGACCGGCGTATCCAGCAACATCGACGGAACGTCCTGCTCGACATGGCCGATGGTGAGCCCGCGCGATCGCGTGATCTCGCCTTCGTTTGGCTCCATCGTGCCGGCGATGCAGCGCAGCAGCGTGGATTTGCCGCGGCCGTTGGCGGCGACAAGCCCGATCCGATCGCCGGCATTGACGACGAGATTCAGTTGGGAAAACAGCGGCGCGTTCAGCGTCACGCCGAGATTGCGGATGTTGACAATGGTCACGATCGTTCTCTGGTCTTGCCGGCAATCACGACATCGGATGTGCGTGTCGAAGCGCGGCTGATGATTCAAATGCGGGCGCGAACGATCAACGCTCGACGCCGCACGGCCACGAAGGGCAGACCAGGAAGAGATTTAGAGAAAGCCTCTGGTCAGCCCTGCAAACGCATTTGCAGGGCGTTACAGGGGCCACGCCGGCGGTGGTGCAGGAAACATGTCGCCACGACGCAGCCCTCCTTTCTCGGTTGAATGATTGGTCAAGATTAGCCAAGCGTGCGTGCGAAGGCAAGCGACCCCGATCTACCCGCACTGGTTTCGAATTGTCTGGCCGAAGTTCTGCCTGTTCACGTCCTGCGGACTTACGCGGTCTTGCGCGCCGGCTCCACGACATTGCCGCCGCCCCCGACCAGGGCCGCATACTGGCCGATCGGCGCGGGCCTGCCGAGCAGGTAGCCCTGCACGGCGTCACAGCCCTCCTCCGACAGGAAGGCAAGCTGCTCCTCGGTCTCGACGCCCTCGGCGACGATCGACATTTCCAGGCCGTGGCCGAGATCGATGACGGCGCGCACGATCGCGGCCGATTGCGGGTTGCGGCCGAGATTGATGACGAAGGCGCGGTCGATCTTGATCTTGTCGAACGGAAACGCCTGCAGGTAGCTCAGCGAGGAATAGCCGCTGCCGAAATCGTCCATCGAGACGCGTACGCCGAGCGCCTTCAGCCGGCGCAGCAGCGACAGGCCACGGTCGAGATCCTCGATCAGCACGCCTTCGGTGATTTCGAGCTCGAGCCGATCGGGTGCCAGCCCGGTCTCGAGCAGGATCGCGTGAACGCGGCCGACGAGATCGCCATGGGTGAATTGCGCCGGCGACAGGTTCACGGCGACCTGCAGCGGCACCGTCCAGGACGCGGCCTCCCGGCAGGCTTCGCGCAGGATCCACTCGCCCATCTCGACGATCAGGCCGCTTTCTTCCGCGAGCGGAATGAAGTCGCTGGGCGGCACGAAACCGCGCACCGGATGGTGCCAGCGCGCCAGCGCCTCGAAACCAATGGCCTCGCTTGCCGCGACCGTCGCGCCGGCCGTGGACTGCGGCTGGTAATAGAGCGACAATTCGCCGTTCTTGATCGCGACCGACAACTCCTGGTGCAGCACCCGACGATCGCGGATCTGCTGGTCCATCTCGGCCTCATAGATCGAGATCGTACCGCGCGACTTCGCCTTGGCACGGAACAGCGCCGCACCGGCATTGGCAAGCAGCGAAGCTGCGTCGGACCCGTTGTGAGGGAATACCGAGATGCCGGTGGTGACGCCAGTGCGAACCGACTTGCTGTCGATGGTGAAATCCAGCCCCAGCGCCTCGGCCGCCTGTTCGGCCAGCGCGATGCCCGCCGCAGGCTGCTTGCCGTCAATGATGAGGCCGAATTCGTCGCCCGACAGCCGGGCCACCACGCCGCCGCGCGCCACCGCTTGCAGGCGCTGCGCGACCTCGATCAGCACCTTGTCGCCCGTCGCATGGCCGAAGACATCGTTGACCTCCTTCAGCCCGTCGAGGTCGACGCAGAGCACGGCGAACTCCTCGTCGGTGCCGGCACAGGCCTCGATCATCTGGGCGAGCGCCTGCAGGAAGGCGGCGCGGTTCGGCAGATCGGTCAGGCCGTCATGATAGGCCATGTGCGCCATGCGCGACTCGGTCTGGCGCCGGTCGGTGACGTCTTCATGGGTCTTGATCAGATATTGCGGCTCGCCATTGTCGTCGAGCACGGTCATGCGGCGGGTGAGGAACAGCCGCAGGCCGTCCTTGGTCGAAATCGGGTGCTCCTCGGCGATCATGCCGCGCTTCTTGATCGCCGCCTCGTCGCGGGCGATGATCAGCTTGGCTTCGCGCGGATTGAAGATGTCGGCGGCGGTCAGGCCCGTGGCATCCTCGCGGCGGCGGTTGAGGATCGTCTCGGCGCTGCGGTTGGCCAGCAGATAGCGGCCGTCGCTGACCCGCTCGACGATCAGCGAGACCGGGATGTTATCGACCACGAGCTCGAGGAACTTCTTGTTGTTCTCGAGCTCGCGCGACAACGAACGGCGGTCGGTGACGTCCTCGAACAGGGCAATCAGGAATTCCGGTTCGCCGGCCTCGTTGCGCGCGATGACGCGGTTGGATGCGAGGATGCGCTTCTCGGAACCGCGCTCGACGAAGAATTCACTGCGGTGATAACCCTCCGGCGCATTTAATGCCGCGCGGTCGGCGGCCTCGATGCTGGCGGCGGTCTCAGCACGGAAGATCTCGTCGGCGTGCTTGCCCATGATGTGATCGCGCGAGAAGCGCGAGAAGCGCTCGAACGCGCGGTTGGCGAAGATATAACGGCCGTCCTCGATATTCTTGGCCGCGACGCAGACCGGGACGTTGTCGAGCACCGATTCGAGAAATTGCGTCGTCGAGGCGAGCTTGCGCGACAGCTTGCGCTGGTCGGTGCAATCCAGATGGGTCGCGACCGAGCCGCCATTCGGCAGCGGGAAATACTTCACCAGCACCGATTTACCGTTCGGCAGTTCGGTGACCAGCCCCTCCGGCTCTGCGGCTCTCGCATAGAAATCGTCGACGCTGAGGTCGAGCGCGCCGCGGCTGCGGCGCAACTCCACAAGCTCGGGCCCGGTCATGTTGCGCGGAATGTCGGCGCGCGACAGGTCGTAGATATCGAGATAGCGGTCGTTGCAAAACACGATCCGCATATTCGCGTCCGTCATCACGACGCCCTGGTTCAGGTGGTTGAGGGCCGAGGAAACGAACGCATTGCGCCGCAGCTGCGATCGCTTGGCCCTGCGCAGGGCCGAAAGGATCCAGAGCCCGACCGCACCGAGGAAGGAGGCGACCACGACGCCGCCGATCAACAGCTCCCAGATCAGGTTGGGATCGAGGTCACCGAGATAGCTCGACGGCGCAAACGCGCCGGATGCTGCACTGGCAATGCTGCATTGCGTGACGATAGCGATCAGGCAAAGTGCGACCTTTGCCGGAATCGAATCCTTCCCGCCCGCCTGCCACTTCCTGCCAGCCATCAGTCACCCGCGGATTTCCGTGGCCGAGTGTCCGACTTTTGCGGTTTGGATCGGGTAAACGCGTTGCGATGCAACTGGAAAATGTAAGTCAATTTATGGCAATTGCCCTGACATGATTAATAGTCCACTAACGCGACGTGGCTCTGAAACTAATTGAAACAACCCAGACACTTACCTCGACAGAACTTGCCGGGCAAAACGATGCTAATCGTGAGCGATGGCGGCGGTCGTCGCACCGGAATTGTCTGACCTGAAGGACGAGATGGACAGGGTTGATTGCGTGATCGTCGGTGCAGGGGTGGTCGGCCTTGCGGTGGCGCGGCGGCTGGCACAGGCCGGCCGCGAAGTTGTCGTCATCGAGGAGGCGGAAGGGATCGGCACGGTGACCTCGTCGCGGAACAGCGAGGTGATCCATGCCGGCATCTACTATCGCGCCGGCAGCCTGATGGCGCAGATGTGCGTCAGCGGCAAGCGCGCGCTGTACCGCTATTGCGCCGAGCACGGCATCCCTCACAAGAATTGCGGCAAGCTGATCGTCGCCACCACGCATGCGGAAACCGAGAAGCTGCAGTCGATCCGCTCACATGCCGCGGCCAATGGCGTCGACGACATGCAACTGTTGTCCGGAGAGGCGGCGCGCGCGCTCGAGCCGGCACTGAATTGCGAAGCCGCCCTGTTGTCGCCCTCCACCGGAATCATCGACAGCCACGCCTACATGCTGGCGCTGCGCGGTGATGCCGAGGATGCCGGCGCGGCCTTTGCGTTCTACACCCCGCTGCTGCGCGCGAAAGCCACGGCCGACGGGATCGAGATCGAGGCGGGCGGCGAGGCTCCGATGACGCTCGCGTGCGACCTCTTGGTTAACGCCGCCGGGCTCGGAGCATCGGCGGTCGCGCGCAGCATCGAGGGCATGCCGATCGAATTGATCCCGACAGCCTATCTGGCCAAGGGCAATTACTTCAGTTGCAGCGCGCGGGCGCCGTTCTCACACCTGATCTACCCGGTGCCGGAACCCGGCGGGCTCGGTGTACACCTCACCCTCGACATGGCGGGCCAGGCCCGGTTCGGTCCCGACGTCGAATGGATTGATCACGTCGATTATGCGGTCGACCCGGCCCGGGCCGAACGGTTCTATCCGGCGATCCGGAAATATTGGCCGACGTTACCGGACGGCGCACTGATGCCGAGCTATTCGGGTATCCGGCCCAAGATCGTGCCACCGGCAGTCGCCACCCAGGATTTCCTGATCCAGGGCCCGCGCGAACACGGCGTTAGCGGTCTGATCAACCTGTTCGGGATCGAGTCGCCCGGGCTCACATCATCGCTTGCGATCGCCGATCATGTCGGCGAAATCGCGGGGCTCTGAGCAAATGCAGCATGTACCTACTCGGCGGATGGGCGGTCTAGCGTCCATCCAGCGGCGAAGGTGAGCCAGAAAACTTTGCGGGGGATTGACTAGTGGATCGTTTCTACCGCGGTATGTCTCAACCGCTCGATCTCGTCCTTGACCATCAACTTGCGGCGCTTCAACTCGCAAATATGCAGGTCGTCTACGGAGGGGTGCACGAGTGCTTCGTGCAATTCGTTCTCGAGAATTTTGTGCTTGCGTTCCAGTTCGACCAGATGCGCCTGTATTGCCATTACGAACTCCCTCGGTGGGTTAAACCTCAGATTCGATCCGGACTGTTGAGTGTACACGAGTGGAAGGAGCTGTCGATGGGGGACGCAAAATGCCGCAGTCAGGTTTTCAATCTTATCTGTAACCAATCGTGAGTATGGAACCCATCCAGCTTGCGCGGCGCGCGCGCAGGGACGATATTTCGGCAAGCGGCGGCCGCTTCGTCCGTCACAACCTCATCTTGCTTATCAGTCAACATACACCATGAACGATCAGGATGAGCGCGAACTCCACGCTGAGCTCGCGCGTCTGCAACAAGAGCACCGCGACCTCGACGCCGCGATCGACGCGCTGCATCAATCGCCGGCGCCGGATCTCCTGATGCTGCAGCGCTTGAAGAAGCGGAAGCTGCAGCTGCGCGATCGCATCGCCTTCATCGAAGACCAGATCACGCCGGACATCATCGCCTGACGCGCGCCCCTGCGGTCCGGCACGTCGCACGCAAACATGTTTTCCCCGTCATCCACAGCGGCCGTCAGCTTCACGTTCGCGGCAACATCGGCTGAGGCACTTTTCGGCCCTTGACTCAAAAGGAACGAAAAGAGAACATGGACTTCCAGCCGCCAAATCCAGAAAAGGGAGTTCCGCCATGTCCGCACCGTCTTCCCTGCCCGAAAACAGCCGCTACGACCAGGCGTGCGATCAGGCGATCGCGATGTGCGACGGCAACCTGCGCAGCACCATCAAGGCGCTGATCATGGCCAACGAATATCTGGAGAGCGAGCTCGAGGAGTTGCAGGCGGCGATCACCGCAGGCCGCGTGCCTGCACCGACCCATGCGGCGAGCGACGCCGCATGACCTCTAGCTAGTCTAAGGAGCAGAGCGATGGCCGATGTCACCTACTACGTGGCGCTGTCGTTCATGCAGGACGATGACGGCACGCCGATCGCAGGCAATGCCGAGGAATGCCAGAGTTCGGCGACCGCGCTGCGGCGCGCCGAGTTGATGTCGCGGATGCCCGGCAGCATCGGTGCCGTCGCATTCAGCCGCACCGGTGATCCCGCCATCGGCGAATTCGGCGACGCCAAGCTGCTGCGGGCCTTCGGCAATGTGCCGAACGATTTGAGTGCGCTCTAAATTCTTGGCTCGTGCCGCCGTTGCGCCTTGCGCACATACATCGCGCGATCGGCCTCATCGAGGGCGCGCTCGATATCGGAATGCGGGCCGAGGATCGCAACACCCGCTGACGCGCCCGCGGTGACGCGGCTGCCACGGAAGATGAAGCTCAGATGGTCGATCGTTTCCTCCAGCGCCGCGGCCTTGGCCCTGGCATCGATCTCGCTGAGGTTCCACAACAGCACCGCAAACTCGTCGCCGCCGAGCCGGCCGAACACGTCGGAGGCACGTGTCTGGCGCGACACCGCGGCGACGATCGCTTTCAGCACCTCGTCACCGGCCGCATGCCCGAACGCATCGTTGATCGGCTTGAGACGGTCGACGTCGAGCACGACCAGCGCGCCGCTGGCGTGATAGCGCTTGATGAAGGCGATCGCGCGCGCGAGCTCACGCTCGAAGCCGCGCCGGTTCGGGATATCGAGCAGGAAGTCGGTCTCGGCGGTGGCCTGCAGCTCCTCGATCCGGGCCTGGGCCCGCGCCAGCTGCGTCCGCAACCGGCGAATCGTCGATTTGTCGTCTGAAGCGGCTGGGGCCCGCGAGGGGGGCGCGGTTCCAGCCCGGCCCGACCCGGGTTTGCGCGCGACTGGGGGGCTTTTCCGCCTTTTTGCAGCCCCGGAGGCGGCCGCCCTGGTTTTCTTCTTCATGCGCATCCTTGTTGAGGCCTGCTTATGAAGGCTTGCCGGGATTCACCAAGACAGGATAGTCCATTCTAACTCCCTTGCCACGCCTTGGATGAAGCCCGGGCCGCCCCTATAATCGGCCTATGTTTTTGGATTCCTGCACAGAATTGACGAGATGACCGCCCCGATCGCCATCATCATGGGAAGCCAGTCCGATTGGGAGACCATGCGCCATGCCGCCGACACGCTGGCGGCCCTCGGCGTTGCCTGCGAAACCCGGATCGTTTCCGCCCACCGCACCCCTGACCGGCTCTATGCCTTCGCCAAGGGCGCCAAGGCCGCCGGGCACAAGGTGATTATCGCCGGCGCCGGCGGTGCTGCGCATCTGCCGGGCATGACGGCCGCGCTGACCGAGCTTCCGGTGTTCGGGGTTCCCGTGGAATCGAAGGCGCTGTCCGGCGTCGATTCGCTCTATTCGATCGTGCAGATGCCAGCCGGGATTCCGGTCGGGACGCTCGCGATCGGCAAGGCCGGCGCGATCAATGCCGCGCTGCTTGCAGCGAGCGTGCTCGCGCTCAACGATCCCGCGCTGGCGACCCGGCTGGCGGCCTGGCGCCAGCAGCAGACCGACGCGGTCAAGGACCATCCGGAGGCCTCGGCGTGACAGCTTCTGATCCAGTGAAGCTGAAGCCGGGCGACACCATCGGAATCCTCGGCGGCGGACAATTAGGCCGGATGCTGGCCATGGCGGCGGCACGCCTCGGGCTCAGATGCCAGGTTTTCTCACCCGATCCGGATTCGCCGGCCTTCGACGTCGTCCAGAACGCGACCTGCGCGGAGTACGCCGATGTCGAGGCGCTCGAACTGTTCGCCAATGACGTCGACGTCGTCACCTATGAGTTCGAGAACGTGCCGGCAGCAACCGCCATGGTGCTCGCGGCGCGGCGCCCGGTGCTGCCGGCGCAGAAGATCCTCGAGACCACGCAAGACCGGCTGATCGAAAAGGACTTTGTCAGCAGGCTCGGCATCGGCACCGCCGATTATGCCGATGTCGCCTCGGTCGGCAGCTTACGCGCGGCGATCGAACGCATCGGACTGCCGGCGGTCATCAAGACCCGGCGCTTCGGCTATGACGGCAAGGGCCAGGCGATCATCCGCGAGGGCGACGACCTCGACCAGGTCTGGGAGGATCTCGGCACCAAGTCGGCGATCCTCGAGGCGTTCGTGCCGTTCGAGCGCGAGATCTCGGTGATCGCGGCGCGCTCGGCTTCCGGCGAGGTCGAGTGTTTCGACGTCACCGAGAACGAGCATCGCGATCACATCCTCAAGATATCCCGCGCGCCGGCGGCGATTCCCGACGAGGTCGCCGCACAAGCGCGGGGGATCGCCGAAAAGATCGCCTCGGCGCTCGACTATGTGGGCGTGCTCGCGGTCGAGATGTTCGTGGTGTCTGGCAAGGGCGCGCCGACCGTCTTGGTCAACGAGATCGCACCGCGCGTGCATAATTCCGGGCACTGGACGCTCGACGGCGCCTCAATCTCGCAGTTCGAGCAGCACATCCGCGCCATCGCCGGCTGGCCGCTGGGCAAGCCGGTGCGCCACGGCGAGGTCACCATGACCAACCTGATCGGCGACGATATCCTGAGCTACGAGCAATGGCTCACCGTTCCCGGCGCCACCGTGCATCTCTACGGCAAGGGCGCGCCGCGCTCCGGCCGCAAGATGGGCCACGTTACCGAACTGACGGCGGCCCGCAAGCCGTAGGCCATCCTCTTCCGCCGCCGTACTCTCGACGCATCGATAAAAATGGGATCGTGACGATCACGACCCCATTTGCCGATCACGCGGTCTTCACGCCGTCTTACCGGCAACCACGCCGGTCGGTTCATCGCTGAGCCAGCGATAGATCACGCCGCCCAGCACGCCGCCGATCAGGGGCGCGACCCAGAACAGCCAGAGCTGCGACAGCGCCCAACCACCGACGAACAGCGCCGGTCCGGTGCTGCGCGCCGGATTCACCGAGGTGTTGGTGACGGGAATGCTGACCAGATGGATCATCACCAGCGCAAGCCCGATCGCGAGCGGCGCGAAGCCGGCCGGCGCCTTGCCGTGAGTCGCACCCATGATGACGAACAGGAACATCATCGTCATCACCACTTCGGTGATGAAGCACACCACCATGCTGTACCCGCCCGGCGAATGCGCGTCATAGCCGTTCGATGCAAAGCCCTTGGCGACATCGAATCCGGGCGCCCCGCTCGCGATAACATAGAGCAGTGCCGCGGCGACGATCGCTCCAGCGACCTGCGCAATGATGTAGGGCAGGATCTGGCCGGCCGGGAAACGCCCACCCGCGGCCAGCCCGACCGTGACGGCCGGATTAAGGTGACAACCCGAGACATGACCGATCGCGTAGGCCATTGTGACCACGCTCAGCCCGAACGCCAGCGACACGCCGACCAGGCCGATCCCGACCTGTGGAAAGCCGGCCGCAATCACCGCGCTGCCGCAACCGGCGAATGTCAGCCAGAATGTACCGATTGCCTCGGCCGCGTATTTCTTCGTATCCATGTGGCATCTCCCCTATTTCCAATGTCCGGAGTTGCTCAAAACTCCGGGAACAGCCGTGATCCTGGCGCCAAACCTCCCAAATCAGGGCCGTACCGGGGCATTTGCGCCTCATTTCATGGCTTTAACTAGGCCCCAAAGTCACACCACCGGTGGACATCCGCGCATTTGTCTGATAAATGCGCGCGCTCAGGGTTAAGGGGCAGGCTTTTTGTCGCCCTTTTGCTTGCCAGAATTCCGAACCGATCAATTCAAAAGAGGATGCCGCGTGCAGGTTCTCGTCCGCGATAACAATGTCGACCAGGCTCTCAAGGCGCTGAAGAAGAAGATGCAGCGCGAGGGTATTTTCCGCGAGATGAAGCTCCGCGGTCACTACGAAAAGCCCTCCGAGAAGAAGGCCCGCGAAAAGGCCGAAGCTGTGCGCCGCGCGCGCAAGCTGGCGCGCAAGAAGCTGCAGCGCGAAGGCCTGCTGCCGATGAAGCCGAAGCCGGTGTTCGGCGCCGGTCCGGGTGCCGACCGCGGCGCCGCTGGTGGCCGTGGTGGCGCAGGGGCTGGTCGTGGTGGCCCGCGCTGAACCGTTTTGCTGATCCGGAAGTCTAACAGCGCGGGCCCAGGGCCCGCGTTGTCGTTTTGAAGCAGACGGTGTTCCGGGTTACCAATGCAAAATTACCTCCGAGAGTATTTTGCATAATGGCTGTGCCGGCGCTCCGCTCCCGCTTCGGACCTGGGTACCGCCGGCATCGGGTACGGCAGCTCGTCGCCGTTGCAGTCGTGCTCACCCTGCCCTTGGGAGGTTGCTCGTTCGACTTGGGATCCTGGGGCTCGGACGACAAACCGAAGGCGCCGGCTGTGGCCGAGAGGCAGGCCGACACGATCACGGCGCAGAATATCAGCGACGCCAAGGACCATGCGGTACGCGGTCAGGTGCTGGCGCGCTCCGGCAGGACCGACGAAGCGCTCGCTGAGTTCGATCAGGCGCTGGCGGCCGATCCCTACAACATTCAAGCCCTCTACGGCCGTGGCCTGATCTATCAGGGCCAGGGCCAGCATCCGCAGGCGATCGAGGATTTCACGGCGGCCAACGGGTTGTCACCGCAGAAGGTCGACCCCCTGCTCGGACGCGCCACCAGCTATCTCGCGCTCGACAAGGCCAAGGAGGCCGCAGCCGACCTCGACGAGGCGGTGCAGGCCGATCCGAACAGCGGCGCAGCGTGGAGCGCCCGCGGGCAGGCCTATGAACGGCTTGGGGAGAAGGCCAAGGCGGCCGCGTCCTACAACCGCGCGCTCGCACTGCGGCCGAAAGACGAGGCCGCGCGCAGCGGGCTCGCCCGCACCGGCGGATAGCTCTACTTCGGCAGAACGGCGTGGAAGACCGACTTGACGCTGGACAGCATGTCGTCGGCGACGGAGGTGTGCTGCTTCGCGGGCGGCGGTTCAGACGCCTCGGCGCGCAAATCCAGCGGGGGGACCACGACCACCGGAACTGGAATGTCGGCCGGGGGCGTCATCCGGTTCGGATCCTGGACCTCGGTGGCATAAGGCGGACGCGGCTGTGCGGATTGGTCGACAGTCTCGCTTGACGGATTCGACACCATGATCGGCGGCGGCAACGGCCGGATCGTCGGTACCGCCACTGCACGCGGCGTCTCAGGCAGGCGGGCAACATCGGTCGCACGCGGCGCTTCCTGGGGACGCGAAGCCTCCTGCGGACGTTCCTTGCGCAGCCGCTCGATCGCGGCGCGCGCGAGGTCATTGGCGTCACGGGTCTCCTCGGGGGCGACCGCGGCCTCGGCCGGCACTGTAGCTGGCGTCAGCTTCGCCACAGCCTTCGGCGCAACAGGATGATGGCGCGTATCGGCCGGAATGCTTGCGGTGTCGGCCGGTGCATCGGCCCCCTTCAGGTCGGCGGATTTCTCAGCGGGCTTCTCGGTGACGGTGGCCTTCTCGGACGCCGAGCGCTCGATCAGCGTCCGCTCGGACATGCCTTTGGCCTTCACGCCGGCTTCGGGAAGGCTGCTGATGACGGTGGGCTTTTCGGCGGGCTTGACCGTGGCCTTGGGGTCAGCCTTGGGGTCGGCAGCGGCCGATATCGCCGCGGCTGCCGGCGCTTCCGGCCTGGCGACGATATAGTGGTTAACGATGTACGCCCCGATGATGGTCGCCGCCACCGAGGGTAAGATGTCCATCGCGAATTTTTTCAAGTAACTCAGCATGGCCTGCCACTCCCCGCCCCGGATTTTCATGCTGGAACTTTGAGGCACATTGAGGGATCAACTGCGACAGATCGGTGGCAAACGCCTGTTCCGCCGTAACCTTTGGTGTCACTTCGGTTTCAGCCGGAGGCGACCGCACGCACAAAATCGCGGGCCGCTCCCGGCTTCCAGATCATCGTGAAGCCGTTAACGGCTGATGAATTTCCGCTTAACGGCCGATGAATTTCCACATCCACCGGCTGGGACCTGCCATTCCGGCCCAGTTTGGCCGTGGAAGCGGCGATGCACGCTTCAGGGCTTCAGTTCCACCTCGAGGAACACGATCTCGCTGGCCGTCTCGTTGAGCACATCGTGCTGGACGCCGGCCTTGCGGAAATAGGACTTGCCGACGCCGAGCTGCGCCTTGGAGCGCTCGCCGTTCGGCGCCACGATGGTCATCTCGCCCGCGGTGATCGGCACGATGACATAGTCCATCCGGTGGGTGTGGGGACCTGTGGCGCTGCCCGGCGCCAGCCGCCATTCGGTGACCCGCACCTCCGCCGTATCCACCTGAACGTCTGATGCAGCACTAAGCATTGTCTTTCTCCACTACGGCACGAATACCATGAACACGAACACGGCGAACACCACCATGTGCACGAGGCCGAACAGGATGTTGGTGCGGCCGGTGCCGAAGGTGAGCATGCTGACCGCGAAGGTCAACAGCAGGAGCACAGACTCCTGAGGATTGAGGCCGAGCACCAGCTGCTTGTCGAGCGCGTAGGCGGCGATGGCGACGGCCGGGATCGTCAACCCGATGGTCGCGAGCGACGAGCCGAGCGCGAGATTGATGCTCTTCTGCAGGTCGTTCTTGCGCGCCGCGGAAATCGCGGCGACGCCCTCGGGCAGCAGGATCAGGAGCGCGACCACCACGCCGGCAAAGGCCGGCGGCGCGCCGATCTTCGCCGTCACGACATCGATCACGAGCGAGAACTTCTTGGCCAGCAGCACTACTGCCAGCAGCGAGACCACGAGCAACCCAACACTGAGCACCAGCATCTGGCCCGACATCGGTACCTCTGCGTGCGCCTCGTTCGAGCTGCCGCTGACGAAATAGTCGCGGTGACGGATGGTCTGGGTGTAGAGGAACACGGCGTACAGGAGGATGGTGACGACGCTGACGAAGCCGAGTTGCGCCGCCGAATAGACCGGTCCCGGCGCGGTCAGCGTGTAGTTCGGCATCACCAGCGTGATGGTCGCCAGCACGAACAGGACGCTGAGATAGAGATTGGCGCCGGTGAGCTGAAAATCCTGCTCGCGGTAGCGCAAGCCGCCGATGAAGATGCAGAGGCCGACCAATCCGTTGCAGACGATCATGACCACCGCAAACACGGTGTCGCGCGCCAGCGCCGGCACCGGCTTGTCGCCAAGCATGATGGTCGAGATCAGCGCCACCTCGATGACGGTGACCGCCAGCGTGAGCAGCAGCGTGCCGAACGGCTCGCCGATCCGCTCCGCGATCACCTCGGCGTGGTGGACCGCGGCGAATACCGTGCCGAACAGAACCACCAGCAGAACGAGCGCGAACAGCCAGCCGCCGGGCGACGGCGCGAACGAATAGCCCGATACCGTGATCGCGGCGAACAGCAGCACCGCCAGGGCGGGAAACAACCAGGCCGACCGCGGCATTGGTCCATGTGCGCTCATTGAATCAGTCCCTCGGTTCAGTGAGCTTGACTATGCGCCAGACAATCGCCGCCGTCAGCCTCTTGAGCATGATCCGGAAAAGTGTGAAGCGGTTTTCCGGGAAGATCATGCTCAAACAAACAGCTAAGGCGCGTTGATAAACTGCCTCGCGGTGTCGATCGCACCGAAGTCGTCGAGATTATCGTGGCCGCCGCCCGGGAAACGAACGAATTGCTTGGGCTCACGGGCAAGGCTGAACAGGCGCTCGCCAAAGCCAATCGGGATTGCCGGATCATTGGTGCCGTGCATGATCAGGAGCGGTGCGGTGACGCGTGCGATACGCCGGTCGGAATGGAATTGATCCCGCATCAGCAGGCTGACCGGCACGATCTTGAACACCGCACCGGCGACGTCCGACGTCGAGGTGTAGGGTGCTTCCAGGATCAGCTGACGCACCGGATGCTCGGCCGCGATCGCGACCGCCACGCCGGTCCCGAGCGAGAATCCCCAGGCCACAATCCGTTCCGGAGCGTAGCGCTCGGCGGTGAAGGCGTAAGCTGCCGCTGCGTCCTGCAACAGGCCCTGCTCGCTCGGATGCCCGCTGGAGCCGGCATAGCCGCGATAGGACAGCGCGACCAACCCGGTGCCGTCAGCCGTGATGCCATTGAAGCGTGCCACGCGGCCGGCAAGGAAATCACCATTGCCGGGGAAGAACAGGACGGCGGGGCGACCCGGCTTCGCCGGCACGTGCCAGACGATGATTTTTTCGCCGTCAGCGGTGGTCAGGAGCTGCTCTTCCGCTTCGGGAAACCCTGCAGCGGCAGGCAGCGTCCGTCCGACCGGTGGAATCGGAAACAGCATCTCGCGCTGCTTGAAGAACAGCACCGCGAGGCCGCCGAGATAGACGACAGCGGCAACGGTCAGGAGCCATTTCAGGATCGTCAGGGCCACATGCATCCCGCCTGCCGCACCGATGTCCCGCGTCGAGCCTTGAGCAGCTTCTCGACATCGAGCTTGATGCTGTCAGGAACGGCTCGACACGCGCAAGCCATCGCATGCGCCGCGTGCCATTTGATCCGCTGTTCGCGCGTGGCCCGGGGCGGCATGCGATTTTGTCGATGCCACTCCTTGTTCAGGGCCATCGGCGCCTTGCCTTGTCTCGCTTTGCTTTACATCGCCTTGACGATGTTCTCGGTGACCTTCTTGGCGTCGCCGAGCAGCATCATGGTGTTGTCGCGATAGAACAGCGGATTGTCGATGCCGGCATAGCCCGACGCGAGCGAGCGCTTGATGAACATCACGGTGCCGGCCTTCCAGACCTGCAGTACCGGCATGCCGTAGATCGGCGAGGTCTTGTCGTCTTCGGCCGCCGGGTTGGTGACGTCGTTGGCGCCGATCACGAAGGCGATGTCGGCCTGGGCGAATTCCGAGTTGATGTCCTCGAGCTCGAACACCTCGTCATAGGGCACGTTCGCTTCGGCCAGCAGCACGTTCATATGGCCGGGCATGCGGCCGGCCACCGGGTGAATGGCGTATTTCACCTCGACGCCTTCCTTCTTCAGGATATCGCCCATTTCGCGCAGCGCGTGCTGGGCCTGCGCCACCGCCATGCCGTAGCCGGGCACGATGATGACCTTCTGCGCGTTCTTCATGATGAAGGCGGCATCGTCGGCGGAGCCGAGTTTCACCGGGCGCACTTCACCGCCCGCACCGGCGCCCACAGCGGCCGTCTCGCCACCAAATCCGCCGAGGATCACCGAGATGAACGAACGATTCATCGCATGGCACATGATGTAGGACAGGATCGCGCCGGACGAGCCGACCAGCGCGCCGGTGATGATCAGCGCCGAGTTGCCGAGCGTGAAGCCGATGCCGGCCGCGGCCCAGCCGGAATAGGAGTTCAGCATCGAGATCACGACCGGCATGTCGGCGCCGCCGATCGGAACGATCATGAGCACGCCGAGCGCCAGCGCGATGATGGTGATCAGCCAGAAGTCGAGTGCGCTACCCGACAGCACGAGGCCGACGATGAAAAACACCAGTGCCAGCGCCAGCACGATGTTGATGACGTGACGGAACGGCAGGATGATCGGCGCGCCGCTCATCCGCGCCGAGAGCTTCAGGAACGCGATCACCGATCCGGTGAAGGTCAAGGCGCCGATCGCAACGCCGAGCGACATTTCGACCAGGCTCTGCGGGTGGATGTTGCCGGGCGTGCCGATGTCGAAGGCCTCGGGCGCGTAGAACGCGCCGGCGGCGACCAGCACCGCAGCCATGCCGACCAGCGAATGGAAGGCGGCGACCAGTTCGGGCATCGAGGTCATCGGCACCCGGCGCGCGATCACGGCGCCGACGCTGCCACCGATGGCGATGCCGAGAATGACCAGCAACCAGGCCACGCCGTCGGCTGGCGGATGGCTGGCCAGCGTGGTCGCGACCGCGATCGCCATGCCGATCATGCCGAAGAAGTTGCCCTGGCGCGACGTCGCGGGGCTGGACAGCCCGCGCAGCGACAGGATGAACAGCACACCCGCCACGAGGTACAGAACAGCAGCCAGATTGGCGTTCATCTCAGGTCCCCCTTTATCTTCGTCACCCCGAGGTGCACGCCGCTCACTTGGCCTTCTTCTTGTACATCGCCAGCATGCGCTGGGTGACAAGGAAGCCGCCGAAGATATTCACGCAGGCAAAGATCAAGGCAATGAAGCCGAAGCCGCGAGCCCAGCCCGAGCCGCTCGAGATCATGCCGACACCGACCGCGAGCAGCGCGCCGACCACGATCACCGAGGAGATCGCGTTGGTCACGCTCATCAGCGGCGTATGCAAGGCCGGGGTCACCGACCACACCACGAAGTAGCCGACGAACACGGCGAGTACGAAAATCGATAGCCGAAACACAAAGGGATCAACGGCCTGCGCGATATGCTCCATGGCTGGTCTCCTTATTTCGGCTGGAAGTTGGGATGGATGATGGCGCCGTCTTTGGTCAGCGCGGTGGCCTTGACCAGTTCGTCATCCCAATTGACCGCGAGCGTCTTGTTGGCCTTGTCGACCATCGTCTCGATGAACGAGAACAAATTGCGAGCGTACAGGCTGGAGGCCGAGGCGGCGACACGGCCGGCGACATTGGTGTAGCCGACGATCTTGATGCCATCGGTCTCGACGACCTCACCCGGCCTGGCGCCCTCGACATTGCCGCCGCGCTCGACGGCGAGGTCGACCAGCACCGAGCCGGGCTTCATCGACTTGACCATCTCGCCGGTGACAAGCTTGGGCGCAGGACGGCCCGGGATCAGCGCGGTCGTGATCACGATGTCCTGCTTCTTGATATGCTCGGCGGTCAACGCGGCCTGCTTGGCCTGGTACTCCTTGGACATTTCCTTGGCGTAGCCGCCCGCGGTCTGGGCGTTCTTGAATTCGTCGTCCTCGACCGCCAGGAATTTGGCGCCGAGGCTCTCGACCTGCTCCTTGGTCGCGGGACGCACGTCGGTCGCGGTGACGACGGCGCCGAGCCGGCGCGCGGTGGCGATGGCCTGCAGGCCTGCGACGCCGACGCCCATCACGAACACTTTTGCCGCCGGAATGGTGCCCGCCGCGGTCATCATCATCGGGAAGGCGCGCCCGAAGGCTTCAGCCGCCTCGATCACCGCCCGATAGCCGGCGAGGTTGGCCTGGCTCGACAGCACGTCCATCACCTGCGCGCGGGTGATGCGCGGCATCAATTCCATCGCAAACGCCGAGATGCCGGCATCGGCCATCGCCTTCAGCGCGGCGTCATTGCCGTAAGGGTCCATGATCGCAATGACCAGCGCGCCGCGCTTGTATTGGGGTAACTCGGAGGCTTCGGGCCGATTCACCTTGATGATGATGTCGGCGTCCTTCAACGCATCGGCGCTGACGGTGGCGCCGGCCGCGGTAAATTCCGAATCGGGCAGCCCGGACTTGATGCCCGCGCCCGGCTCGACCGCGATCTCGGCGCCGATCGCCTTGAACTTCTTGATGGTATCGGGTGAGACCGCTACCCGCGGCTCGGACGGATCGATTTCCTTGGCAACGGCGATCTTCATGGTCCCTCCGGCGGCGCGAGCAGCGCGCGCGTCATCAAACTAGCGTTATTTTCGCCAGATTGGATACCCGGTTGTTGCAACCGGGCTCGGTACTTATTCCGGGCCCGCCGCGGACGGCAGGGCCGCAGCCGATCAGGGATCAGACGAGGAAATAGGCCATCAGGGCGAGAATGATGGCGACGGTGATCGAGCCGTATTTGACCAGCACGAGGAAGCCCTCATAGGTCTGCTCGTGCGCCACGTAGTCATTGCCGTCAGCGGTCGTGTAGGCCACTTCGCTATGGTCTGCCATCGATGTCCCCAGTCAGAAATTCACGTCCGCGAGGCATTACCGCAAACAGGATGACAGGGCAACGGCGCCCGCTCTATCGGCTCATAGGGAAGGCCAATTATCCCTGATCCAGCGGGTCAGACTGTCTTCGCTGACCTCTCCAGCAGCAAGGGAGAGGATGATTGTCGTCGCCTGCGCCGGCTCAGGGCTGAAAGGAACGCCGTTCCTATGGAGGAAAACCATCATCGCCATGAAAGCGATCCGCTTGTTTCCATCGACGAAGGCGTGATTTTTCGCCAGCCCAAAAGCATAGGCCGCCGCTAGTTCGGCCAAGTCAGCCTGTTCATACTGCCATCTGTTGACCGGACGCTCGAGGGCCGAATGCAGCATTCCCTCGTCGCGCAAGCCGGGCGCGCCGCCAAAGCGGCGGAGCTGACGGGCGTGCATCGCGATGGCTTGGTCAAGCGTGATCCAAAGCGGCTCTTTCGGCTCGCTCATTTTGCAAGTCCGTCACTTCGCGAGCGTCGCCAGGGTGTCGCGATACTTGTCCATAACCTCGTCGGCGATTTCCATCGTTCGCTCGAAGTCCGGATCGTAGGGAAGGGCTTGAAAGCCTCCTCCCGGCAGTTCGGTGACGTGCAGCTGCTGGCCGCGCTTGAGATCGAGCCGCTGCATCAGTTCGCGCGGAAGCAGCAGTCCATCGGAATTACCGATCTTCTTGATTTCGATCTTCATGGGCGGACCTCTTGCAGCCTGCGGACGGTGAACGGCAACGTTATACATTTGTATAACACGTCACCCGCCTCCGTTCAACAGATGTTTTACACCCTATCTGCGCCCGATCTCAGCCCATCGCCTCCAGCTCGTCGATCATTCCGGCAATCACCGAGAGCCCGCCGTCCCAGAACTTCGGGTCCTTGGCGTCGAGCCCAAACGGCCTGAGCAATTCGGAATAATGCTTGGTGCCGCCGGCAGCGAGCATGTCGAGATAGCGCTCGGCAAAACCCTCGGAGGCGTGTTCGTAGACCGCGTAGAGCGAGTTCACCAGGCAATCACCGAACGCATAGGCATACACATAGAACGGCGAATGGATGAAGTGCGGGATATACATCCAGAACGTCTCGTAACCCGGCTTGATCTCGATCGCCGGACCAAGGCTCTCGCCCTGCACGCTGAGCCAGAGCTGGCCGATGCGCTCGGCGGTGAGTTCGCCGTTCTTGCGCTCGGTATGAACCGCGCGCTCGAAGGAATAGAACGCGATCTGCCGCACCACGGTGTTGATCATGTCCTCGACCTTGCCCGCGAGCAGCGCCTGACGCTGCTTGGCGCTCTTCGTCTGCGACAACAGCCGCTTGAAGGTCAGCATCTCGCCGAACACGCTCGCGGTCTCCGCAAGCGTCAGCGGCGTCGGCGCCATCAGCGCCCCGTTCTTCGCTGCCAGCACCTGATGCACGCCGTGGCCGAGCTCATGCGCGAGCGTCATCACGTCGCGCGGCTTGCCCTGATAGTTCATCAGCACATAGGGATGCGCCGACGGCGTGGTCGGATGTGAGAACGCGCCGGGCGCCTTGCCGGGGCGGACCGGCGCATCGATCCAGCGATCGGCGAAGAAGCGCTCGGCGATCTCGGCCATCCTGGGCGAGAAGCCGCGATAGGCTGAGAGCACCATGTTGCGTGCCTCGGGCCAGGCGATGCTGCCCGTTGCCGCGAACGGCAGCGGCGCGTTTCGGTCCCAGTGCGGCAGCTTCTTCTTTTTGAACCAGCCCGCCTTCAACCCATAATAGCGGTGCGACAGTTTGGGATAGGCCGCACGCACCGAGGCGACAAGCGCATCGACCACCTCGCGTTCGACCCGGTTGTTGAGATGGCGGGAATCCGCGACATCCTGGAAGCCGCGCCACCGATCGGAAATTTCCTTGTCCTTGGCGAGGGTATTGGTCACAAGCGCAAAGGTGCGCTCATTGTCCTTGAAGGTCTTCGCCAGCGCCTGCGCCGCGGCCTTGCGCCGGTCGCCTGCCTTGTCCTGCAGCAGGTTCAGCGTCGGCTCGATCGCGAGCTCCTTGCCCGCGACCTTGAAGCGCAGGCTGGAGATGGTCTGGTCGAACAGCCGGTTCCAGGCGGCGTAGCCGCTCTGCGCTTTCTCATGAAACAGCTGCTCGACGCGATCCTCGAGCTGATACGGCTTGTCCTTGCGCAGATCCTCGATCCACGGCCGGTAATGGCCAAGCGCGGGTTCGGCCATCGCACGTTCGATCACATCATCGTCAACACGGTTGAGCTCGAGCGCGAAGAACAGCAGATGAACCGATGCAGCCGTCAGCCGCTCGGACACGTCGCCGTAGAATTTCGAGATCGCGGGATCGACGCTGTCGCCGGCATGCGCAAGGCCGGCATAAGAGCCGAGACGGCCAGCCAGATCGTCGATCGCTTCATAGCGCCTGATGGCCGCGGCAAGCCATTTGCCGCCGCCTTCGCTGGCGGTATTTTCCGCGAGCTTGCCCTTGTAGTCGGTCTCAAACGCGACGCAATCTGCATCCATCTTTTGCAAATCACGTGCGACTTCCGGCGCGTCGATACCGGAGTAAAGATCTGCCAGA
Source organism: Bradyrhizobium sp. LTSPM299 (assembly GCF_000938235.1). NCBI lineage: Bacteria > Pseudomonadati > Pseudomonadota > Alphaproteobacteria > Hyphomicrobiales > Nitrobacteraceae > Bradyrhizobium > Bradyrhizobium sp. LTSPM299. The sequence goes on from NZ_JYMU01000050.1 coordinate 144,605, forward strand.
TTCCATTCGGGCAGCTTGCCGGGCTTGCTGGCCGCCTTCTTCGCCACGGGCTTGGCCGCGGCCGGTTTGCGTTGAGCGTCCGTCTTGCGGAGAGCGGTCTCTTTGCGGAGAGCAGATTTGGAGCGCGAGGTCATCTTGTTCGAAACCCTACTTCAGTCGGAAAGACGGCGGCGGAGTAAGCGCGGGATGGCAACATTTAAGAGGGCGTTAATCGGCATCGGCGACAGTGCCCCGATTCGAGACAGATAATCGTAATGTGCGGGGAAGACCATGGCTGCCACCATTTTGATCGCCGATGACGACGCAGTACAGCGCCGTTTGGTTGAAAACATGGTGCAGAAATGCGGCTATGAGTCTCTCGTCGTGGACAGCGGCGATGCGGCGGTCTCGGTACTGACCGCGTCCGACGCCCGGACGATCGATGCTGTCGTGCTCGATCTCGTGATGCCCGGCCTCGATGGCCTCGGCGTTCTCGCAAAGATTCGTGAAGCTGGTTTGAACGTTCCGGTGATCGTGCAGACCGCGCATGGCGGGATCGACAATGTGGTGTCGGCGATGCGCGCCGGGGCCCAGGATTTCGTGGTCAAGCCGGCCAGCTTCGAACGCTTGCAGGTCTCCCTGCGCAACGCGCTCAATGCCTCGGCGCTGAAGGGCGAATTGCAACGCATCCGGCACAGCCGCGAGGGCCGGCTGACCTTCTCCGATATCATCACCCGCAGCGAGGCCATGACCGGCGTGCTGCGCATCGCGCAGAAGGCCGCGTCCTCGACCATTCCCGTGCTGATCGAGGGCGAATCCGGCGTCGGCAAGGAATTGTTCGCACGCGCCATCCACGGCAGCAGCGAGCGCAAGGCAAAGCCGTTCGTCGCGGTGAACTGCGGTGCGATCCCCGACAATCTCGTCGAATCGATCCTGTTCGGCCACGAGAAGGGCGCCTTCACCGGCGCCACCGAGCGCCATCAGGGCAAGTTCGTCGAGGCCCATGGCGGCACGCTGTTTCTCGACGAGGTCGGTGAATTGCCGCTGGCCGCGCAGGTGAAGCTGTTGCGCGCGCTGCAGGAAGGCTCCGTGGAAGCGGTCGGCGGACGCAAGCCGGTCAAGGTCGACGTCCGCATCATCTCGGCGACCAACCGCAAATTGCTCGATCTCGTGAAGGGCGGCCAGTTCCGCGAAGACCTGTTCTATCGGCTGCACGTCCTGCCGTTGACCATTCCCGCCCTGCGGCAGCGGCGCGAAGACATCCCGCATTTGCTGCGGCATTTTCTGGCGCGGTTCTGCGCCGAGGAGAACCGCAATATCACCGCCATCAGCGGCGAGGCGATGGCGCATCTGGCGCAGCTCGACTGGCCCGGCAATATCCGCCAGCTCGAGAACACGGTGTATCGTGCCGTGGTGATGAGCGAGAGCGACCAGCTCGGGCTCGCCGATTTCCCGCAGTCCGCGGCGCATGCCACCCCGGAGGGCAAGGCCGTGCATGGCGAGCCACTGGTGGTGTCACCCTCCACGGCGCCCGCCATGACATCCGGTAACGAAATACCTACAGCACCCTCGCCCGCCGCGGGCGGTCTTTCGATGCTCAACGGCTCTGGCGATGTCCGGCCGCTGGAGGACCTCGAGAACGAGATCATCCGCTTCGCCATTTCGCATTACCGCGGGCAGATGTCCGAGGTCGCGCGCCGCCTCAAAATCGGTCGATCGACGCTCTATCGCAAGCTCGACGAGGCCGCGGCCGGTGCTCGCACCAACGACGCGAATTAAGCTTTGTGATCACGGTGTGATGTGCCTCGCGGCTACGCCGCGGGAACCTTTGAACCGTGGCTTGGCGGTGACAGACAAACGCCGTGCAGCGTGGCAAAAATGCACAACTCGAATGAGAGTTGGTACTTCGAGGTCAGTTTGTCGTGAGTTGCCCCGCATGGCGCTGGCTGCATGAGAGGGGCACATGTATCGTCTGCGTTGGTTGCGTGCAGGCGTACCAATCGATCGAAAAAGGCCGGCGCTTTTCGCGCAAGCTTACGAAACCAAGCGCAAGCTTACGAAACCAAACATGACTTGAACTGTTCCAAGGCCGGGGCAGTTCCGCCCAGGGGGTGTGATGATGCGTGACTGTTCGAACAGCCGTCGGGGATTTGACCGCGTATTGATAGCCGTCGCGGCAACTTTCCTCACGGTGTCCGCGACATCAGCCCTGGCGCAGGACGCGCCCCGCGCCAGTGCCGCGGAACTCGCGATCGACGCAGCAATCCCGCGTCCCGAACCCGCCAACGTCCCGCCGCCGACCGCCGGCGACTTCAAGGTGGAAACGACCGCCGCGCTGCCCGACGCAGTGAAGGCAAGCGATGCAAAGCCCGCCGATGTGAAGGCCGCCGACACGAAGCCCTCCGACGTCAAAACGACCGAGCCGAGCACGGCAAAGGCGGCTGAGCCCAAGCCTGCTGAGCCCAAGCCCGCGGATGTCGCGACCACGCCGGCAACCGATAGCAAGCCTGCGGAAGCGCCGAAGACCGATATCGCGGTCACGCCGCCTGCAGCTTCTGCCTCCCCTGCGACGGCCGCCGCACCGGCAGCGACTCCCGCTCCCGCCACGGCCGCTGCGCCAGCAGCCGAGCCGGTGAAGGCCGCGAGCACCGTTCCCGCCGAAGACCAGCCCGTCGCCGACAAGCTCCGCGAACTGCTTGCGAGCAAGTCGCTGCGCACCTTCGACCGCAAGGTCGAGCGCATCGCGGTCGAGAAATTCTACTCGACCCGCGACTATGCGCCGGTGTTCACACAGGCCGGCAAGCTGACGCAAACCGGCAAGGGCGTCGTCGCGCGCCTGAACGACGCCGCCTCGGACGGCCTCAATCCGGCCGACTATCCGGTGCCGGATTTCACCGCAGCCACCTCACCCGACGCGCTCGCCGATGCCGATTTGAAGCTCGTCGCCAGCATGCTGGACTATGCGCGCCAGGCGCAGAGCGGCCGCATGCACTGGTCGCAGGTGTCGGCAGACATCCTCTATCCCGAGCACCCGATCGATGCGACCGAAGTGCTAGCGAATGTAACCACCGCAAAGGACGCGTCCGTCGCGCTCGATAGCTACAACCCGCCGCACAAGCTCTACAAGGAGCTGAAGAAGAAGCTCGCCGAGCTGCGTGGCCAGGGCGAAGGGCCCACCGTCCAGATCGCCGACGGCCCGGCGCTGAAATACGTGCCCGCCCGCGGCAAGAAGCAGGCGGCGGTCGAGATGGACGATCCGCGCGTGCCCGACCTGCGCGGCAAGCTCGGCGTAACGGAAAACCCGGAGAGCACGAAGTACGACGCGGCCGTCGCCGCAGCCGTCTCGAAATTCCAGAACAGCGTCGAACTCAAGCCGTCCGGTGTCCTCGACGACCGCACAGTCAAGGCGATCAACAGCCCGAAGCGCGACAAGCAGATCGACACCGTCCTCGTCAACATGGAGCGCTGGCGCTGGCTGCCGCGCCAGCTGGGCGCGGGCAATATGGGCAACGCCTATGTGATCCTCAACATCCCTGACTACACGCTGAAGGTGATGCAGAACGGTGCGCAGGTCTGGACCACGCGCGTGGTGACCGGCAAGCCCGGCCAGCATGCCACGCCGCTTCTGACCGAGACGATGAAGTACATCACGGTCAACCCGACCTGGAACGTGCCGCCCTCGATCATCTACAACGAGTACCTGCCGGCCCTGCAGCAGGATCCGACGGTGCTGCAGCGAATGGGCCTCAAGCTGGAGCGAAACCACGACGGCTCGATCCACATCTCGCAGCCGCCAGGTGAGGCCAACGCGCTCGGCCGCATCCGCTTCAACTTCCCGAACAAGTTCCTGGTTTATCAGCACGACACACCGGACAAGTACCTGTTCGCCAAGGACGAGCGTGCTTTCAGCCATGGCTGCATGCGCGTGCAGAACCCGGACCAGTACGCCTCCGTGCTGCTCAACATCACGTTGCCGAACGATCACTACACGCCGGAGAAGATCCGCAGCATGTACGGCTCGAGCGAGATCGACCTGAAATTCCCGACGCCGGTCCCGGTGAACATCACCTACCAGACCGCGTTCGTGGACGACGCCGGCAAGCTGCAGCTCCGCAAGGACGTCTATGGCCGCGACGCCACGATGCTGTCGCTGCTCAAGAACAACCGCGGCAAGGATCTCGAAATGGTGGTGGCGCACGCGCAGCCGAGTTATTCGCGCCCGCCGAGCAGCAGCCTGCCGGCCGGCGTGAACTTCGCCAGCGACAACAGCGGCGGCAGCTCCGGACCGTCGTTCTTCGAGCGACTGTTTGGCGGCGGGTCGGCGCAGCCGGCTCCGCAACCCGGCCGCCGAGGTCAGGCCCAGCAGCCGCGGCGGGTGATTACCCGTTAAGATTGCCCGACCGCCGATTCGGTTAAATTTTGAAGTGAAATCAACGGTTCCACCCCTCTGGCGAGATCGTTTACGTTAACCATTATCCATCGCGATCTCGGCACTGAGCACGTTTTTGCCACACTCCACCGGTTAGTTACGGCTTACTTGGGGGGCGGGTCGGTAAATCTCGGTTAACCATCCCGCTTTAAGAAAGCGTTCACCATCTTCCGCAGGGGGTCTGCGAAGGTGCCGATCGAACGCTCGTCGACTGGGTGGGCTCATAGTGCTGGCTGTTTTCGCACGCCGCTTCAATCCGCTGTCGCTGACGAAGGCCGGGTACCAAGTCGGTCTCGCCTCGCTGTTGCTGCTTGCCGGAGCCGGATCGGTTCACGATGCGGCTGCGCTGAACGAGACGCGCACCCTCTCCTTCCACCACACCCATTCCAACGAAGACCTGACCGTCACCTTCAAGCGCGACGGCCGCTATGACGAAGCCGCGCTGAAGCAGCTCAATCACTATTTGCGCGACTGGCGCAACCAGGATGAGACGGTGATGGACCGTCACCTCTTCGACATCCTCTGGGAAGTCTATCGCGACGTCGACGGCAAACAGCCGATCCAGATCATCTCCTCGTACCGTTCCCCCTCCACCAATGCCATGCTCCGCCGCCGCTCGTCAGGCGTTGCGCGCCACAGCCAGCACATGCTGGGGCATGCGATGGACTTCTATATCCCCGGCGTGCAGTTGGAGCAGGTTCGCTACGCTGGCCTGCGCCTGCAGCGCGGCGGCGTCGGCTTCTATCCGACCTCGGGCTCGCCCTTCGTCCATCTCGACACCGGCAGCATCCGCCACTGGCCGCGCATGACGCGTGACCAGTTGGTCCGGGTGTTCCCCGATGGCCGCACCGTCCACGTCCCGACCGATGGCACGCCGCTGAAGGGATATGAACTCGCCAGGGCCGATATCGAACGGCGCGGCGACGACGCCACAACCGTCGCCAAGCCGAGCATGCTCGCCAAGCTGTTCGGCGGCGGCAAGTCGAGTGACGATGACGACGAAGCCGCAGCTCCTGTGAACGACAAGGCTCCGGCCAACACGGTGATCGCGGCCGCAGCGCCCGCCAAATCCGCCGATCCAGTCCCGGTGCCGCGCGCCAAGCCGCAGATCGTTGCAGCCATCCAGCTCGCCTCTGCCGACGCGCAACTCGTCCCGGCGCCGAAGGCCAAGCCGCCGGTCCAGGCAGCCGACAACACTGATTCGAAGCCGCAATCGCCCGCCGACATCATCAACGCCCGCGGCTTCTGGGGTGACGAGCCAGCCGCTCCGAAGCAGGCATCGCCGGCACAGATCGCGGCGCTGAAAGCGCGTGAAGCCGTCGGCGCCGCCGATCCGCAGACGACGGGGAGCGCGACGGACAAGTTCAACAAGGCCCTCGCCTACGCGCCGGCCGCGTCCTCGCCGGTTGATCACGCCAATATCGTCGCAGCATCCGCGCCCCTGCCGCGCAGCGTGCGTCCAACCCGCAGCACCGCAGCCCCCACGGAGATCAACACGGTCGTTCCGAAGGGCGCGCAGGGTCAAGGCGTCATCACCACGTCCGCGCGGATTTCGGCCGCCAAGGTCGACGACATCTGGATGCGCGTGATGATGCTGGCGCCGAGCGCCAGCAACGGCATGCTGACCACGGTGCTGGGCGACACCGACATGAACATGATGCGTGCACACTTCATCAAGCCGCAGGCCGCCGTCGCAATGAACTTCTCGGACGATCCGATGATGGGCATGACCTGCGACCGCTTCTCGGGCTCTGCTACCGCCGTCCTGGCCACCCAGCCGTTCGTGATGCGCACCGCCTCGCTCCGCTGAGCCCGCTGCAAGCCGTCTCTATCTTCGGCGCTTCGATGGCGCACGCGGGTGCCCGCGCCATCGACCACGACCGCGCGCGATCAGGCCAACGATCAATATGATTTGATGAGCTGGGTTTGGCTGAGGCGTCAACGGGCGCGCATCGGCGCGACCGTAGACGTTAACCGGACGACGAACGCTGCCGCCCGCTTACAGCATTCCGAGCGCCTGCATGTAGGTTTCCAGGATGGTTTCCTGTTCCTGGCGCTCGTTGGCATCCTGCTTGCGCAGGCGCACGATGGTGCGCAGCGCCTTGACGTCGTAGCCGTTGCCCTTGGCCTCCGCATAGACGTCGCGGATGTCGTCAGAGATCGTCTTCTTCTCTTCTTCCAGTCGCTCGATACGCTCGACGATGGATTTGAGCTGGTCCTTGGCAAATCGCGTTGCGGGCTCTTCCTGGACGGCGGCAGACGTGGCCATCGCGTACTCCTGAACTGGCATTGAAATGTCGTGCGAATACGCATCACGCGCAGCGCTTGTCGCGGCTGACCCTCGATTTTGGGGCGCCTCCCGTCAAGGAAACATCGCGCTCATCCACAGCGCGCCCACAGGAGATGCAGGTGGCGTTCATTAGATCATCGTCATTCCGGGATGGTGCGTTAGCACCAGACCCGGAATCTCGAGATTCCGGGTTCGATGCCTCGCATCGCCCCGGAATGACGTCGTTGCGCCTAATGCCCGCTGTGGGTCTTCTTCATCGCAGCGAGTTGCTCCGCGGTCGCGCTGCCCTGATATTTTGCCTTCCACTCCTCATAGGGCATGCCGTAAACCGCCTCGCGACTCTCGTCCTTGCTGACGGCGATGCCCTTGGCGTCGGCCTCTTCCTTCATCCAGTTCGACAGGCAGTTGCGGCAGAAGCCCGCCAGGTTCATCAGATCGATATTCTGGACGTCGGTCCGGTTGCGCAGATGGTTGACCAGACGCTGGAAAACTGCTGCTTCGAGTTCTGTTCTGGTTTTGTCGTCAATGCTCATTGCCGTCATCCCGGTGTGTGATCAGCACCATATTGATATCAGGTGGGAATTGTCACAGATTTTGCCACATCGGCGCGCAAAACGGGGCCCAATCGGGCGCTTGCGCCAGCATCCCATCACGTGGGAAATGCGCTCTCCTCCCGTCGACAGTTCCCACCGGGCACGCGAAATCCTCAATGGTTTGATATAGCTTCGCCGCATGACTGCATCAGATTCTCCCCCCTCAGCTCGCCGCGCGCCCCGCCTGACCATCGCCGGCATGGTGCCGATGCTGGCGCTCGTCGCAGCATGCCTGTGTGCGAGCCCAGCGGCGGCCGATTTCCGACTGTGCAACAACACCTCGAGCCGGGTCGGGATCGCGCTCGGCTACAAGGATGCCGAGGGCTGGACCACCGAAGGGTGGTGGAACGTGTCTTCGCGCGCCTGCGAAACGCTGCTGCGCGGCAATCTGGTCGCGCGGTTTTACTATATCTACGCACTGGACTATGACCGCGGCGGCGAATGGTCCGGCCAGGCGTTCATGTGCTCGCGCGACAAGGAATTCACCATCAAGGGCACCGAGAATTGCCTCGCGCGGGGCTTTGACCGCACCGGCTACTTCGAGGTCGACACCGGCGAGCAGCGAGCATGGACCGTCCAACTGACCGAAGCCAACGAACAACAGCCGCAGAAACTGCCGGGAATGCCGGGCGGAGTGGGCCCAGGCGGCCCCGGAACGATGCCGGGCCTGCCCAATCCACCGGGCGCAACGCCTCCGGGCGCGTCGGGCCTACCACCAGCCGCAACGCCCGGAAACAAACAATGAGACGCCTCCGCCGCATCAAGATCCTTGCAACGCTTGGCCCTGCCTCGTCGGACAGCACGATGATCCGCAAGCTGTTCGAGGCCGGCGCCGACCTGTTCCGCATCAACATGAGTCACACCTCGCACGACAAGATGCGGGAATTGGTCAACACCATCCGCAATGTCGAATCGAGCTATGGCCGGCCGATCGGCATCCTGGTCGACCTGCAGGGACCAAAGCTGCGCGTCGGCGCATTCGCCGGAGGTTCGACCCAGCTCAACAACGGCCAGACCTTCATCCTCGATTCCGACAAGACGCCGGGCGACAACAGCCGCGTCCAGCTTCCGCATCCGGAGATCCTCGCCGCGCTCCGGCCCGGCCACGCGCTGCTGCTCGACGACGGCAAGGTGCGGCTGATTGCGGAAGAAACTTCGCCCGAACGTGCGGTGACGCGCGTGGTGATCGGCGGCAGGATGTCGGATCGCAAGGGCGTCAGCCTGCCCGACACCGATCTGCCGGTCTCGGCGATGACGCCGAAGGACCGCGCCGATCTGGAGGCCGCGCTACCGACCGGCATCGACTGGGTCGCGCTGTCCTTCGTGCAGCGGGCCGAAGATGTGCTCGAAGCCAAGAAGATCATCCGCGGCCGCGCCGCCGTGATGGCCAAGATCGAGAAGCCCCAGGCGATCGACCGCCTCCCGGAAATCATCGAGGCCTCGGACGCGCTGATGGTGGCGCGCGGCGATCTCGGCGTCGAGTTGCCGCTGGAGCGCGTGCCGAGCCTGCAAAAACAGATGACCCGGATGGCACGCCGCGCCGGCAAGCCGGTCGTGATCGCAACGCAAATGCTGGAATCGATGATCCAGGCACCGGTGCCGACGCGCGCCGAGGTCTCCGACGTCGCCACCGCCGTTTACGAAGGTGCCGACGCCATCATGCTCTCGGCAGAATCGGCCGCCGGCAAATTCCCGGTGGAAGCGGTTTCGACCATGAATCGCATCGGCGAGGAAGTGGAGCGCGACCCGAACTATCGCGGCGTGATCAACGCGCAGCGCGTCGATCCTGAACCGACGGCCGGCGACGCCATTGCCGACGCGGCGCGGCAGATTGCCGAGACGCTCGATCTCTCCGCGATCATCTGCTGGACATCCTCGGGTTCGACCGCGATCCGTGTGGCGCGTGAGCGGCCCAAGGTACCCGTGGTTGCGATCACGCCAAATATCGAGACCGGCCGAAAGCTTTCTGTCGTGTGGGGCGTGCATTGCGTGGTCGCCGAGGACGCTCACGATCTCGACGACATGGTCAACCGCGCCGGCTCGATCGCGTTCAGGGACGGTTTCTCGAAGGCCGGCCAGCGCGTCATCATCGTCGCCGGCGTGCCGCTGCGCGCGCCCGGCACCACCAACATGCTGCGCATCGCCTCGGTAGGACCGAACGGCGACGCGGAGATATGACGGCGTTCCGGGCACGCGCGTGCGCGTGACCCGGAACGGTAGCGTTTCTCGAGCGATTAACTCTGCAACGTTGCGTCGAGCGTGATATTGGTGTTGAGCAGTTTCGACACCGGACACCCGGCCTTGGCCTTAGCCGCCAATTCCTGAAATGCCGCGGCGTCAGCGCCGGGAATCTTGGCCGTCAGCGCCAGATGCACCGAGGTGATGGCAAAGCCGTCGCCGACCTTCTCAAGTGTCACGTCAGCCTTGGTTTCCATGTGTTCGGCCGTGAGCTTGGCTTCACCCAGGATCAGCGACAGGGCCATCGTGAAGCAGGCGGCATGGGCCGCGCCGATCAGTTCTTCGGGGTTCGAGCCCGGCTTGCCTTCGAAGCGGCTGGCGAAGCCGTAGGGATAATCGGTCAGCGCACCGCTTTTGGTCGAGATCGCGCCTTTGCCGTCCTTGATGCCGCCCTGCCATTTGGCTGAGCCATGGGTCGTCGTCATGCGTTGCTCCGTGAGGTTGGATGAACCCAGCCCAAAAGCTACAACGCCAATGCGACAGAATATGTTCGCCGCGTTCTTAAGCCCCGACCAGCGCCTTCGCGGGGGTCGTTGCCTGCACGACGAGGCCACGCGCGCGCGCATCCATCACGCCGACGGCGCGCAGCGCGAGCAGCGTCACGGTCTGCACCGCATCGCGCTGCTTCACGGGGTCGTCGAGATTGGCTGGCGCCAGCGGGCCGACCAGCGCCTCGTGCAGCGCGCCGAGCAATGCCGTCGCCGCCAGCGCCGTATCCTGGGCCGGCAAATGGCCGGCACGCACCGCGGCGTCGATCCGCGCGGCGAGCTCGCCGGAAATATCGCGACGGCTGGCGAGACGTGAGGCGTTAACGTCAACATCGACCGGCTCAGCCAGGATGCCCCAGGCGAGCTTGCGTTGCGACAACACATGGACTGCGATGGTCGTCACGGAGGCAGCCAATGCCGATGACGGCCCGGGCGCCCCATCCGCGGCACGGCGGATCGCTGCGAGTTCATCGCGCGAGACGTCCGCGATCAGCTCCGAGATCAGTTCGGCCTTGGACGGGAAATAGCGATAGACGGTCCCGGCCGCGACATTGGCCCGAACCGCGACCGGCGCGATCTGGACCGCCGCCATGCCACCATCGGCCGCCGCGTCCCGCGCCGCGGACAGAATTGCGCTGCGCCGGGCAGCCAGTCGTTTCACGACTTGATGAGTTCGCCGATAGACCATGGCGTTGCCGTCCCCCACCGCGCGCTCGGCCGGCGCCCACCGGCAGAACGCACGAATCTTCAATGTTTTGAGCGACAGATCCCGCAGTCGCTGCAAGAAGTGAACAACTATTCAGACCGAAACACAAGGTGGAATTGTAAGGATTTTGCGACAGCTTGGATTCTCATTGCCGCGATAAGCGGCGTGCTGCTGCTCGCGGTCCTGTTCGTAGATTTCTCGCTCGAGCCCGTCGCCTTCGGCGTGATGAGCGGAATGGCCGGCGAATTCGCGCTGATGGTCTATCTGTATTTCTGGGCGCTCGGATCGGCTGCCGACCCGAGATTGCTATTTGGCCTCGGCGCTCGCCCAGCTGCTGTTGATCATGACGATCATGGGACCGCTCACCTATGTGGCGCTCGCAATCAACAGGGCCGCTGCAGGATCACACCTTCCAGGCAATCGATCGCGCCATGGTAAATCACGATCTAAGACGATTGCTCGATATCGAGATAATTGTTCCGGCACGGCCACGCAATTCCCGGCCGATCGGCTGATCCTTCGATCACTTGCGTCCCACATGGCCCGGCACATCGGATTGGCACATCCGCGGACACGGTCGCAGCCGCGGCACGTGGCATGCGAAGTTTACCCGAATTTATAGGAAATCATGGTCCTGTACGGCGGCGTCGCACCCGAATTTGTCCGCGGTCAAACCAAGAAAAGGTCCATGTCGATCTCCATCACCAGCAGCGTGACGAACCGAAGCATGGCTCGAGGGCTGGTACCGCTCTGCGCCGGCGCCGGCGTCTATCTGTTCTTCCTGTCCGCAGGCGAGATCCTGCTGCGCGACTCCGACTCGATGTGGCAGATCCGGATCGGGCAGTGGATCCTCGACAACGGGGCCATGCCTTACACGGACGTGTTCTCGTTCACTCGCTTTGGCGAGCCTTGGATCTCGAGCTCATGGCTGTCGCAGGTGCTCTATGCGATCAGCTACGGGCCGGGCGATTGGGCCGGCCCGGTGATCCTGTCTTCGATCGCGGTCGGAGCAACCATCACGATCTTCCTCTATCTGCTGAGCCCATATTTCGACCCGGCCCGCGCGATCCTGATCGCGGCTCTGGCGCTGCTGGAATCGGCGTCTCACTTCTTCGCGCGGCCTCACGTGCTGGCGCTGCCGTTCCTGCTGGCCTTCATCGGCGGGCTGATGGTGGCCGCGGATCGTCGCACCCATCCATCGTGGTGGCTGCTGCCGCTGATGGCGATATGGGCCAATCTGCACGGCGGCTTCGTGTTCGGCCTGGCGTTGATCGGCCCGATCGGCCTGGAGGCGCTCTGGAGCGCCGAGCCAAGCCGCAGGCTTCAGCTTGCCGTGCGCTGGGGGCTGTTCGGCCTGGCCGCGCTGGTTGCGAGCTGCCTGACGCCGTATGGCTGGAATACGCCGATGGGTGCGCTGAAGATTCTCAGCCTCGGCAAGCTGCTGTCGCTGATCTGGGAATGGATGCCGGTCGACTTCAGCAAGTTCACCTTTTTTGAAGCCACACTGCTCACGCTGATCGGCGTCGCCTTCTATCGCAAGCTGACGCTCTCGGTGCCGCGGATCCTGCTGCTGGTCGGACTGATCTGGATGGCCATCTCACATGTCCGCAACATCGAGGTGTTCGCGTTCCTGGCCCCGCTCGTTCTGGCCAAGCCGATCGCCGAACAATGGGGAACCGCCGAGGCGGGCGGATCCGCGATCGAGGAGGCCCGGTCGGCCCCGCTTATCACCATCCTTGCAACAGTGGCGATCATTGCGGGCGGATGGACGTCGACGAAAATCTTCGTCGCGCAGCATCCCTTTATGTTCCTTCCGAGCGTAACTCCCGTTGCGGCGGTCGATCTGCTCCAGAAGCGGCACGCGCAACGCATCTTCAGCACCGCGCCGTTCGGCGGCTATATGGTCAGCCGCGACATGAAGGTATTCATCGACGGTCGCGCCGAATTGTACGGCGAGCAGTTCGTGCTCGCTTATTTCGACGCGACCGAAGCCCGCAACGTCGGCCAGTTGCTGGGCCTGCTCGACAAATATCAGATCGATGCGACGCTGCTGAACCCGACGTCACCAGCGGGTTATGCGCTGGATCACGTCAAGGGCTGGAAGCGGCTGTACAAGGACGACTTCGCCGTCATCCACGTCCGATCGGATGAGACCAAAACGAGCGCCCTTCCCGCCGCGGAGAGCTCGAACTGATCGCGGAAGGCGCGCCGTCTTCAGACGGCGCGCGAGCGTTTCACTCCCAGTTCAACGCGCCGCCGTTCTGGTATTCGATCACGCGCGTCTCGAAGAAGTTCTTCTCCTTCTTCAGATCCATCGCTTCCGACATCCAGGGAAACGGATTCTCCGCCTCCGCGAATACCGGCGCCAGACCGATTTGTGCACAGCGCCTGTTAGCGATGAAGTGCATGTATTGCTCGCACAATGCGGCGTTCAACCCGAGGAAGCCGCGCGGCATGGTATCGCGGCCATAAGATGCCTCGAGCTCCGCGGCCTCGCGGATCATGCCGCCGACTTCGTCCTGGAATGCCGACGTCCACAGATGCGGATTCTCGATCTTGATCTGGTTGATCACGTCGATGCCGAAATTCAGGTGAATGCTCTCGTCGCGCAGGATGTATTGATACTGCTCGGCGATCCCGACCATCTTGTTGCGACGGCCGAGCGAGAGGATCTGCGCGAAGCCGGTGTAGAACCACATGCCTTCGAAGATCACGTAGAAGGCGACGAGGTCGCGCAGGAACGCCTGATCGGAAGCGGGTGTGCCGGTCTTGAAATCGGGATCGTCGAGATGCTGGGTATGCCTGATCGCCCACGCCGCCTTGTCGGTGATCGCAGGTACCTCGCGGTACATGTTGAACAGCTCGCCCTCGTCGAGGCCGAGGCTTTCGACGATGTACTGGAAGGTGTGGGTGTGCACCGCCTCCTCGAAGGACTGGCGCAGCAGATATTGCCGGCACTCCGGATTGGTGAGGTGACGGTAGATCGCCAGCACGATGTTGTTGGCAACCAGGCTTTCGGAAGCCGCGAAGAAGCCGAGATTGCGCTTGATGGCACGGCGTTCGTCCTCGGTGAGGCCGTCGCGTGATTTCCACAGCGCGATGTCGGCCTGCATCGAGACCTCGGTCGGCATCCAGTGATTGTTGCAGCCGGCGAGGTATTTCTCCCACGCCCATTTGTACTTCAGCGGGAGCAGCTGATTGACGTCGGCGCGGCAATTGATCATCCGCTTCTCGTCGACCGAGACGCGGCCGCCGCGGCGATCGATCGCGCCGAGGCCAGTCGCGTCAGCAGGAGCGGCAGGCGCAGCCGCAAAAGCCGGCGGCGCGACAAAAGCCTGCGGCGCTTGCAGTGCCTGCGGCGCTTGCCGCAGGGTGGTCTGGGTTTCTGACCAGTCGAGCATCATCTTGTCCTTATTTTTCGCTTACTGGCAGGCTTCGCATTCGGGATTGTCGATCGAGCAGGCGATCGCTCCCGACAAGTCCGGCGCCGGCGACATCAGCGTCACCGACGAGACCGCATTGAGCTTGCCGTCGGTGCCCTTCAGCGTCGACTTCTCGACATGCGTCGCGCTGCGCGAGCGCAGATAGTAGGTTGTCTTCAGACCGCGCGACCACGCCAGGCGATAGAGCGAATCGAGCTTCTTGCCGGACGGATTGGCGATGTAGAGGTTGAGCGACTGCGCCTGGTCAATCCACTTCTGCCGGCGTGAGGCCGCCTCGACCAGCCAGCTGGAGTCGATCTCGAAGGCGGTCGCGTAGAGGGCCTTGAGGTCGTCCGGGATGCGGTCGATGGTGCCGACGCTGCCGTCGAAATATTTGAGGTCGTTGACCATCACCTCATCCCACAGCCCGCGCGCCTTGAGATCGCGCACCAGGAACTCGTTCACGACCGTGAAGTCGCCCGACATGTTGGATTTGACGTAGAGGTTCTGGTAGGCGGGCTCGATCGACTGCGCGACGCCGCAGATGTTGGAGATCGTCGCCGTCGGCGCGATCGCCATCACGTTCGAATTGCGCATGCCGACCGAGGTGACGCGCCCGCGCAAGGCTGCCCAGTCGCGGGTGCTGGAGCGGTCCATATCGAGGCCGCCACGGGCGTCGGCGACAAACTCGATCGAATCGATCGGCAGGATGCCCTGGCTCCACAGCGAGCCGTCGAACGAGGGATAGCGCCCGCGTTCGGCGGCGAGATCGACCGAGGCCGAAATCGCGTAGTAGGAGATCGCCTCCATGCTGGTGTCGGCGAAGGTCACAGCGGCATCCGACGCCACCGCGATCCGCAACGCCTGCAACGCGTCCTGGAAGCCCATCAGGCCGAGACCGACCGGGCGGTGCCGCAGGTTGGAACGGCGCGCTTCCGGGATGGTGTAGAAGTTGATGTCGATGACGTTATCGAGCATCCGCATCGCCGTCGTGACGGTCTTCTTCAGCCTGATCTCGTTGAGCCGGCCGTCCTGAATGTGATTGAGCAGATTGATCGAGCCGAGATTGCAGACCGCAGTCTCGTCGTCGGACGTGTTGAGCGTGATCTCGGTGCACAGGTTCGAGGAGTGGATCACGCCAGCATGGCGCTGCGGCGAGCGCAGATTGCAGGGATCCTTGAAGGTGATCCAGGGATGACCGGTTTCGAACAGCATGGTCAGCATCTTGCGCCAGAGGTCGACGGCGCGGACCTGCTTGAACACCCGCATCTCGCCGCGCGCAGCCTTGGCTTCATAGTGCGCATAGCGCTCGGCAAACGGCTTGCCGTAGAGGTCGTGGAGGTCGGGCGTCTCGTCCGGCGAGAACAGCGTCCATTCGCCGTCGGTTTCGATGCGCTGCATGAACAGGTCAGGCACCCAGTTCGCCGTGTTCATGTCGTGGGTGCGGCGGCGGTCGTCGCCGGTGTTCTTGCGCAAATCGAGGAATTCCTCGATGTCGACGTGCCAGGTCTCGAGATAGGCGCAGACTGCGCCCTTGCGCTTGCCGCCCTGGTTGACGGCGATCGCGGTATCGTTGGCGACTTTCAGGAACGGCACTACGCCCTGGCTTTCGCCATTGGTGCCCTTGATGTGCGCGCCGAGCCCGCGGACGCGCGTCCAGTCGTTGCCGAGCCCGCCGGAATATTTCGCCAGCAGCGCGTTGTCCTTGACCGACTTGAAGATGCCGTCGAGGTCATCGGCCACGGTGGTGAGGAAGCACGACGACAGCTGCGGCCGCAGCGTGCCGGAATTGAACAATGTCGGCGTCGAGGCCATGAAGTCGAACGACGACAGCAGATCGTAGAACTCGATCGCGCGGGCCTCGCGGTCGATCTCGCGCGAGGCAAGTCCCATGGCGACGCGCATGAAGAAGGCCTGCGGCAACTCGATGCGGTTGTTACGGACGTGCAGGAAATAACGATCGTACAGCGTCTGCAGCCCGAGGAACTGGAACGACAGATCGCGCTCGGGCTTCAGCGCCGCGGCGAGCCGCGCCAGGTCGAAGCGGCCGAGGTCGGCGTCAAGCAGCTCGGCCTTGATGCCGGTCTTGATATAGGCCGGGAAATACTCGGCATAGCGCACGGCCATGTCGGCCTGCGACGCGTTGGTCGGTACGTCGTGGACGTAGGACAGCACCTCGGTGCGGAGCTTGTCGAGCAACAGGCGGGCGCTGACATAAGCATAGTTCGGCTCCTGCTCGACCAGCGTGCGCGCGGCCATCACGGAGGCCTGCGCCAGTTCGTCCTGGCTGATGCCGTCATAGACGTTGCGCTGGGTCTCGGCGATAACGGGCGCGGCGTCGACGCCGTCGA
The DNA here is from genome assembly GCF_000938235.1 of Bradyrhizobium sp. LTSPM299. Taxonomy (NCBI): domain Bacteria; kingdom Pseudomonadati; phylum Pseudomonadota; class Alphaproteobacteria; order Hyphomicrobiales; family Nitrobacteraceae; genus Bradyrhizobium; species Bradyrhizobium sp. LTSPM299. The sequence continues at coordinate 161,101 of NZ_JYMU01000050.1, forward strand.
GCCCGGCGCAGGCCTCGTTGACGATCAGCGCAAGCCGCGCCTGGTCGAGCGGCACTTTGGTGCCATCAAGCCGTGTGACATGGATCGTCGGCCCGGCTACGGGCTTCGCAACCTTCGCCGCGTCCTGCTCGGCGCGCTGCCGGGTGCGTTCATCGCGGTACAGCACATAGGCGCGCGCGACCTTGTGGTGCTCGCTGCGCATCAGCGCCAGCTCGACCTGGTCCTGCACATCCTCAATATGGAAGGTACGGCCCTCGCTTATCCGGCGCGCCAGCGCGCCGACGACCTCGGCGGTGAGCTGCTCGACGATCTCGTGGACGCGGCGTGATGCTGCTGCGGTATGCCCCTCGACCGCCAGGAACGCCTTGGTCATCGCCACCGAAATCTTGCTGGCGTCGAATCTCGACACCGTACCGTTGCGGCGAATCACCTGCATCGGAAGCTCGGCGTCCGGCGCGGCAAGCGATTCCGGACGCAGGAGGATGAGCGGCGCTGGCTTAACTTCGCGATCGAGAGAGAGTGACATCGTGCAGACCCCATGCATGTTTTGTTGGGGCTGGATGTCGAGGGGACGCCGCATCAACCGGCGGCAACGCGCCGGCATGGCAATGCAAGCGACCGCCGGGACACCCCGCCCGTGGACGTAGATTCGGTGTCCCGGCAGGTCTCCTGGCTTGCAGGTCGCTGTTGCTCCCTCGTCTTCCCAATGCGGTGTCGCATCAGTGACTTAACAGGGCGGGAACAACTCACTGCTTACAGTTGCGGGGGCAGCGCCGGATTTTTACGGGTCTACCCGTAGTTCACCGACTTCCCTCTTAGCCACCAAATCTAGGGATATGGCGGACCGTGACGCCTATATCTGGTGTGATTTGAGGACGGGTGTCAACGGCCCGAACCGCTTCAGTGAAAAATTTTTGAAATCTGATCGGCAGCCCTGTGGGAATCGGTGGGTAAGTCGGGTCAAGCCCGCGTGTGTTGACGCGCCCATCATGTTGTCGATAAGTGGGCGCGTCGTGGTTCTTCGAGAGGCACTTTCTTTCGAAGCTAAGAGGGAAGCCGGTGTAACGCCGGCGCTGCCCCCGCAACTGTAAGCGGTGAGCCACCGTTCAACTTCAGCCACTGAAGCGAAAGCTTTGGGAAGGCCGGAACGGTAGCTGAGACCCGTGAGCCAGGAGACCTGCCTCGACAACATACACGTCCACGGGCGGGGTGTCCCGGTGGTGCGGTTGCGACCCCGCACGCGCACTCCGTGTTTGCGGAGTCCAGACGTGTCACTACGGCCTTTGCCCCCAACTTTTGGGGTTAAGCCAATGTCTTCTACAATCTCTTCACTTGCCGTTGCCACGCTCGGAACGCCGCGAATCGGCCCGCGCCGCGAACTCAAGGTCGCGCTGGAAAGCTTCTGGTCCGGCACATCAAACCAACCGGCTCTGATCGAGACCGGTATCGGGCTGCGCGCCGCCAACTGGGCGCGGCAGAAGAAGCTCGGCGTGTCGGTGATTCCGTCGAACGATTTCTCGTTCTACGATCAGGTGCTCGACACCTCGGTCATGGTCGGCGCGATTCCCGAAGTCTACGGCTGGACCGGCGGCGCGGTGCCGCTCGCGACTTATTTCGCGATGGCGCGCGGCGCGGAAGGCCACGCACATGACCCTGCCTGCAGCCATGCCCATCACGGCCACGGTCACGGCGTTCCGGCGCAGGAAATGACCAAGTGGTTCGACACCAACTACCACTACATGGTGCCGGAACTGTCGAAGGATCAGCAATTCAGCCTCGCCTCACGCAAGCCGATCGAGGAATACCAGGAAGCCAAGGCGCTGGGCTATCAGACCCGGCCGGTGCTGGTCGGTCCGGTCACGTTCCTGAAGCTCGCCAAGAGCAAGGATGCCGGCCCCGACACTTTGTCGCTGCTGGACCGGCTGCTGCCGGTTTATATCGAGGTCCTGCGCGAGCTCGCCAAAAGCGGCGCCGAGTGGGTGCAGATCGATGAGCCCTGCCTGGTGCTCGATCTCGACGATGCGGCGCGTAGCGCGCTGCGCCATGCCTATGCGGAGATCGCCAAGGCGGTGCCGCAGGTCAAGATCATGCTGGCCAGCTATTTCGGCAGCCTGGGTGAGAATCGCGACACCGCCTTCGCGCTTCCGGTCGCCGGCCTGCATCTCGACCTCGTGCGCGCGCCCGAACAGCTCGACGACCTCGCTCGGTTGCCCGCCGATCGTGTCGTATCGCTCGGCGTGATCGACGGCCGCAACATCTGGCGCGCCGATTTGGGCAAGATCCTCGACCGGCTCGAGCCTGTGATCGCAAAGCTCGGCAAGGACAGCGTGCAGATCGCGCCCTCCTGCTCGCTGCTGCACGTTCCAATCGATCTCGGGTTAGAGGCCAAGCTCGACGCCGAAGTGAAGAGCTGGCTCGCCTTCTCCGTGCAGAAGATGGAGGAACTGGCAGCGCTGGGTAGCGCGCTTGCCGGCGGCCGCGGTCCGGTCGAGACCACCCTGAAGGCCTCGGATGCGGCCGCAGCCGCACGCAAAATCTCGCCGCGGATTCACGACGCCAAGGTCGCGCAGCGTCTCGCTAGCGTCGATGCAGCGATGCGCCGCCGCGCCAGCGCGTTCGGAGAACGTGCCGGCACGCAGCATGCGCGTTTCAACCTGCCCTCGTTCCCGACCACGACGATCGGCTCGTTCCCGCAGACACCGGAGATCCGAAAGGCGCGCGCGGCCCATGCCAAGGGCGGGCTAAGCGATGCCAACTACAAGACCTTCCTGCAGGAGCAGACCGCGCTGGCCGTGCGCTGGCAGGAAACCATCGGCCTCGACGTCCTCGTCCATGGCGAGTTCGAGCGTAACGACATGGTGCAGTATTTCGGCGAGCAGCTGTCGGGCTTCGTCTTCACCGAGAACGCCTGGGTGCAGTCCTACGGCTCGCGCTATGTCAGGCCGCCGATCCTGTTCGGTGACGTGTCACGTCCGAAGCCGATGACGGTCGAATGGTGGCTGTACGCGCAGTCGCTGACCAAGCGGCCGATGAAGGCGATGCTGACCGGACCGGTCACCATCCTGAACTGGTCCTTCGTTCGCGACGACATCCCGCGCAGCGAAGCCTGCCGGCAGATCGCATTCGCGATCCGCGATGAGGTCGGCGACCTCGAGACCGCCAGCGCCGGCATGATCCAGATCGACGAGGCGGCTCTGCGCGAAGGCCTGCCGCTGCGCCGCTCCGAGTGGACAACCTATCTCGACTGGGCCGTGGAGTGCTTCCGCATCTGCTCGTCCGGCGTTCGCGACGAGACCCAGATCCACACCCACATGTGCTACTCCGAGTTCAACGACATCATCGACGCAATCGGTGCGATGGACGCGGATGTGATCTCGATCGAGACGTCACGCTCGAAGATGGAGCTGCTCGACGCCTTCCGGAACTACCGCTATCCGAACGAGATCGGGCCGGGTGTCTATGACATCCACTCGCCGCGCGTGCCCGAGGTCACGGAGATGACCGAGCTGCTCAAGCTCGCCCGGCAACGGCTGTCCGATGCCCAGCTCTGGATCAATCCGGATTGCGGCCTGAAGACCCGCAAATGGGAAGAGGTCCGGCCCGCCCTCGTCAACATGGTCGCCGCCGCCCGCGAACTCCGCGAGCTGGCGTAGCGCAACTCCCGCCTGCCCCGTTCAACCCCGCATATCGAGAGAGACGTCATGCGCTTCTGGATCGAATGCACGAGGTTTGCAACGGGGCAGGCCATTCACATCAACATCGCGCTGGTCGGCTCGATGTGGCGCGACGGCGAGCGCACCGTGCTCGCCCTCGTCGGCGGCGACGGACAGACGATCGAGCTGAGTGAAACGCCGGAGCAGATTCTGGAACGGCATTTCGGGGCGATGAGAACGGCGTAAGCCAGCAACTACTTCGTCATTGCGAGCCAACGGGGCGCGCGTTCGCGCGACCCGTTGGCTCGCAATGACGCAACAGATTCAATTCCCCGTCTGCAGGTCGCCAAACCGGTCCCAATTCTTGCCGTTGAAGCGCATGAACTGCATCTGCTCGACCGGCACATGGTCGGTCGGCGAGGTGTTGATCCTGATGCCCGGCAGCAGCATCGGCAATTCCAGGTCCTTGATCGAATAGGCCTGCTTCAGGATGTTCTCGGTCGACAGATCATTGCCGCAGGCCTTCAGCACGGCCTCCAGCGCCATCGCGCTGTTATAGGCGTTGACGTAGTTGGTGTCGTGCTGGTCTGCGTCCGGCACGTATTTGGTCATGAATTCGCGCCAACCCTTCATGCCGGCATCGTCCTTCCAGGCGGGATCGTCGGGGTCCTTCACATAGGCTGTGGAAATAATGCCGGTGCCTGCCTCGACGCCGGCAGGCTGCATCACGGTCGAAATCCAGACCGCGGTATTGGAGAGGAAAATCATCGGTCGCCAGCCGATCTCATAGGCTTTCCGGATCGACTGCGCCGCGAATTTCGGCGTCGCCGCGATCACGAAGACGTCGGCGTTCGACGCCTTCAGCTTGACGATCTGCGAGTCGATCGTCGGGTCTGATATCTCGTAGGTCGCACCGGTGACAAGAGCGTCATATTTCTCGCCGAGCACGTCCTTCAAGCCGGCGAGATAATCGCGACCGTAATCATCGTTCTGCGAGATCACGGCGAATGTCGCGTTCGGATTCTTCGCCAGCGCATAGCGTGCATAAAGCCGCGCCTCGTAGCGGAACGGCGCCTGCACCCCCATCACGGCCTGCGGAAATTGCGCGATGTCGCCGAATTTCGAGGCGCCGGAAGCCAGGAACAGCTGCGGGATGTTCTTGCCCTGCAGGTATTTTGCGATCGCGGTGTTATGCGCGGTGCCGATCGAGGAGAAGATCAGCGCGACCTCGTCGCTCTCGACCAGACGGCGGGTCTGCTCCACCGTCTTCGGCGGCGCGTAGGAATCGTCGAGCGAGATCAAATTGACCTTGCGCCCATTGATGCCACCGCGTTCGTTGACCATCTTGAAATAGCCGGCCTCACCTTTGCCCAGCGCACCGAACGCCGACACCGGCCCGCTATAGGGCATGGTCTGGCCGATCCTGATTTCGGTTGCGGTGACGCCGCGCATCTCGGCGGCGACGGAAGCGGCAGGCAGCAGCAGGAATGAAACGGCGGCAAGCGCGCCAAATGCCTTACGCATCGGCTTCCCCTCCCCTGATTCTTTCACCGCGCTTCTTGGGACGCGGCCGTGCCGTTAACCGGCCGAGCAGAGGATGCCACGGCGCCCTAATGGACGCCAATCATAATCATGATGCTTTATAAGCAATGATGAGCGGCGGCTATTTCGATGCCTTGTCGCGCTCCTTGACGGGAATCACGAACTTCAGCCCCGACCAGACTTCATCAACGGCGCAGACCTTGATGTCGACGAGACCAGCCGCAAGCCCGGTCTCACGCACCACTACATCGGTGAGATCGGTCGTGACGCCCGAGCTCTTCTTCGGCCACGACACCCAGATCATGCCCTCAGGCGCGATCGCTTGCCGATAGCGGCGTAGCTTGACGGCGAGCCCCTTAGCCTCGACCGCGAACAGATGCACGGCATCGAGCGGCCCGTTCGCGGTCGTTGCCATCCGCACATCGGCGGGCAGTTCACCGACGACGTCGCGATAGGCAACGGACAAACCGTCCACAAAAATGCAAAAGCCCGGCTTGAGGCCGAGCTTCTGCACAATCGATTTGCCGGAAGTGCCGGCCATGGCTGTGGGCGCTTAAGCCTGCGGCTGCGGCTCCAGGCCGGGGTCCGGATCGGGACGCGGGCGCGGCTTGCCGGCCGGCGGTACAGCGGACGCGCGCGGCGTCGACGGCTCCAGAACCGACTCACGGTTCGGCTTCTTGCCTTTGAGCAGATCCTGAATCTCGTCGCCAGACAGCGTCTCGAATTCGAGCAGGCCCTTTGCGAGAGCTTCAAGGTCGGCGCGCTTCTCAGTGAGGATCCGCGTCGCTTCGTTGTAGCCTTCTTCCACAAAGCGCCGGATCTCGTTGTCGATCTTCTGAACCGTCGCCTCCGACGCGTTCTGGGTTCGCGACACCGACATCCCGAGGAACACCTCGTCCTGGTTTTCGCCATAGGAGACGGTGCCAAGCGCCTCGGAGAGGCCCCAGCGCGTCACCATCATGCGAGCTAGGCGTGTTGCCTGCTCGATGTCGGAGGACGCACCCGAGGTGACCTTTTCGCGGCCGAAGATCAGCTCTTCGGCGACACGGCCGCCCATCATGATGGCGAGACGCGAGGTCATCTGCTCCAGCGACATCGACAGCTTGTCGCGCTCAGGCAGCTGCATCACCATGCCCAGCGCACGGCCGCGCGGAATGATGGTCGCCTTGTGGATCGGATCGGTCGCGACGACGTTGAGGCCGACGATGGCGTGGCCGCCTTCGTGATAGGCGGTCAGCATCTTCTCTTCTTCCGTCATCACCAGCGACTTGCGCTCGGCGCCCATCATGACCTTGTCCTTGGCCTCTTCGAACTCGGACTGGGTCACCATGCGCTTGTTGCGACGCGCCGCGGTCAGCGCCGCCTCGTTGACGAGGTTCATCAGATCGGCGCCGGAGAAACCGGGGGTGCCGCGCGCGATGGTCTTGAGGTTGATATCCGGCGCCAGCGGCACCTTGCGGACGTGAACCTTGAGGATCTGCTCGCGGCCGACGACGTCCGGGTTCGGCACCACCACCTGACGGTCGAAGCGGCCGGGACGCAGCAACGCGGGATCTAGCACGTCGGGACGGTTGGTCGCCGCGATCAGGATCACGCCTTCATTGGCCTCAAAGCCGTCCATCTCGACCAGCAACTGGTTGAGCGTCTGTTCGCGCTCGTCATTGCCGCCGCCGAGGCCGGCGCCGCGATGGCGGCCGACCGCGTCGATTTCGTCGATGAAGATAATGCACGGCGCATTTTTCTTGGCCTGCTCGAACATGTCACGGACGCGGGAAGCACCGACGCCGACGAACATTTCGACGAAGTCCGAACCCGAAATGGTGAAGAACGGTACGTTGGCTTCGCCCGCGACCGCACGCGCGATCAGGGTTTTGCCGGTGCCGGGAGGGCCGACCAGCAGCACGCCGCGCGGAATCCGCCCGCCGAGCCGCTGATATTTGCCGGGGTCGCGCAGGAACTCGACGATCTCCTGCAGATCCTGCTTGGCCTCGTCGACGCCGGCGACGTCCTCGAAGGTAACGCGGCCATGCGCCTCGGTCAGCATCTTGGCGCGTGACTTGCCGAAGCCCATCGCCTTGCCGGCGCCGCCCTGCATCTGCCGCGACAGGAATATCCAGACGCCGATCAGCGCGATGAACGGCAACCAAGACACCAGCAGCGACACGAACCACGGCACGTTGTCGCCCGGCGGCTTCGCGGTGATCTGCACCTTGCCGTCATACAGGCGCTTCACCAGCGTCGGATCGCTCGGCGCATAGGTCTGGAAGCTCGAGCCGTTGGTGAAGGTGCCGTGGATATCCGGCCCCTGGATCACGACGTCGCGGACATGGCCCTGATCGACTTCGGTCAGAAGCTGCGAGAACGAGATGTCCTGCGAGGAGGTGCGCTGGCCAGGATTCTGGAACAGCGTGAACAACGCCAGCAACAGCAAAACGATAATGACCCAGAGGGCGAAATTCCGCAGATTGGCGTTCATTGTCTTCCTTCGTGGTCGCGCGGATCGCGGCCTCTACTTATCCTTGGGCAGGCTCTGTGGGAATCCCCGAGGAATCTATCCCGTCGATGATATCAATTTAGGTGCCGCAGGGGTCGATGCCAAGGGAACCACGCAGGACTATTTAACGCATCCTAGCGCGATTCCCGGTCAAATAATGGCGCCAAATCTGGTGTTTTCCGGGGTTAGTTAAGCCTCCCCACCGGATTATGACAGCGATTGAAACAATCGGCCAAACTCACCCGGAACGCGTGCGGCGGCGCGGCGCCGGCTCGACCCGGATACGGCCGCCGGCAACGCTGATAACCGCCCCCGCCAGGGTCTGTTTCAGCCTTGGCCCGCGCTCCGCCACGGCGCGATCCAAAGCCGCAAGCAGGGTTTCGACCTTGCCGAGCTCGGCAGGCCCTTCGTGTCCGGTCCGGTCAATGGCGCGCTTCAGGAGGCGAAGGCGGATCTCCTCGGGCATCGCCGTAAACAACACTGCGTCGAAGCCGGCGCGAGCGGCACCTTCGCCCTTCAACGCAAGATAGCGCTCGGCGCCGTCGGCGAGCACCTCCACGGCCGCATTGGCGCGCGCAAGCCGCGCCGCGAGCCGCGCCAGGTTCCGTGCGTCACCGCCCTCTTCCGCCAGCGCCGGCATCAGCGCCCGCAGCCGCGGACGCGTGAAGGCTGGATCGCGATTGGTCGGATCGTCGGCAAAACCGACGCCAGCCTTCTTCAGCGTTGCGATCAACTGTGCCTTGGAGATATCGAGCAAGGGCCGCGCCAGCCGAACCCCTTCCCGCTCCGTCTCGCGCGCCATCGCCGCCAGGCCCGCGATGCCGCTGCCGCGCAGCATCCGCATCAACAGCGTCTCGGCCTGGTCGTCGCGGGTATGCGCGGTGAGGACGTGGGTGGCACCGTGCTTGCGCGCGGCCTGTGCCAGCAAGCGATAGCGCGCCTCGCGGGCGGCCGCCGGCAATCCGGTGCTCGGCTTGGCGCCGGTCCAGCGCAATGTTTGATGCGGCAGCTCCAGACTTTGCGCCAGCCGTTTGACGTCGCGGGCCTCGCGGGCGGCCTCCTTGCGCAGGCCGTGATCGACGGTGACGGTGATCAATCGCGGCCCGCGTGCGAGGGCGCGGCGCCAGCGTGCGGCAAGCCACATCAGCGCCACGGAATCGGGACCGCCCGACACCGCGAGCACGATCGCGGGCGCGGACGCCAGGCCCGCGAACAGCCGTTTGGCGTTTCTTGCCGGGATGGCGGATTGGTCGTCAGGCATCGCAGGACCAGCATGTCGTGAGAGGCCGGAAACAACCTCCCCGTCGCTGGTTTAGCACTTCACCCGCTTTTGCTCACGGTCGACGGCGGCTTTCACGCCACCGGATGCGCGCGGATATTTGCGCGACACCTCGCCGAACGCAGCGCAGGCGGCTTCTTTTTCCTTCAGCGCCGCGAGCGACTGGCCGAGCCGCAGTAGCGCGTCGGGCGCCTTGGCCGACTTGTCGAACTTGGTCGTGACACCAAGGAAGGTCTCGGCGGCGTCGCGATATTGCTGGCGCTGGAAATAGGTCTCGCCGAGCCAGTATTGCGAATCCGCGACCAGCGGGTCAGCGGGATATTTCTGCGAAAAATTCTTCATCGTCTCTTCGGCGAGCGCGTAGTCCTTGCGCTGGATGTAGCCGATGCCGAGGTCGAACTCGTCCTTTGGCGTGGCCGATGGCGGCAGCGTGGTCAGGGCGGCGCTGGCGCCGGGGGCGCGTTGCGGCGGACCACCCGCGTCGCGCGGGCTGGTATTGCCGAGATCGAGCGGCTCGCCCAGTGCGCGGCCGCCGGGAGCACCGACCGCGGCGTCATTGGAGACCGGCAGCTGGCCGCCGCCCAGCGCGCGCGGCGCACCCGGAGCGTTCGGGTTCTGGTTCGGATCGAACGCATCGCCACGGCTGCGGCGGCCGGGAACTACGGCCGGCGCGGGCTCCTGCACGATCGGCGCGGGCGCCGCGATCTGCTGCTGCTGGTCATAACCACCCTGCTGCCGACCATAGCCCGGCTGGACCTGCGGATAGGCCTGCGGCTGTTGGGCCGGCGGCACCGCCGCGACATTCGGCTGGGCCGCGGGAGGCTGCCCGCCCGGACCCGCAGGCTGGGCGCCGAGCTGGCGCAACCGGTCCTCGAGCTGGCGGTTGCGGTACTGCAACTCCTCATTCTGTCCGGTCAACTGCCGCAGCTGGTTCTCGAGCCGCTCGATCCGCATCTCGGCATCGGAGTCATCTGATTGCGCAAAGGCCGGCGAGGAAACGGCAAACATCGCCGCGATCGCCGCGGCGGAAGAAAGGAAAAGAAGCCTGGATGACATTTTGCCCTGACGACGAGATCGACGTGAAAAGCTGGTCACATTGGGGGACGGAGTACGCCGGAATTGTGACTGGCGTTCCGAACCCGGCGCTGCATTGCAGGGGTATGGTTTAGTGCCAGAAACGGAACAAGCAAGCGGGCAGTTGCGCACAGCTCCGTTCATCAAGCTGACGGAACGCTGGCTCCGCTATCGCAGGCCCCAAAACAAAACCGGCGCCCGAAGGCGCCGGTTGAGAGATTGGCCGAGATGATCGCTCAGGAACTCGCGTTCAGCACCGTGACGGCACGGCGATTCTGCGACCAGCAGGAGATGTCGTTGCAGACCGCGACCGGGCGTTCCTTGCCGTAGGAGATGGTCCGCATGCGGCTCGCATCGATGCCGCGTGAGGTGAGGTATGCACGGACCGACTGGGCGCGACGGGCACCGAGCGCGATGTTGTATTCGCGGGTGCCGCGCTCGTCGGCGTGACCTTCGATGGTGAAGGCATAGCGGTTGTAGGTCTGCAGCCACTGCGCCTGCTTGTCGAGGGTCGCAATCGCCTGCGGGCTGAGATCGGTCTGGTCGCTCTCGAAGAACACGCGGTCGCCGACGTTGACCACGAAATCCTGCTGGCTGCCCGGGGTCGCGGCGCTCGCCATCGCACCATCGGCGCCCATGCCATTCTTGTTGGCGCACGCACCCATCGACAGCGCCACGGCAAGAACCGCCGCCAGCTTCATACCCTGGAGGATACGCATTTGATATTTCATTCGGGAGCCTCCACGCTCACGCTCTTCGTACTGTCCATCCGGTCTACAGGGCGATGGTTAAGCGAACGTTCCGTCAACCTTGATGGAACCTTGCCAGACCCCGTCAAATGCCGGGCAATGACGAAAAGCGCCCCCGATGGTTAATGGGTGGCAAATGTGGCGCGACGGTGAAGAGAAGGCAAGCTTCGCCGGAACCGATCGCTTTTGCAGGCAATTTCGAGCCCGCGAACGGTCACTGGGCGACAGATAGTTGCGTTTCACGTGAGGCCGGGCGGCCGCAACGAGATCGGCGCCCGCCGGCGGCTTCCCCTCAGGAATTAGGCACGATCGAGGCCCGCTCGAACGGCCTGACAAGGCCGTCGGGCAGGGATCGGCTTTCGCTGCGTTCGAACAACATGCGCCGCTCGAACGCGCTCGAGCGCAGGAACGGATAGCGGGCAAGCACCCTCTCCCGCACCGACGGCAGATGCGCCGCCATCAGCCCAACCGGCTTCACCAGCCCAGGATAGAGACGCGCCTCGGACCAGGTCTCGTGCAGGAATACCCGACGGTAGAAGGCCATGTGCTCGGGACGAACCGGCGCCAGGCCGTAATCGGCATTGAAATGCACCCCGGCAGTCGAGCCAAGGCGTACCGTGACATAGGGCAGTTCCGGAAAGCTGCGCGCCTTCTCGGGATCCGCGACAAAGCGCGTTGAATCGATGAAGACCAGGCCCTGATCGAGTTTGGGATGGAGCACGTCGCCGAACACTTCGACCGTAGGCGAGGTGCGCAACTCCGGCGTCGCGACAGTGATTCGAATCGAGCTGCAGAGCTCGCCCTGCAGGTAAACGCCAAAGACCCAGGCATTCGGTGCGTCGTCAAATTGATCGACAACCCGCTCGTCCGCCGACGGCCGGATCGCGCCCTCACGCAAATAAGCACGGTAGCGGAGCCGGTAAATCTCGTCCTTCTGCTCCGGAGTTTGGGCAAGGCGATAGTCGACTTGGTCCAGTGGGTCCGCAAGCCTTCCTGTCGCGGGCTTGATAACTTCTGCCGCGGACCTCATGTGGTACTCCTGACATTCAACAACTTACGCGCGCGTCAAAAAAGATTAACAGCTTCTTAATTTTCGTCAAAGCAATCGCCGCAATACAGTTAACCTGTGACCGCAAGAGTGCATTCTGCTCCGTGCGGCCACAACTTACTACAACCATTAATTGAGGATGTGGTTCCGGGTCAGGCGATCGATCGCGAGGGAACCACGTGCAGCTGCTCGTCGGTCCGGCGGCCGTGCGACGCGTTGAGCAGCTGGCGGATGCGCACCGCGGGAACCGGCCGGCTGAACAGGTAGCCCTGCGCCTCCGTCACTGCGCCGTCAGCGCTGATCAGCTCGAGCTGTTCGTTGGTCTCGATCCCCTCGACCACGACCGCCATGCCGAGGTCCGCGGACAGCCGCGCCACGCCGCGCAGCAGCGTCAGCGGACGGTCGCTGTCGATGCCTTCGAGGAAGGAGCGATCGATCTTGACCTTCTGCAGCGGGAAATTGTGCAGGTAGCTGAGCGACGAGTAGCCGGTGCCAAAATCATCGAGCGAGATCCGCACGCCGAGTGTCCGCAACTGCGACAGCACGTCGTGGGTCAACTGGGTGTTGTGCAACAGCGAGGATTCGGTGATCTCGATCTCGAGTCGGTGCGCCGGTAGGCCCGAGACCTCCAGCGCATAACGCACCTCGCTCAGCACGTCGCGCTGATGGAACTGCTGCGGCGAGAAATTGACGGCGACGCTGACCGCGTCCGGCCACTTCATGCATTCCATGCAGGCCTTGCGCAGGATCCAGCGGCCGAGGTCGACGATCAGGCCCATATCCTCGGCAACTGGAATGATGTCGACCGGCGAGACCGTGCCGCGCACCGGATGGTTCCAGCGCAGCAGCGCTTCGCAAGTGGTCACCTTGCCGGAGTTCAGGTTGATCAGCGGCTGATAGAACAGCTCGAACTCTTCGTTGGCCAGCGCCTTACGCAGGTCGAGTTCGAGGATACGACGGGCCTCGACGGTTTGCGCCATCTCTTCGCGGAAGAAGCAGAAGGTGCCGCGGCCGTCGGCCTTGGCGCGGTAGAGCGCCATGTCGGCGTTCTTGAGCAGTGTATCTGCGCTGACACCGGGCGCCGCCATGGCGATGCCGACGCTGGCGCCGATCTCGACCAGATGGTTGTCGATCTTGTAGCGCTCGCTCAGGCGGTCGACGATGCGTCGCGCGAGCCCTGCGGCATCTTCGTGCGAATGGATATTCTGCTGGAACACGACGAACTCGTCGCCACCGAACCGCGCGACAAAATCCTCCGGCCGCAGCATCTCGCGCAGCCGCTCGGCGACCGCGCATAAGAGCTGGTCGCCGCAGGGATGGCCGAGCGTATCGTTGACCTGCTTGAACTGGTCGAGGTCCACGAACAGCAGGGCCGAGCGCTGGTCGCCGCCATGCCGGGCAAGCAGGCGGCCGATCTCGTCGCGGAAATTGACGCGGTTGGGCAGTTCGGTCAGTTCGTCATAGCGCGCGAGGTGGCTGATCCTGGCCTCGGCATCCTTGCGCTCGGTGATGTCTTCGACCAGCACGACGGTGCCGCCGCCGCTCATCGGCTGGAAGGTCCAGGACAACGCGCGGTTCTTGCTCGCGTCGGGATCGCTGGTGACGATGTCACCGGCTTGCGAACTCTCGATCTCGGAGAGGATCTGCCTGGCGGTCGCGGCCGAGATCGAGCCGGACAGCACGCAGGCATTGCAGACGTCAGAGGCGCCCGCGCTACGCTGCACGAAATCCTCCGACAGCTGCATCATCTCGATGAAGCGGTGGTTCATCACCGCAAGACGCCCATCGGCGCGGAACATGCACAATCCGTGCGGCATGTTGTTCAGGGCAGTATCGAACTGCCCGGCCAGCGCCGCTTCGCGCTCCTTGGCGATCCAGGCGTTGACGTAGATGCGCTGGAGGCTCGAGGTGAGGTGCCGGATGGCGCTGAAGAAAACAAAGCTGAGCAGCGCGAGCGCGATGTAATAGGCACCGCCAACATACGTCAGCGCCGCGATCAGGGGACCGATCGACAGCAACAGATGAAGATGAAATATCTGCGGCCGGCCGAAGGTACGTCCCACTCCGGCCGACGTATAGGCGACCACCGTCGTCACACAGAGCATGTGGGCGGCCGAATCCCTGGTCGTGAGCAGCACGGTCGCGCCCCAGATGCCGAGCGCAACGCCATAGGCGATCGAGCCGATCCTATAACGCCTTTCCCAGGCCACCGACTCCTCGACGGTGAGACGGGAATTGCGCTGCTTGTAGCGGTACATCTGCAGCGCGCGCGCCAACCCCACCACGATGAACAGCGGCACGCACAGCCAGCACAGCAGATCGCCGGTGACGGCCGCGATCACCGCGCCGGCAATCGCGGGGCCGAAGGCGCCAAAAATCATCGGCGCAGGATTCATGAACAGGGAATCGACCAGCGCCGCGGAGATCGTCGGCGACATCGACTGGTCCGGTTCTCCCGTCTGACTTGCAAACTGCATTGTGGGGGCGCGCGTCCTTGTCACGTCGCACTTCTACGCGCCGCAGATGAAGTCTTTCTGAGGGAACATCGTTAGCGAGTCATTGTCGCGGACCGCGCAATACAGAAACTTACCTGAAATATCAATCAGGTAGGCAAGAACTGCCTGTTAACGACCGGGTTCCCTCGTGCCTCATCCGCTTCGCGTCACGACAACAGCGGCGACCAGGCGGGATCGGACGCAAAGCCCGGCGTCGGCACCTTCAACTCGTTGCGGCCGGAGACGTCGACGGTAAACAGCGACGGTCCGCCGCTACCGCCGGGATCGCGGAAGAACATCACGACGCGCCCGTTCGGAGCAAAGGTCGGGCCCTCATTGTGGAAGCCCGAGGTCAGGATGCGCTCGCCCGAGCCGTCGGGTTTCATGATGCCGATCGCAAACTGCCCGCCGCCCTGCTTGGTGAAGGCGATGTAGTCGCCGCGCGGCGACCACACCGGCGTCGAGTAGGTGCCGTCGCCGAACGAGATGCGCTGTGCTGCGCCGCCGGTTGCCGCCATCACATAGATCTGCGGCTTGCCGCCGCGATCGGATTCGAAGCAGAGCCGCGAGCCGTCGGGCGCGTAGGACGGCGAGGTGTCGATCGCCGGCGTGTCGGTCAGCCGCGTCAGCGACTTCGAGCGCAAATCCATCACGAACAGATTGGAGTTGCCGCCCTGCTGAAGGCTCATGATGACGCGCTGGCCATCCGGCGAGAACCGCGGCGAGAACGACATGCCCGGGAAGTTGCCGACGACCTCGCGCTGGCCGGTCTCGATGTTGAGCAGGTAGACGCGCGGGTCGCCCTGCCCGAACTCCATATAGGTGATCTCCTGGGTCGACGGCGAGAACCGAGGGGTGAGCACGAGTTCGGCACCGCGGGTCAGATAGCGCACATTGGCACCGTCCTGGTCCATCAGCGCCAGCCGCTTGACGCGGCGCTCCGCGGCGCCGCTCTCGTCGACGAAGACGACGCGGGTGTCGAAATAACCCTTCTCGCCGGTCATCCGTTCATAGATCTGGTCGGAGATGATGTGCGCGATGCGCCGCCAGTAATCGGCGGAGGTGTCGTAAGCATTGCCAGCGAGCTGCTGGCCGGTGTTGACGTCATAGAGGCGGAACTCCGCCTTGACGCGCCCGTTGGCCTGCCGCGTCATGCGTCCCATCACCACCGCCTGCGCGCTGATGCTCTTCCAGTTGTTGAGGTTGGGCGCCGCGTCGATATTGACCTGCTTTTCGAGATAGGCGGCCTGATCGATCGGCGCGAACAATCCGCTGCGCTTCAGATTGTTGGTGATGACCTGCGCGACGCCGACGCCGACCTCGGTGTCGCCGGGCGTGCCGGCGGCGAAATTCGGGATCGCGATCGGCACGGGCGCAAAATCGCCTTCCTGAACGACCACCTTCTTCTGCGCCAACGCGCTACGACTTCCAGCAAGCACGCCGAGAGCGGCGACTCCGGAGATCAATTGCCGGCGGTCGAGGCGGAATGTCATCGCGCGCAAATCATTGTTGTCGGTCATTGTCCGTAGACTTTGTTTGATATTGGCCAAGCGACACCGCTGTCCTCAGGTCTTTCGTTCTGTGAACACCGGCGCGAAATACTTCCATTCGTCGAAAAACGCCGCCGGCAGATTGTACGGCTGGCATTCGATGATCGCCCGCAGCGCGCTCTCCTGATAGACGCGCAGATAGGGCGTTCCCGGGGCGCCTTCCGGGACCGGCATGCCCTCCAGCGTGCCGTCGCGTTTCAGCTTGATCGCAAACGACACCTCTGTCTGCTGTGCCTCGATGCCGCCATAGGGCTTCTTCCAGCAGCGTTCGACCTGCTGCTTGAACATCGCGCCCCAGGTCGCGGAATTGTCGGCGGCTTTGCCCTTCGACGTCCCGAGCGAGGCGTTGGAATTCAGCGTGTCGCCGGTCGCCGCCGCGCGCGTCGGATCGCGCTTGTCGAGCAGTTCGGCGATCTTGCTCCGGTCGAAGGTGCGCTCCTTCGGCTTCTGTTCCGGCGGCGGCTTGGCAGCCTGCTGAACCGGCTTCGGCGGCGGCTTCTTCTCTTCCTTCTTGATCGCTTCGGCGATCGGGTCGGGCTTCACCGGATCGGGCTTGTTCTCGACCGGTTTCGGCTCTTCCTTTGGCTTGTTCTCGACCTTCTTCGGCGGATCCGGTTTTTTCTCTTCCGGCTTCTCCTCCACCTTCGGCGTCGGCGGTGGCGCAGTGTCGGTCACAACAGGCGGCTTCTTATCCTCGATCTTGCCGACCGCATCGTCGACCGGCTTGGCCTCGGCGACCTTCTCGACCAGCGGCTTCGGATTGTCCTTCTTGCCGTCCTTCTGGCCGGACATGGCTTTGGAGAGCTGATTGGCGTCGATCACGTCGACCGCGACGGTGTCCTCTTCCGGCATGACAAAGGCCCTGGTCGAAAACGTCACGAGGCCCCACCCGATCACGACGAGGTGCAGGACAATCGACGCCGCCAGTGTCTTGTCGACCTTGACCTTCAAATCAGGCTTCCCCGTGCCGCTCGCCGCACATGGCCTTAAGACCCGCCTTCCGGGATGATGACGATGTTCGCCTTGTAGTTGGCGGCCCGGATCTCCCCGAGCAATTTCATCATGTCAGTGTAACAGACGTCCTTGTCGCCGCGCAGGTAAACCACGCTTTCGGCGTCCGATCGGGTCTCGCGGATTGCCTTGATCTTGGGCAGCAGATCGGCTGCGGCGATCGGCGCATCGCCGAGATAAAGATCGACGCTTGAATTGCAGCTGCCGCTGGTGCGCTTGACCGACAGCGTCAAGGGCGGCGCGTTCGACGAGATTGACTTGCCACCGCTGGCGATCGGCAGGTCGATGTCGATGCTCGAGGTCATCAGCGGCGCCGCCACCATGAAGATGATCAGCAGCACCAGCATCACGTCGACCATCGGCGTGACGTTGATCTCGGCCATCACAGGCTTGCGCCCGCGGCGTCCGCCACGGCCGGACGGACCTGCTACGCTCATCGCCATGATCGTGCGCTCACAAGGCTAATCATTCTGTCCCTCAACCCCGTTCGTCGATCTGACGCGACAGGATGGCGGAGAATTCATCGGCGAACCCCTCCAGGCGCTGGGCCTGCCGGTTCACCTCGGAAATGAACTTATTGTAGAAAATAGTCGCCGGAATTGCGGCGATCAGGCCGATGGCGGTGGCAAATAGCGCTTCCGCGATGCCGGGCGCCACCACCGCCAGCGAGGTGTTTTTCGAGGCCGCGATCGACTGGAAGCTCGACATGATGCCCCAGACGGTGCCGAACAGGCCGACAAAGGGGCCGGCCGAGCCGACGGTCGCCAGCACCAGCAGCCGCCGCTCCAGCCGCTCCACCTCGCGGGAGATCGAGACGTTCATGACCTTCTCGATCCGGGCCTGAAGGCCGGCAAAGGAGCGCGACTGGCCGTCGAACGAGCGTTTCCATTCCCGCATCGCCGCCACGAAACAGGCCGCCATCGACTGGGTCGGCTTGGCCGACAGCGTCCGGTAGAGCTCCTCGATCGACTGGCCGGACCAGAACGCCTGCTCGAAGCGGTCCATGGCGCGCTTGGTGCGGGCATAAAGCAGGATCTTGTCGATCGCGATCGCCCAGACCCAGACCGAGCAGGCCAACAATCCCAGCATGACCGCCTTCACGACCCAATGGGCCTGCAAAAACAAGGCGATCAGCGACACATCGCTCGATGCCAGGGGCAGAGCAGATTGAGCCACGTCGGCGGGATTCATCGGCAATTTCCTCTCAACGCAAGTGTCCCCATCGGCGGTCCGCAAATCGGTAGCGGTTCCACGGCATCGCGCCGGGCGCGGCAAAAACTGCGCGAGAGCCTTTTACATCTGTCGCATTGGGGGGCCCGTCCAAAGCCGGGCCCTGCTTCCCCTGCCAACATGTCAAAACGAGGGCTTTTCGCGCGGCATTCCGACCCTAACCAGACGCTAATCATGGTTAAGGCGAAGTTACCAAAGGAAGATTCCGGGGCGGGAAACACCGCGGGGTGAGCGGGTTGCGTGGTTCCATGGGCGCGGCCTCGCCGGCGGCACCGCGCTCGGCGTAATGGGCAGCCACAGGCATTGGCGGCCCAGCGGACCTGGTCGTGATGGCTCAAAATCGCGGTAACCAAAATTGGTGTCGTCGCCGGGCTTGTCCGGGCGATCCAGTATTCCAGAGACGGTTGTTATTAAGCCGATGGGCCGCGGCGTACTGGGTCGCCCGGTCCATGTGCGCAATTGCGCACAGGCCGGGCGATGACAGCGTGATATGAGGCGCGATCCCGCGTTCTCGCGACATCAATTGTCCGAGCTTTGCATTTCGTTTCGCCCTCTCGAAACAGGGCGCAGGGAAAGCCGGGTGCACGCTGCGCCCGCGGTCTCGTGTGCAATGGTAGAAAGAGAAGCGCACACGAGCATACAGGTCCAGCGGAGGCACTCCGGCTTTCCCTGCGCGATGGTTTTACGGCTTATACGTGCTCCCCGGCGAGACCGGGCTTTCTTGTCACCGTCTCGCGAAGATGCTTCGCATCTCGCGGGAGACACCAGCCACTGGGGCGTCAGGACCACACGACTTCACCGTCCGCCTCATGCGCTCTCGTCAGTTGCGCAATCAGCGGCCACCGCATCCCACCGCGCGTTCGTGACGTGTGCACGCCCCTCTCATCGGGTGGGACGGGCATATCTATACACTGAGTTGCGCTTCGGATAAAGCGAAATATTTTTGCACGGAGGGCTTGCCATGTCGGGCAACTCACTGCTAGCGGCAAACTCCATCATACTCGTCATTCCCCGGTGCGCAATTGCGCATCATAGCTCGACGCTAGCGCGTCGCCCCGGAATGACGACGGAGAGATGCTCCGCCGAGGCCGCTTCGGCTCACGCCAGTTGCCTGATGATCGTGAGCCCGGCGAACAGGCCCGCGATCGAGAGGATCACCGAGCCCAGCACATAGAGGGCCGCAAGACCGAGCTCGCCGCGCTCGTAGAGCAGCGCGGTGTCGAGCGAGAAGGCGGAGAAGGTGGTGTAGCCGCCGAGGATTCCCGTCATCAGGAACAGCCGCCACGGCTGCGAGGCCTCGCCCTTGAAGGCGAGATAGCCCGCGATCAGGCCCATCACGGTCGAGCCCGTGATGTTGATGATGAAGGTGCCCCAGGGAAATGCGGTGCCGATGCAGCGGGCGCAAGTGAGGTTGATCAGATGGCGCAGCGATGCGCCGAGTCCCCCGCCGAAGAAGACCAGAACGAAGCTCGTTGCGTTACCCACCATTGCCCCCGGGTGGTGTGAAGAGAAGTCTCAGTCCGCGCTGCTCAGAACTCACCCTCCCCTGGAGGGGGAGGGTCGGTTCGCATGGAGCGAAGCGGAATGCGAAACAGGGTGGGTGATCTCTCAACACGGGCAGTGTTTCCCGCGGATAGACCGTCACCCCACCCCGCCGCTCATTTCATTCGCGTCGACCCTCCCCCTCCAGGGGAGGGTGAAGAGCCGTACGTGAAGTGACGACCGCGTACTGCGATCAGCCGGCCTTGCCGAACAGCTCGTCGACATAGTCCCAGTTGACCAGGCTGTCGACGAACGCCTTCAAATAGTCCGGACGGCGGTTGCGGTAGTCGATGTAGTAGGAGTGCTCCCAGACGTCGACGCCGAGGATCGGGGTCGCGCCATGGACCAGCGGGTTCTCGCCGTTGGGGGTCTTGGCGATCTCGAGCTTGCCGCCCTTGACCTGCAACCAGGCCCAGCCGGAACCGAACTGGCCGACGCCGGCGGCGGCGAAATCGGTCTTGAACTTCTCGAAGCCGCCGAGATCCTCGTTGATCTTCTTTTCCAAACGGCCGGGCAACTTGCTGCCGCCGCCATTCGGCTTCATCCACTTCCAGAAATGGAGGTGATTGTAGTGCTGGCCGGCATTGTTGAAGACGGCAGCGTTCTTGCCGAACGAGCCCTTCACGATCTCTTCGAGGGACTTGCCTTCGAATTCGGTCCCCTTGATCGCGTTGTTGCCGTTGGTGACGTAGGCCTGATGATGCTTGTCGTGGTGAAATTCCAGCGTTTCCTTGGACATGTAGGGCGCAAGGGCGTCATGGGCGTAGGGCAGATCGGGAAGCGTGAAGGTCATGGGGGATGTCCAACAGTGGTGGGAGACTACTCTTAACGAGACCCCCTTATAGAAGGTTCCATCGCGGAGAGACACCGCATTTTGGCAAGCCCGACCGCTTGCTGTAACGCTGTCGCAGACAGCGTTTGTGACGGTCGTTCGGGGCGAAGAGGCGGCAATATGGGCATCGAAATCGACATCCTCAACGGCGACGCGTCATGGCAGCGCGCCGAGCCCTTGCACCGGGCGGTGTGGGGCCGCCATGTCGTGGCACCGCCTTCCAAAAGGCCGCCCTGGGCGGATATCGAGTGGGCCAATGCGGATTTGCGCGTGCTGATCGACGCGCCCGACGACAGCAGGCTTGCCTGCCATGTCGGTATCTACTTCCGGACCGTGACCTGGAATCGCCACAAGGTGCATATCGGCGGCATCGGCGGGGTCGCGACCCGCGAGGACTGCCGGCGGCGCGGCTATGCGAGCCTCGCGATCGATGCCGCCGTGCACACCATCCGCGCCAATGAAGCGGTGAAATTCGCGCTGCTGGTCTGCGAGCCGCATAATTTCGCCTTCTACCAGGCGCGCGGCTGGCATCCTTTCACCGGCGAGGTTTACTGCGCGCAGCCTTCCGGGCAAATCCGCTTCGAGGCGATGGCGCCGTTCGTCTACGACATCGTCCGCGCCCCGCGCGACGGCAAGATCGACCTGTGCGGCCTGCCGTGGTGATCATGCACCGGCAGGGGTGGCCATCATGCTTCGGTGATCGCGCAAATATTACATTGCAGAAATCTTCCGACTTGTTATGCAGGCCCGCCTTTGGGAAATGAATCATGGCCTGCAGATTTGGACATGTTGCCGCAATCATTGTGACGATGCTCGCCGCGCCTGCCGCGCATGCGCAAAGCGCGCCTGAGCCGGTCGGCGTCTGGCAGACCCAGGCCGGCGATGCCCGGGTCAAGGTCAGCAAATGCGGCGGCGGCATCTGCGGCGTGGTCGTGAGCCTGCGCGACCCGATCGATCCCATGACCGGCAAGCCGCAAGTCGACAACAAGAATCCCAACCCGTCGCTGGCCAACCGGCCGATCATCGGGCTGCCGCTGTTTTCCGGCATGCGCCCTGTCGCCGAGGGCAAATGGTCGGGCCAGATCTACAACGCCGACGACGGCGGCACCTACGCCAGCAGCATCACGGTGACCGGCGACAGCACATTGCGGGTCGAGGGTTGCGTCGGCGCGCTCTGCGGCGGCGAGACCTGGACACGGGTGGGGCGGTAGACTCTTCTCCCTCGCCCCGCTCTTGCGGGGTCGAGACGAGCGAAGCTCGCTCTTAGAGGGTTGGGGTGAGGAGCTCTATCCGCAAGCGCGCGGATTATTGAGACCTGTACCCCCTCACCCGGATTGCTGCGCAATCCGACCTCTCCCGCAAGCGGGGCGAGGTAAGAAAGCGCCGCCTTACGCCGCACTCGCCTTCAGCGCGGTGGCGGCCGAAGCGTAGCCGCCGCGGGCGCCGTCGATGAAATGGACGTGGTCGGCGCGCATCACCGAGGGCGTGAAGCAGGTCATCATCGCGGCATCCTGCCGGTGCAGGCCGTAGCGCACGATGCCCTGCGCGGCCGCGGCCGCAAGCCGCTGCTCGAGCGCGGCCGCGAGCTCGCCCGTGCAGTCCAGGATCATGCGCAGGCCGTCGTCATATTTGCGGAAGTCGGAATTCTCGACCACCTGCTGCAGATAGCGCTTCGGCGTGAAGGTGCCGACCTTGAGGCCGAGGCGAAACACGACAAAGGTCCAGAACGCAAAACCGAGCACGACGGCGCGCCGCATCGCGAGCGAGCCGCCCCGCCGTGTGGCGCGCGCCTCGTAATCCATCCCTTGCGGCGGGAAGCGCAGCGGCGGACCGCTCGCCGGCACCGGCCGCCCGGCATCGGGGCTGGTCTCGACAGTTGCGATGACGTCCTCGATCACCTTGCGGAAGGCGGCCGGATCGGCGCCTGCCACCGGCATCACCAGCACCGACACGATGACGCCGCGGGTGGACGGGATCTCCTCGAAGCGGCAGGACAGGCCCGACAGATCGGGCTGCGTGCCCGGCGGCGCGGGATCGAGGGTGAATTCGCCGCGCTTCATCGCGGCATCGGCAAAGGCGAGCCCGCCGCCGGAGAACATCGCATAGGACAGATTGGCCGACGGCCCGAAGCGCGCGACGCGGACGTCGGTGCCCGCGGCGCGGATCGCCACGACCGGCACCAGAGCGACCCGGAGCACAAGATCAAGATCGTCGCGAACCCAGCTCGCGGTTGCCGCCAGCGCCTCGCGCGCCTTGCCGAGATCGCCCGGCGCGATCGCGAAGCTCGCGCCGTCACCGCCGAACACGAAGGGAAATTCGCGCCCCTCCAGCGCATTGGCGACGGAGGCGATCACCGCGGCGCCGGCCATGTTGACCGCCTTGTAGCGCTGCGCCGCGATTGCCCGGGTCGATTCCACGATGTCGGCGACGCCGACGGTCCAGTCGTCGGGCAGCGGCGAATACATCGCGGGATCCATCAGGCGCGCGAAGCTGCGAAACACCGGAATGCCGCCGTAGAAGATCTCGCTGCCGCCTTCCATCGCACCGCCGCGCCGTTCCGCCCTGGAA
The DNA here is from genome assembly GCF_000938235.1 of Bradyrhizobium sp. LTSPM299. Classification (NCBI taxonomy): domain Bacteria; kingdom Pseudomonadati; phylum Pseudomonadota; class Alphaproteobacteria; order Hyphomicrobiales; family Nitrobacteraceae; genus Bradyrhizobium; species Bradyrhizobium sp. LTSPM299. Next base: position 184,168 of record NZ_JYMU01000050.1, read on the forward strand.
AACTCATTAGCAGATACGCGGCGGTTTGGAATCCGGTTTTGAAGCGTAGCGCGAATACGGCTGCCGGCCGTCTTCGGAGCAGGCAAAACTGTGTCCTGTTTCACACGCGCGTCTCATCTCAGGTTGTATGGTCGGACAGACACTCGCCGGAACCCGAAAGGATCGCGCCGTGACCCTCGTCTACGGATTCGTCAAGACCAAGGTGACCTCCGAGCCCAAGATGAAGCCGTCGCATCGCGGACACGAGACGCAGTTTCACCTGCACTGCAATCTCGACGTCGATGGCGCGAAGTGGGACGTCGCCATCAATGTCGGCACCAATGACGCGGACGATCTGCTGAAATACAAGCTGGTCTTCGACTTCCGCCATCCGATCATCCAGACGCTTGCGGCGGCCAATAGCGGCTCGCAGGCGCTGACCGGACAGAAGGCGCTGCCCGCGCTCGATTTCCTGCGCAGCGATCTGCTCGCCAACACCGGCAAGTGGCGCGACAGCGATGTGATGGACGGCTCCGATGACATCGAGCCGGCGGCGTCGCTGAAGCGGCTGTTGTCGCGCGCGCACCAGGAGAGCCGCGACGTCTACATCTTCGGCCGCTTTTTCGAACAGGGCGACGGCCTGCACGACGTCCATCTCAACCAGGGTTCGAGCAAGGGCTTCGTCCATCGCCCAGGCGATGATTCCAACGACCACAATGATGTCTGGCAGGACGGCGCCGTGATGGTCGATCTCGGCGAGCCGGAATGGGCGGCGTATGTCTCGGCCTTCAACCAGCAGCTGGTGCCGACCGACGACCTCGGCAATCCGCTGCCCGACGCGGCCACGATTTCGTAGCCCGTAGCCCGGATGAGCGCAGCGCAATCCGGGGCAGTTCATCCGCGTGGCGAAGTCCCTGGATTGCGCTGCGCTCCATCCGGGCTACGCCCTTATCCCTTCGCCACCCCGCGCAGCACCAGCTGATTGAGCCGGGCGGCGAATGCGGCGGGGTCATCGGGCATTTCGCCGTCGAGGATCTGCGCCTGTTCGAGCAGCAGGAAGGACAGGTCCCTGGCCTGCGCCGGGTCGGTCGCAAGGGCTGCGACCAGCGGGTGGCGCAGGTTGATCTCGAGGATCGGCTTGGTGATCGCGCCACGATTTTGCTGGGCGAGCAGCCGCTCCAGCGCGCGGTCGCGCGCATCGCCGCCGGCAACCAGGCAGGACGCGCTCGAGGTCAGCCGCTGCGAGGCACGCACGTCGGAGACGCGCTCGCCGAGCGCATCCTTGATGAGCGCGATCGTCGTCGCCGCGTCGGCCGCAGGCTCGTCCTTGTTGTCGTCGGACTTCTCATCGGTGAGCGGGACCAGGCCGAGATCGATATCGCCCTGGCTCAGCGACTTCAGCGGCTTGCCGCCGAATTCGAGCGGCGCCGAGGTCCAGAACGCGTCGACGGGATCGGTCAGCAGCAGCACCTCGATGCCGCGGGCGCGCGCCGATTCCAGTTTCGGGTTCGCCTTCAGCCGCTCGATGCTGTCGCCGACCAGATAATAGATCTCGGTCTGGTTCGGCTTGAGATCGTCGACATATTGCTTCAGCGAGCGATTCTCACCCGCGGTGGTGGTGAAGCGCGCCAGCGCCAGCAGCTTGTCGCGGCGCTCGAAATCCTCATACAGGCCTTCCTTGATCACCGGGCCGAAGGCGTCCCAGATTTTTGCGAACGCCTCCGGCTCCTTTTCGCCCAGCGTTTCCAGCTCGCCGACGACGCGGGTCGTGACGGCCTTGCGAATCTGCGCCAGCTGCGGATTGTTCTGCAGCATCTCGCGCGAGATGTTGAGCGGCAGATCCTCGCTGTCGATCACGCCCTGGATGAAGCGCAAATAAGCCGGCAACAGCTCGGCGTCATCGGCGATGAAGACGCGGCGGACGTAGAGCTTGACCTTGCCCTTGCGCTCGGCCTGGAACAGGTCGAACGGCTTGGTCGACGGTGCGAACAGCAGCACGGCGTAGGATTGCCGTCCCTCGGCGCGGTAATGCAGCGTCATCGCCGGCTCGTCGAAGGCGCCGGCGATCTGCTGATAGGCCTGCTTGTAATCGTCAGCCGTCAGCTCGGATTTCGAGCGCTGCCACAGCGCGCTCGCCGAATTGATCTGGCGCGGCTCGCCCTCCTCCGGCACCAAGAGAATCGGGAACTGGATGTTGTCGGAATATGCACGGACGATGCGCTCGATCTCGTAAGCTTCGAGATATTTCGCTGCGTCCTGCTTCAGATGCAGCACGATCTCGGTGCCGCGCGCGACGCGCTTGGCATCGTCCTCGCCGCCCGGCGCGATCTCAAACCCGCTGCCGCCTGCCGACGTCCATACCCACACCTCGCCAGAGCCGGCGCGGCGGCTGGTGACGACGATCTTCTCGGCGACCATGAAGGCCGCATAGAAGCCGACGCCGAACTGGCCGATCAGGTTGGCGCCATCCTTGGCCTCGGTCAGCTTGGAGAGGAACGATTTGGTGCCGGAGCGCGCGATGGTGCCGAGATTATCGATCAGCTCCTGGCGGTCCATGCCGATGCCGGTATCGACCACGGCGAGCGTGCCGGCTTTCTTGTCTGGGACGATCCTGATCTCCGGCGGCGCGCCGTCGGCGATCAAATCGGGGTTGGCGATCGCCTCGTAACGCAGCTTGTCGCAGGCATCCGAGGCGTTCGAGATCAGTTCGCGCAGGAAGATGTCGGTCTCGGAATAGACCGAATGCACCATCAGGTGCAGCAGTTGGGCAACCTCGGCCTGGAACGGCTGAGATTCGGCGGCGGCAGCAGTGGTCATGGGGAACTCGGACAATCCGGGGTGGTGGGAAGGCTCTGATATAGCGCAGACCCATCAGGTGGCAAGATTTGTGATCGCGGTGCCTGGTGCGGCCGGCTGAAACCTCAGCCGCGGTCGGAAATGGCGGCGATGTAGCGCTGCACCGAGCGATCAAACGCCGCCTTCGCATCCGAGGCGATGTTCTTGCCCCACCAGGCGCCGTAAAGCGAATCGAAGGCGAGCGGCGCGATGGCCCGAGCGATGGTGCGGACCGCGGCAGCGTTGAGCGGGATGTAGTTCGGATAGCTGTACATGAAGCTCACCGAGCTGCGGTCCATCGCGACCATCGCGACATCGCCGGTCAACAGCGCGCCGCGGCCCTCCGCGCCAGCGCGCCAATGCAGCACGGTAGCACCCGCAAAATGCCCGCCGGGGCGCACCAGCAGGATGTCGTCGGAGATACGATGGCTGTCGCCCCGCCACGGCACGATCGCGGAGTGCTGCCGCGTCACCCATTGCGCGTCGTCGCCATGCAGATAGACCGGCGCGTTATCGAATGCCGCACTCCAGTCGGCGACCGCACCATAATAATGCGGATGCGAGATCGCGATCGCCGTCAGCCCGCCGAGCGAGGCGACATGCGCGATTGCCTCAGGCGTCGCCAGCGGCACGCAATCCCACATCACGCAGCCGCCACCATCGGGCACCAGCAGCGCGCGCTGCCCGATAGCAAAGGACGGCTCCAGCCCGATCCCGACAAGGCCGAGATCGTCGCGAAACACCAGTCGATGCCGCTGCGCGAGCTCCTCGCGCGTCAGCCAGGCCTGCCCCTTCCAGTTGACATATTGCCGCTCGTCCTCGCAGATCGGGCAGGCCGGCGGCGGCGCGGCAGTTTCAGGAAATTGCGCACCGCATTGTTCGCAGCTCCACAGGGGCATTGGACGGTCCTCCACGATGACGGGATAACGCAAAACAAAAGGCCCGCCAAATCGCGGGCGCGTCATGTCAGGTGAAACACCGATTCAATCGATCGAAGACGTTGCTTTCCGAATCTGCATCCCCGCGACCAGGATGTCGACCATGCGTTTCGCGGCCTGCTTGGCATCCGCTCCCGCGCCGATGTTCGCCACGCCAGCCAATGCGCGCAGCAGGTCGAACGGCTCGATATCCGGACGGATGTCGCCGCTCGCCACAGCGCGATCGAACAGCATTGCGAGTGCGCGCTTCATTTGGTCAGACGATGCCGAGTACAGTTCGGACGTGCCGCCGACCAGCGAATTGAGCGCCGCATACATGCCCTGCTTGGCGGCCATGTAATCCACGAACACCAGCAGCCATTCGCGCAAGGCGCCAACCGGAGACTGCGTCTCCGCCAGCCGTGTCGCGGCGGTGACAAGCTGGTCGGTCTCGTTGCGGTAGACCGCCTCGATCAACGTGTCGCGGGTCGGAAAGTGACGATAGAGCGTCCCGGCCCCAACACCCGCAGTCCGCGCGATCTCGTCGAGGCTGGCCCCCGGCCCTTTTTCGGCGAACGCGGCCTTCGCGGTTTCGAGCAGGCGGATGCGGTTGCGCTGCGCATCGGCGCGCGGCTTGCGTGCGGCAGCGGCCTTCTCATCGCCCACGGTGAAGATACCCCTTGATAAACGGAGAGTGTCTCCGTATTTGAAACGGAGACACTCTCCTCTTACGCGAAAAATGGTTGGCAGACAAGGGTTTGCCGCCAAAGGGAGAGCTGTGCCAGAGACAAAGGAGTTGGCTATGAGCGATAGTTTCGGGGCGACGTCCACCACCGACGAGGTGCTGGCAGGGATCAATCTCAGCGGAAAACGCGTGCTGGTGACCGGCGTATCGGCCGGGCTCGGCGTGGAGACGGCGCGTGTGCTGGCGGCGCACGGCGCCCAAGTGGTCGGCGCGGCGCGCGATCTGGCCAAGGCGAAGCAGGCGACCAGCGAAGTCCGCGCGCAGGCCGCAAATGGCGGCGGCCTCACACTGGTCGAGCTCGACCTCGCCTCGCTCAAAAGCGTGCGCGCCTGCGCGGATGCGCTGGTAGCCGACGGGCGGCGTTTCGACGCCGTGATCGCCAATGCCGGCGTGATGAGAACGCCGTTCGGGCACACCGCCGATGGTTTCGAGACGCAATTCGGCACCAACCATCTCGGCCATTTCGTGCTGGCGAACCGCATCGCTGATCTGATCGCGCCAGGTGGACGGCTGGTGAACGTCGCCTCGTCAGGTCACCGCTATTCGGACGTTGACCTCGACGATCCCGGTTTCGCGCGCACGCCGTATGACCCGATGATTTCCTATGGCCGGTCCAAGACCGCCAACATCCTGTTCGCCGTGGAATTCGACCGGCGCCACAAGGCACGCGGCGTGCGAGCGACAGCGGTGCATCCGGGCGGCATCAAGACTGAGCTCGACCGTCACATGGCGTTCGGCGAGCTTGAAAATCTCGTGGCGCAGATCAATGTCCAGCTCGCGGCGGCGGGCCAGCCGCCGTTCCAGTTCAAGACGATCCCCCAGGGCGCCGCAACATCGGTCTGGGCGGCCTTCGTCGCTCCGGTCGAGGATGTCGGCGGACGCTACAGCGAGAATTGCCAGGTGTCTGAGATCATCGAAGGGCCGACCAGCCCGGTCAGCCCCGGCGTCAGGTCGTACGCGCTCGATCCCGCACGCGCCAAGGCGCTGTGGACCAAGAGCGAGGAGATGGTCGGCGAACGCTTCTGATCGCACGCTCCGGCCGATGAGGAGCGGTGCTCTTCATCGGCCGTAGAAGCCCACGGGCGAGAGCTCTTCAATGCTTGCACCCAAACTCCATCTGCATATTGGCAGGTGCCACCCCGAAACTTCCTCCGAAACGAACGAAGGAAATAAGAGAGGCCGCTATTGCGACCGGTCCGACGTCCAGCCCTTGTACTCGGCGACATTGTCGCGCGTCACGAGTTTTGACGGCAACAGCTCGACGGTCGAGGCAGGCTTCTCGCCGTTGAGCAGGCCGACGCCGAGCTGCACGGCGCGGCGCGCCATGAAGAACGGATCCTGCGAGGCGGAGGCCTGGATTTGCGCGGAGCCTGGATCCTTGAGTGCGGCCTCAATGTCGGGCGCGCCGTCGACCGCGGTGATGACGATGCCGCTGCGGCTCTGCTGGCGCGCCGCGAGGTCGGTGCCGATCGCCTGCGGGTCGTTGATGGCGAAGATGGCATCGATCTTGGCGAACCGGGTCAGATAGCCCTGCGCCACGGTGAGGCCGCCTTCGCGCGAGCCCTTGGCATCCTGGTCGTTGGACAACACCTTGATGCCGGGGGTCTTGCCGAACACGTTCTTGCAGCCGACCACGCGGTCGATCACCGCCGAGACCTGCGGCCCGTTCTCGATGATCACGTCGCCTTTGCCGCCCAATTTGTCGACGATGTACTGGCAGGAGACCTCGCCGGCCTGGACGTTGTTGGTGGTCACCGTGGCATCGGCGCCATCAGCTGCGGTGTCGACGGCAACGACGATGATGCCGGCGGCCTGCGCCTTCTTGATCGCCGGCCCAATGGCCTTGGGATCGCCGGGGTTGAGCAGGATCAAATCGACGCCGGCGGCGATGAAATTGTCGATCTGGGTCACCTGCTTGCCGAGGTCGTATTCGAAGCCGACCGTCGTGATCTTGACGCTGGGGTTGGATTTCTTCGCCTCGAACTCGGCGCCCTTCGACAGAGCGACGAAGAAAGGGTTGCCCAGCGAGCCCAGCGAGATACCGATCGACTTGAGCTCCTTGGCGAAGGACGGGGCGGAGCTCAGCACGAGCGCCGTGGCGGCGCCGGCAAACGAAATCGTCTTCAACATTGGCTTCCTCCCTGGTCTGTTCAAAACTCCGGCACGGCGACCAGTGATCGCGACGGACTCTTTTGATTCACGTGCGGGCGGAGCCCTGCAGCCGATAGCGGTCAAGCGCCACCGCGCCGATGATGACGAGGCCTTTGATCACATATTGCCAGACGTCGGACACGCCGGTGAGGATAAGGCCGTTCGACAGCACGGCGATGATCAGCGCGCCGACCAGCGTTCCCCAGATCGAGCCGATGCCGCCGACGAAGGAGGTGCCGCCGAGGATCACGGCGGTGATCGCGTCGAGCTCGTAGGACTGGCCGAGCTGCAGGCCGTTGGCGGCGTAGAGCCGCGCCGCCTGGATGGCGCCGCCGAGGCCAGCGAGCAGGCCCGACGCGCCATAGACAAAGATAAGCACCGCCCAGACCTTGATGCCGGCGAGCCGGGCTGCGCTCTCATTGCCGCCGACCGCGTAGATATGCACGCCGAGCACGGTACGACGCAGCAGCAGCCAGGAGGCGAGGATCACGAGCAACGCGATCACCCAGAGCCAGGGCATCGACAGCACGCCGGGAATGAGCGTCAGTGAGCCGTTGCCGATGAAAGCATAGGGCATCGACGGATTGAACACCGTGGTGTCGGCACCCAACAGGCGCGCCACGCCGCGCACGGCGGTGAGCGACCCCAGCGTGACGATGAAGGGCGGCAGGCGTAAGAGCGCAATCAAGCCGCCATTTAGGATGCCGAAGACTGCGCCGGTAAACACTGCGGCCGGCAACCACAATGCTCCGAGATCGGGAAATTTGGAGACGATCAGCCCGGCCATCGCCGCGGCCGCCAGAATGGAGCCGACCGAGAGATCAATGCCGCCGGTGAGGATGACAAAGGTCATCCCGGCCGCCAGCACGGTGTTGACGGCGGACTGCTGCACCACGATGCCGAGATTCTGCGCAGTGAAGAAGCGGCCGTCCGAGAACAGATGAAAGCCAACGCACAACAGCAGCAGCACCGGCAGCATGCCGACCGCGCGAATCACAAGCCGCGTGCGCTGGCGCCTGCTCTCTTGCGCGGCTGCGAGGCCGGGCGCGGCTGCGGCTTTCGCGGAAACAACCTCATCAGGCATCGAGCTGCTCCATTCCGGTTGCAAGCGCCATGATCTCCTCCTGGCCGAGCGGCGCAGTCGCCGTTCGCTTGATCTCGCCGGCGATCTGTCCCGCCCGCATCACGAGGACGCGGTCGCAGATGCCGATGATCTCGGGCAGGTCCGACGAGATCACCAGCACCGCCGTTCCCGACTTCGCTAGGTTGTCGATGATCGAATAAATCTCGGACTTGGCGCCGACGTCGACGCCGCGGGTCGGCTCGTCGAGGATCAATATCTTTGGCGCGATCGCAAGCAGCCGCGACAGCAGCACCTTTTGCTGGTTACCGCCGGAGAGGCCGCCCACGGGGACGCCGACATCGGCGGCGCGGATGCCCAACGCCGAAAATGCCCTGCGGGCTCGGTCGCGCGCCTTGTCCCGGTCGAGGATGCCGCCGAGTCTGGCATCGCGGCCCAGCACCGCGAGATTGATGTTGTCGAGGCAGGACATGTCAAGGAACAGGCCGAGCGCCTTCCTGTCCTCGGTCAAATAGGCAATGCCCGCCTCGAGCGCCTGGCCGGGGTTACGGATCTCGACCCTGCGTCCTTCGAGCTCGACATGGCCTGAGGTTTTCGGCGCGGCGCCGATGATCAGATGCGCGAGCTCGGTGCGGCCGGCACCAACCAGCCCGGCGAGGCCGACGACCTCGCCCGCATGCACGGTCAGGGAGCAACCCTTGACGCGCCTGGAGTCGGCGATGTCGACGGCCGCGAGCACGGGGCCGCCATGCCGCGCCTTGGCATCGTCCGTGGGATCGTGCTCCTTCTTGTAGAAGGACGAGACGTCGCGCCCCACCATCAGGCGGACGATGGTGTCGGCGCGGATCTCGGGCTTGTCGAGCGAGCCGACCAGCGTGCCGTCGCGCAGCACCGTGACGCGGTCGCCGAGCGCGTAAACCTCATCCATGCGATGCGAGATGTAGATGATGGCGAGGCCTTCGGCGCGGAGCTGGCGGATCAGGACGAACAACCGCTCGCTCTCGCCGGCCGACAGCGCCGTGGTCGGTTCGTCCATGATCAGGATCTTCGAGCGGGCGTGCAGCGCGCGGGCGATCTCGACCAGCTGGCGCTGGCCCATCGACAAGCCGGCCACCAGCGTCGACGGCGTGAAATCCGCACCGAGCCGCGCCAGGATCGGGCCGACGCGGGTCTCCATCGCCTCGCGCGCCAACATCCCAAAGCGCGAGACTTCGCGGCCGAGATAGATGTTCTGCGCGACGCTGAGATTGGGGGCGAGCGACAGTTCCTGATAGATGATCGCGATGCCGGCCGCGCGGCCGCCCTCCGGGCCGTTGATGTTCACGGGCTTGCCCTCGATGCGGATTTCGCCGCCCGGATCGGGCCGGTAGGCGCCCGACAAGATCTTCATCAGCGTCGATTTGCCGGCGCCGTTCTCGCCCATCAAGGCGTGGATCTCGCCGGGATAGACGGTGAGGTCGACGTCGCGCAGCGCCTTGATGCTGAAGAACGACTTGGAGACCCGGCGCATCTCGAGGATCGGGGCGCTCATCTTGCCTCCCTCGCATGAGGCGTTTCCGATCCGCGGCGCGGCCGATACAGCTCGCGCCATGCCGGAAGCCGCGCGGCATAGGCATCGGCAAGACCACGCTCGGGTTCGAAGGTCTCGACGCGCGGCGGCTGCGTGCAGACTGCCGCGACCGGCTCGCCGGTGACAGCAAGGCGCCCCAATCTCGCCGCACCGAATGCCGCACCAACGTCGCTATCGGCAAGGCGGCTGATCGGAATGTCGAGGACGTTCGCCAGCACCGAGAGCCAGAAGCCCGATCGCGCCCCACCGCCGATCACATCGGCCTCGGCCACGACAACACCGGCGCTCGCGAGCGCGTCGCGGCAATCCGCAAGTGCGAAGGCGACGCCTTCGAGCACGGCCTGCACGACCGCAGCGCGATCGGTGCCATGGCTCAGGCCATCGAGCATGCCGCGCGCATCTGGGTCATCATGCGGGGTGCGCTCGCCGGCGAGATACGGCAGGAAGCTGACAGGCGACGGCGCATGCGGGCGTGCGCCAAGCGGCGCCAGCAACTCGGCTTCCGGCGCACCAAAAAGCCTTGCGATCCAGGCAAGGCAGGATGCGGCCGAGAGGATCGCGCCGCCCTGAAGCCACATCGCCGGGATTGCGTGCGCGAAGATGTGCACGGCGCGATCGGGATTGGCTGCAATCTTCTCGGTCGGAGTGAACAATGCGCCTGACGTGCCGAGTGAAATGAACGCGGTTCCCGGTCGGATCGCGCCGATGCCGATGGCACCGGCCGGATTGTCGCCCGCGCCACCCGCGATCATCGGCTGTTTGGCCATGCCCCAGCGCTGCGCGAGCTCGCGTGTCAACCGCGCCGCGGGCGCACAGCCCTCGACGAGCCGTGGCATCTGGGTGCGCGTAAGTCCGGTTGCGGCAAGGCCGTCATCCGACCAGTCGCGTTTGACAACATCGAGCCACAGCGATCCCGAGGCGTCGGAGACATCCTCGACCGCCTCGCCGGACAGGACCAGCCGGAGATAGGCCTTCGGCAGCAGGATGAGCCGCGTCGCCGCAAAGTTCTCCGGCTCGTGCGCCGCGACCCAGAGCAGCTTCGGCGCGGTGAAGCCGGGCATCGCCTTGTTGCCGGTGATCGCACGCAAGGCGGGCCAGCGTTGTTCGAGCACACGGCATTCGGCGGCGGAGCGGCCGTCGTTCCAGAGAATGCAGGGGCGCAACGGCTTGAGGTCGGCGTCGAGGAGTGTCGCACCGTGCATCTGGCCGGAGAGGCCGATGCCCGCGACGTCGGCCAGCTCACGAGGGTGATCCGCCTTCAGCGCGTCCAGCGTCGCGAACGTCGCCTCGATCCAAAGGCCCGGATCCTGCTCGGAGAAGCCCGGGCGCGGCGAGGCCGTCGACAGCGCGTGGCTCCGGCTGGCGATGACGCGCTGCGCGTCATCGACGAGGACGGTTTTGACCGCCGAGGTGCCGAGATCGATGCCGAGAAACATGATGCTCCCTGCCGGTTGTCAATTTCGGCACGCACGTGCCGAGGCCGTTAGTGGCCAACAGGACCGGAATTGCCTCCCCCTGCCCGCTTTTTCCGTCAACGGATATTTATTTTTTTAATTTACTATATTATAGTCCTGCTGCAACGGGAAAATTGGCTTCCACAAGAGCGACGCCAAATGCCGTGCCGAGTTCCATCGCGATCGGAAAACCATCGCAACAGGAGCCGGAAGCAGCCGCCATTGCTTGATTGAAGATGATGGCTTGATTGGAGATGACCGCTTGTCGGGAAAGGGCAGCAATTCAGTCAAGCTTCGCCACTACAATGAACGCTTCGTGCTCGACGCCATCCGCCGTCTCAAGGAGGCGTCCAAGTCTGACCTTGCGCGCGCAGCGCACCTCACGCCGGCCGCCGTGGCCGGCATCGTCAACGGACTCGAACAGGCAGGATTCGTAAAGCAAGTCGGAAAAAGATTCGGGCAGCGCGGATCGCCGTCCGTGCTCTACCGGCTGATGCCGGACCGCATTTACAGCGTCGGCATCAAGATCGGCCGTCGCGCGCTGGAGGCGGTGCTGGTCGACTTTGCCGGCGAGCTACGCGCTCGCGAGTCGCACGAATACCGCTATCCGGACCCGGAGCTGGTCCGCAAGGCAGGCAACGCCTCCCTCGCCAGTTTCGACGCGCTGGTGAACGGCCTCGACGGCGCCTCCATCGTCGGCGTCGGCATCGCTTCACCGTTCTTCCTCGGCGGCTGGATCGAGGAACTCGGCTTTCCAGCCGACCTTGGCGACCGTTGGGAAGCGATCGAGCTCATGACGCTGTTCGCGACACCAGCGAAGACGCCGGTGTTCATCGAGAACGACGCCACATCTGCGGCGCTGGCCGAGCTCATACACGGTGCCGGCGCGCGCTTCCGCGATTTCATGCACATCTCGATCGACACCTTCGTCGGCGGCGGCCTGGTGCAAAACGGCAAGGTGCAGCCAGGCCCGCACGGCAACAGCGCCGCGCTCGGCCCGATACCCGTCTCCCCGTCAAGCCTCGATTCGGTGGCGGCCAGACCGGGGCGCTACCCGAGCCTGCTGCACCGGGCCTCGATCTATGTGCTGGTCAATCATTTGAAGTCGCGCGGCATCGAGATCACGCGGGTGCGGGAGCTCGACCCGATACCTTCAGGTGCGCGGGAGCCGCTGCTCGAATGGATCGAGGATTGCGCCAACGCGCTGGTCGAGGCGATCATCGCCGTCGCCTCGGTCATCGACATCGAAGCGATCGTGCTCGACAGCATCTTGCCGCGGTCAATTCATCTGGAGCTTTTGGCGAAGGCGCAAAGTCAATTCAGCCGTGTGACCGCCACCGGCATCGTCGCGCCGGAGATCGTGCCCGGCCAGTTTGGCCCCGACGCCTCGCCGATCGGGGCCGCCATGCTGCCGTTCTCGGCGCTGTTTGCACCTGATAGCAGCGTGTTGATGATCGGCAAGGACAGGACAAAGCTGTTGGGCAAGCTTTCAGCGCTCGCCGGCCAGAGCTGAGCAGAATCCCTCGCACGACGCCCGACCTGGGTGCTCACCTCACTTGCTCTGCGATCACTACCAGGCGAACGCCTGCTGCACCGCCTTGGGATCGGTGATGCCGTTGGCGATCAGGAGCTCAAGCAGGACGCGCGCCTTCTGCGGATTAAGGTCCAGCGCGACGGCGAAGCCCAGTGTATCGTCCTCGACCTCGACATTGCGGTTGACGATGCCTGTCCCGACACGGCTCGAGCGCACGACGACGACACCCTGCTTCGCAGCGGCCGCGAGCGCATCAATCGCGCCCTTGGACGAATTGCCATCACCGACACCTGCGAGCACGAGGCCCTTGGCGCCGCGCTTGACCGCATCCTCGATCTCCGAGCCGTCCATGTTGGCGTGCGAATAGATGATGTCGACGCGCGGCAGCGGCGCCGCGTCCGGCGGCTTCAGCTTCGACCCCTTGGCAGCAACGGCCGGCTGTAAATAGCGGAGCGAGCCGGTATCGACATAGCCGACCGGCCCCGCATTGGGCGATCGGAATGTGTCGACGCTCGTGGTGTTGGTCTTCTGCGCCCAACGCGCGCCGTGGATGGTATCGTTGAGTACCACGAGCACGCCGCGGCTGCGCGATTCCGGCGCTGACGCGACCCGCATCGCCTCGTACAAATTGGCCGGACCATCGGCGCCGATCCCGGTCGAGGGACGCATCGACCCAACCAGCACGATCGGAATGTCGGTATCGAACACGTTCTGGAGGAAGAACGCCGTCTCCTCCATCGTGTCGGTGCCGTGCGTGATCACGACGCCATCGGCCTCTTTGTTGTCGATCGCGGCGCGGATGCGCTTGGCCAGCGCGAACCAGACCTTGTCGTTCATGTCCTGCGAGCCAATCGACGAGATCTGCTCGACCGAGATCTGGGCGAGCTTGTCCATGCCCGGAACGGCGGCGATGAGATCAGCCGAACTCACCTTGGCCGAATCGTAGGCGTTGCCGGCACGGGCGCTGGCCTGGCCGGCGATGGTGCCGCCGGTGCCGAGCACAAGCACGCGCGGCAAGGCATCCGTCTTCTGTGCGGCCGCAGGCGGCGCAAACAGCCCGATCATGAGGACGAAGGCGAGGCCGATGGCGGCCAGCATGGAACGGCTCGATTGAAGCGAATGCGGCGTCATCTGTCTTCCTTTCGTCTGCGTCGGACCCGATCGCAGCGTACTGGCATTCGTTCAGATTGGCCAGCGAAGCGCGACCGCAAAGAAGCCGAACCCCGAAGCCGCTGCCGGGAAGCAGCACGATTTCGGTTTTGATTTCATTTGGAGCCAAATGCCGGACGCCTGCACCAAGGATGCATCATCATCTCGTCACATAGCTTCTCGTTTGAGCAGGATCGTTCTCAGAAAATCGCTACACGGTTTTCCGGATCATGTTCTAGTATGATGTCGGGTGTTCCCTGCGAACTGAGATTTCGCCGGGAGTCGGGACGAGGGAGCGAAACCGATGGACGTCAGGGCTGTGCTTCCGCCGCGCGGACGTGACTATCGACTGGATCTGCTACGCGGGTTCGCTAACTGGGCGATCTATCTCGATCACATCCCGAACAACGCCGTGAACTGGATCACGCAGAAGAATTACGGCTTCAGCGATGCCGCCGACCTGTTCATCTTCATTTCCGGCTACACGGCGTCATTCGTCTATGCACGGATCATGCTCGAACGCGGCACCGTGATCGGCGCCACCCGGCTGATCAAGCGGTCCTGGCAGATCTATGTCGCGCACGTCATGCTGTTCGTGATCTATATCGCCGAGATCGGCTATCTCTCCCAGCGCTATCACGACCCGAACCTGCAGAACGAGTTCAATGTCGCGGGCTTCATGCAGAACCCGGCTGAGACGCTCTATCAGGGCCTCATCCTGGCGTTCAAGCCGGTCAACATGGACGTGCTGCCGCTCTATATCGCGCTGATGCTGGTGTACCCGGTCGTGCTCTGGGTGATGTTGCGGCGGCTCAATCTGACGCTGGCGGCATCATTCCTGCTCTATCTGGCGGCACGGCATTTCGGCTGGAACCTGCCGGCCTATCCGGGCGGCTCGTGGTACTTCAACCCGTTCTGCTGGCAGTTCCTGTTCGTGTTCGGCGGCTGGTTTGCGCTCGGCGGCGCCGGCGAATCGATGTCGGTGATCCGCTCGCGTCCGTTCCTGGTGCTCGGCGTGGCCTATCTGTTGTTTGCGATGGTGATGACGCTGGCAGGCCGCATCCCCGAACTCGCCCAGGCGATGCCGCCCTGGCTCTACGATGCGTTCAACCCGAACGACAAGACCAACCTCGCACCCTATCGCGTCCTGCACTTCGTGGTCCTTGCGTTTTTCGTCACGCGCTTCCTGCCGAAGGACTGGGCCGGTCTGCAATGGCCAATCTTCCGCCCCGTGATCAAGTGCGGCCAGCAATCGCTCGAGGTGTTCTGCTCGGGCATCTTCCTCGCCGTGATCGCACATCTGGTCCTCGTCGAGGTCTCCAACAGCATCTGGATGCAGATCCTGGTCAGCGCCGTCGGCATCGTGCTGATGACCGTGCTCGCCTACTACCGCTCATGGTCGAAGAAGGTCGACAAGGCGCCCGCGAAAGCGCCGGCGAGTACGGTGGCGGCGGGGTAAGTCTCATCCCGCCTCGTGAACCTGCCGGCCCTCGAACCATGTCGAAAGCACCTTGGTCTGCGACAGCTGTTCCGGCGCGTTCGCGAACAGATCGCGATCGACCACGATGAAATCTGCCGACCTGCCAGCCTCGACCGATCCGGTGAGATCAGACAGGCCCATCGCACGCGCGGCATTGATGGTGTAGATGCGCAGCACCGTTTCGAGATCGAGAGCCTGCTCCGGCCACAGCGCGCCATCATATCCGCCGCGCGGATTGCGGCGGGTGATCATGCCCTCGATCCCGAGCCAGGGATCTGGGTTGGCGACGACCGGCCAGTCCGATCCGGCCGCCATCAACGCACCGGCCTCGTAAAGATCGCGAAGCGGCCAATAGCAGTCGGCGCGCTCCTGTGGAATCGCCGCACGGATCGCTTGCTGGATCGGGCCCGGATACCAGATGATCGGCGACAGGTCCGCCGCAACGTTGAGCGCGCGGAAACGTGGAATATCGGCTGCTGCGACGAAGCCCGCATGCGCGATATGGTGGACCGGTCCTGGTCCGTTTCCAGGTCCGTTGAAGCTGCGCACCACGTCGATCGCGTCGAGCGTATCCCGAACCGCAGCATCACCGGTGCAATGCACCTTGACCCGCATGCCATGTTTCTCGGCCTTTGCGATCCACCGCACCAGAGCGGGGATCGAGATCAGAGGATCGCCGCAAAAGCAGCAGCCTTGCAGGCGCGTGGCGCGGTAGGGCGTCAGCATGGCGGCGGTGCGCGTTGTCGGCACTCCGTCCATGAAAAGCTTGATGAAATCAGGGCGCACGTGGCGCGTACGATAGGCCTCGCGACGCGCGATCAGTTCGTCCCCGACGAGATCGGCGCCCGACAGCGTCCGCTGTCCAGGCAACGAGGTGACGCACCAGCCGTTGAGTTCGTTCGCGCGATCGAGCGCGGCCAGCGCCTCCAGGAACGGAAGCACCGTGGTCGCGTCCTGAAAGGCGGTGACACCGTAGCCATTGAGAATTTCGACCGCGCGGCGGCACGACGCCTTGTTGCGCGCCGCAAGGTCCGGAATGCTTCGTTCGACCGCCTGTTCGGCAAGCCCCGAGGCCCGTTCCAGCAACAGGCCGGTTGCGGCCTTGGTCTCGGCATCACGCGGGATTTCGCCGTCTTGCGGGTTGGGCGTATCAGCATTGATCCCGATCAGCTCCAGCGCGCGGGAATTGACCCAGCGGTTGTGCTGGCTGTCGTCCCGCAGCATCACCGGATGCGCAGCGGAGACGGCATCAAGCGCAGCCAGGGCGCTTGCCTGGCTAATCGCCTCGACCAGATGGCTTCCCCAGATGCCGCCAAACACCCACTCGCCCGGTTTCGTCACCGCGCATCGCGCGCGAACGGCATCGAGCACCGCGTCGAGCGACATCGTCGGCAATATCTTCAGTTCGTAGAGATCGGCCTGCCCGCCGCGGAGATGGTGATTGTGCACGTCGACGATGCCGGGCAGCAGCATGCGGCCGCGCAGATCCACCATCTCGGTGCCCGGACCGGCGAGAGCTTTGACGTCGAGATCGCTGCCGACCGCGACGAAAGCGCCGCCGGCCACCGCAATCGCCTGGGCTCGGCTGCGGTCAGCATCCGCAGTGAATATTTTGCCGTTATGGAGGATACGCTCTGGTCGCGTCATCGCTGTCCGTCCTCAGTGCGACGCAGAATACCGCGACTGCCGCCAGAAAACAGTCAGGCACAGCGCATAGATCGCGATTGCGGCCGTCTGCAGCCAATAGACCAGCGTCGACTTGCCATAGAGAACGCTCTGCAGCGCATCCGAGACATTGACCGCGCAGAGGCCCGCGACCGTGACCCAGATCGCGACCAATGCGGCGAACACGGCTTCGGGTGAACGCGCCGCGGAGGCAAACAGGCAGATATAGGCGACGACCGCGAACGCGATGATCTTGTCCTGATAGGCATAAAAGGGTGTATCGTAATAGACGAAGAGGATCGGCAGCTTGATTCCGAAGAAATGCGCGATAGCCATGCAGCAGAAATAGGCCACGCCGGCCCATAGAAGCAGGTTGAGAATCCGACCGCTCATCGAGGCACCCAAGACAAACGTTGCATGACAGACCTTGCAAGACACACGTATCGGCATTGGCGGGCTGTTGCCGCCGCGCCTGATATTTCATGGTCCCACATCGATTGTAGACCAGCCAGACACATTAATTTCTGACCGAGGAAAACCATGGCCTACCAGCGCAAGCGCCCTGCTCCGGATCCGTGCCCGGTCGAGACGGTGCTCAAGATCGTCTCGGGCAAATGGAAGGTTCGGGTGCTCCATCTCCTGTCGCTGGACGAACTCAGCTTCGGCGAGTTGCGCAATTCAATCACTGGCGTTCGTCAACAGGTGTTGTCCAGCCTGCTGCGAGACCTGATGGCCGACGGCGCCGTCCAACACCGCAAGATGTCGGCCGAGCGATCGATTTACGCACTGACGGACCGAGGACGCGAGCTGGTTGTGCTGCTGACACCGCTGGCCGAATGGGGCAACCACCTGCTCGCCGAACAAGGCGTCACGTGGCAGCCGCCCGAGCCGCGGCGGAGCGCCCAGAATGGCGGCCGGGAAGAGGCCTACCGACCATCGGGGCGTTCGTCCGCGCAGGATGTCCAACGATGATCGGTCAGCGAGAGACGATCCCCGCCGCCAATGGTTTGAATCGATAGATCAGATACGGCGTCTTGTTCTCGGCCTTGCCGCCGTGGAACATTGCGGCAGCGGAAACCTGCGATGCAGATACGTACATGTAGCCGTCCGGCGAATATGAAATACCGTCAGGCCACACCATGTCGGGGTCGCTGGTGAGCGTGCGATATTTGCGATCCGGCGTGATGATACCGATCGATTTGGACTCGACCGCCGTCAGATAGATATTTCCAGCGAAGTCGATCGACAGCCCTCCGTTGTTCGGCTTGTCCGAGTAACGCTCCACTTTTGCGCTCAGTTGGGTATTCGAAAGGCTCTCATCGTTCAAATCGGCGACCCGGATCCGATAGAGACTGCGGCCGCTCAGCGGCGCGTAGTAAAGCCATTCGGATTTCGCATCCATGGTGATCCCGTCACAACCGACCTTGATGATCACTGGCTTTCCGTCCTTGCCGGGAACCGTCAGGTCGCTGCCGTCGACGGTGATCGGAACGTTCTCTGGAATGGTCGATTTGTCGCCCTGGAGAACGCGCCGGGCGCGTCCGGTGTCCATGTCGATCACGATGATGGCGGCCTGCGAACCGTCACCGCCTGGTCCGATATCTTCGTCGGCGATGTAGAATTTGTGGTTCTTGTGGTCGATGACGATGTCCTGCGGCTGCGATCCGGACAGCGTCACAGGCTGAGGCAAGTAGTAAATGCGCTCAAGCCTGTTAGCATGCGTATTCCAACCGACCAGTTTCGGCGTGATGTGGGTGCGGAAGCCCATATCGATAATCCAGACGACGCCATTCTCGTCGGACCGCAACCCCAGGACATTGTTCAGATACTGATCGCTGCCTTCTCGTGGCGTGTTCCATTGCGCATTCGGGAACGGCTCGAAGGTCGTCGCCGACGTGAGCTGCGCCACCCGCACGTCGGGACTGTAAAACGGATGATGACTGAAAATCACCTGATTGTCGGGCGTGAATGCGACGTTGCCGACGGATTGCGGTAATCTGGCAAATATCTCGGCAGTCACGGTGCTGGTTTGTTGCTGCGAAAAAGCGGGGGTCGCCGCCGCCAGCGCGACAATGAGTGCGGGCACGTTGATACGCATTTCAATCTTCCTCGTTGAAGGGTTTCCACGCTCGACGAGTTGATTTTATGCCCGCCGCGGTCGTCGCTCCGTCGGGGGCTTTGTCAGTAAGCTAGAAGGCAGAGAGCCTGATTATCGAACGCTGGGCATCTCACACATCGTCGACCGCGCGCGAATGATGCCGATCGAGGCCGCAGCAAAGAGTGTCTGCTTTGCATGACTGAGATAGCGCGCTAGAGTTAGATCAAGCAAGTACGCACAGCGTTGGCACTAGGTATCACGGAGTGAACCATGCAAGACCTGTTCGCAAAGAAGTACGATTGCGCAGCCGGCTGTCCCGTGGAAGCAACCCTGGATCTGATCGACGGAAAATGGAAAGCGATCATCCTCTATCATCTCCTGAAGGGGACACTGCGCTTCAATGAGTTGAGACGCCGCCTGTCGAGAATAACGCAGCGCATGTTGACCCGGCAACTGCGTGAGCTCGAAGAGGTCGGCCTCGTTAGCCGGACGATCTTTGCGGAAGTCCCGCCCCGCGTCGAATATACGCTGACGCCTCACGGACAATCATTGGAACCGGTGATCCGCGCCTTGTGGGTTTGGGGTGACGCGCATCTCGCTCAACGAAGCCAGGGGTCCACAAATCCAGGCGTGGTCGAGCGTGTCGAACCGCAGCATCAGCCTGTTGTCGCCGTTCGGGCGGCACGATAACCGACGTCCCTGGGCGCAAATGCGCAAGCTTCGGATTCTCTGCCTCCACGGATATCGCGGGAGTGCAAAAACACTCCAGAGGCAAATGCGGCCATTGACGCAAGGATTGGAGCAGCTTGCGGAGTTCGTGTGTGTCGACGCGCCGTCACTGGCAACGGGAGACTTCGGCTGGTGGCATGCCGTTTCAAACGACGTCGACGACCCGGAACAGCCTGCGATGCGATACAAAGGCTGGCCGGAAACGAAGACGTGGCTGATTTCGCTGTTCCAGCAAAGTCCGCCGTTCGACGGTGTGTTCGGCTTCAGCCAGGGAGCAGCGCTCACATCCCTGCTGGTCGGCTTGCGAAATCGTGAGCCGGAGGACCGTATCTCGTTCGATTTCGCCGTGATGGTCGGCGGATTTGTCAGTAACGACGGCAGCCATGCGAACCTATATCGACGGGAATCAGAATACGGTTTGCCCTCGGCTCACATCATCGGCGAGTCGGATCTCGTCGTTCCAAGCAGCAGCTCCGACCGCCTTGCGAGCACCTTCAAAAATCCCCTGATCTTGCGCCATTCGGGCGGGCACATCATTCCCGGCAACCCGCAGGTGCGAAGTGGCTTCATCGCTTTCCTGCAAGAAAGAGCGCGCGAGGCCGACCTGGCGGATGGAAGCCCATGACGAGCAACATGATCCGCGCTTTGCATGATGCCAGATTGTAGCGGCGTCCAAAAATAAGCGATGCTCAAGTTGAATTTTCAATAAGCCTGCTACGTGCGAAGTCGCGGAGAATTACTCAACCAAACCGATCGGGCCGGAATGCTTCAAGGTTCGGAACGTCGTTCCGTCTCTCGATGAGGCCTGCAACAATGCGGCTCGTTACGCCGGCTAACGTCATGCCGAGATGCCCATGACCGAAAGCATGGATCAGGTTTGGATGGCGACGGCTGGGTCCAATGACCGGCAGTGAATCGGGAAGCGAGGGACGAAAGCCGAGCCATCGCGATTGAACGGCTCCGAGATCCGGGAAGAGCTTGCGAACGCCTCGCTCCAGAAGGGCTATCTGGTTTGGATTGAGCGGCGCGGAGAGGCCACCGAGTTCGACCGTTCCCGCGACCCGCAGGCGACCGGCCATCGGCGTGACATAGAAGCCCAGATCGACTGGGCTGACGGGCCTCTTGATCGGACAGGCCTCCATGGCAAATTCGATGTGGTAGCCGCGCTCCGTATCGAGCGGGATGTCCTCGCCGGCTTGTTCGGCCAGAAACTTCGACCAGGCGCCGGCGGCGAGGACAACCGTATGCGCTTCGATCGCGCGATCGCCGCATATCAAACGGATTCGTCCTCCGTCCTGCGGTTCCAGCCGATCAACACGCGCGCGTTCGAACAAGGCGCCTTTTGCCGCGGTCGCAGCAGCAAGTCGGCCGGTCATTGCAGCAGGATCGACGGTGTGAGCGGCATCGGGGAAAAAAATGCCTCCGGCAGCGCGAGGAAGGGCGGGCTCCAGCTTTGCGACCTCTTCCGAGGTCAAGCGCTCCTGTCGAACGCCGAGTTCGTTACGCAGCCGGGCACCCCACTCACCGTCTTCTCGCGGCATTTTCCCGCGATAGAGATAGAGGCAGCCGTCATAGCGAAGAAGGTCCGAAAGTCGAGCCTGTTCGGCGAGTTCACGCCAAACCGGCATCGCGTCCTTCAGCAAATCCGCCAGCGCGTGTCCGTTGCGGCGTGCGCGGAGTGGCATGGATTGCCAAACGAAGCGCGACAGCCAGGGAATCAGCGCCGGCACGGCGGCCAGCCTGACGGCGAGAGGGCTATCCGGATTGACAAGCAGGTTTGGCAGATTCCGCAAGACGTCGGGGTTGCCGACGGGTGCACAGGCGTAGGGCGCCAATGTCCCGGCATTGCCGTAAGAGGCGCCCGAACCCGGCTCGTTCGGGTCGATGACGACGACCTCACGGCCATCCGATGCGAGCCGAAATGCAATCGCAAGCCCGATGATTCCGGCCCCGACGATCGCGATGTCCGTCTTGATCAATTCCGCCATAACGCCTCAGACCGCGCCCGAGATTTCGAAATGACCGGCATTCAGCAGGTCGGCCATGATCGAAAGCGCCTGCCGCAATTCGCCGGATGACGGCGCGGCGCCCACATTGATGCGCACGGCATGGGCGAGAGTCTCGCGTCCCACAGCGAACGCATCCGCGGGAAGCACGCCGACGCCGCGCTGACGGCAGGCGCGCGCGAAAGCGGCGCCTCGCCAGGGTTCAGGCAAATGCAACCAGGCGTGCGGCGACGTCTCCTGCGTCTGAACATCGAATGCCGCGAGCGCATCGCGCAAGATGGCCTGCCGCCGGCGCAGTTCCTCGCGCTGGAATTCGATGATCCGCCTCGCAGTTCCCTCTTCCAGCAGAATGGTGGCAACCAGTGCTGTGAGGGGACTGATGCTCCAGCAATCGATCCGCAACGCCGCCGCGACATTGCCTAAAACCGCGCGTGGCGCGACGACAAACCCATAGCGCAGGCCGGGCGCAATGCATTTCGACAGGCCGCTGATGTGGACGGTGAGTTCGGGTTCCAGGGCGGCGAAAGATGGAACGGCGCGATCGAGCAGCGGACGGTAGACATCATCCTCGATGATCAGCACGTTGTGGCGGCGCGCGATCGCCGCGAGCGCGCGCCGGCGCTCTTCGCTCAATGTGACGGTTGTCGGGTTGTGCAAGCTGGGTACGAGGAAAACCGCGCGAGGGCGCAAGGTCGAGCAAGCCGCCTCGAAAGCATCCGGCCGCATACCCTCGCGGTCAATCGACACGCCGCGCAGGTCGACGCCTTGTGACCGGCAAAGGGCGCTGATGCCTTGATAGGTGATGGAATCGGCGAGGACGACATCATCGCGCTGCGTCAAAGCCCGTAACACGCAGGCAAGGCCATGTTGGGCGCCGTCGGTCAGAACGACACGACCGGCGTCACCATCGCCCGCTACGCCATTGAGCCAATCCGCCACCGCAGCGCGCGCCCATAGCGGGCCTTCAGGGGGATGATAGTCCTGTAAGGCGCTAAATCGGCGATCCTTTGCGATGTACGGCAGAAGAAGCGCCAGCGCTTCGCGATAGGCCGAAGTCGCCGGCCTGTTGACGGACAGATCGATCAGACCGGCCTCGTCGCTGGGAGCGGATTTGAAGGCGCCGTCCTCCGTCTCCTTCGCAGCGACGAGTGTTCCGCGGCCAGGACGCGCCTCAACTAGGCCGCGCTGTTGCAATGCCGAGAAGGCGCGGGTGACGGTTGTGACATTGATGCCGAGCAGGCGCGCAATTTCCCGATGCGGCGGCAGCCTGTCGCCCTCAGCCAGTTCGCCGCGGGCAATGCGCTCACCGATGGCATCCGCCAAACGCTGATAAATTGGTCGATCGTTGTCCGGCAATTGCAGATTTTCGAGCATTACGGCTTTGGCGCCCCGGGGCATTCTTGACTTCACCAAGACCTTCATAACATGGAGAAAAGCATCACACAATCGGACTTGTATGCATGCACAACGGTTTCAATATCTGCATTGTAATGTCGAAAATTGTGTCACGCGATGGCCTTGACGACGAAATTCTCGTATTGTATGGTCACCCAACTGCCTATTGTGTGATCATATAAGAGCGGCTGGGGGCCACCGACGGCCGAGGGACGGGTGCTGTGATGACAGGCAAGCCAATCGACGGTCGCAAGAACGCGGGACAAGGCGATGCCAAATTCGTCGAATTCATCGACGTCGAGAAGATGTACGGCCATTTTCACGCCGTCCGCCGGTTGAATCTGAATGTCGGCCGCGGCGAGTTTTTGACGTTCCTCGGACCGTCAGGCTCCGGCAAGACCACGACCTTGAACATGCTGGCCGGCTTCGAACGGCCCAGCCAGGGCGTGATTACGCTCGACGGCAAATCGGTCGACCGCCTGCCGCCCTATGAGCGAAACATCGGCATGGTGTTCCAAAACTACGCGCTGTTTCCGCATATGAGCGTGGCGGATAACGTCGCCTTCCCTTTGTCCGTGAGAAAGATGCCGAAGGCCGAGATCGGGCCGCGCGTCGTGCGCGCCCTCGAAATGGTGCAGTTGGAGCGCTTCAAGGATCGCAAGCCGGCGCAGCTCTCCGGCGGTCAGCAGCAGCGTGTCGCACTCGCCCGCGCGCTCGTCTTCCAGCCAACCCTCGTTCTGATGGACGAGCCCCTCGGCGCGCTCGACAAGAAGCTGCGCGAGCATATGCAGATCGAGTTGATGCAGATCCACCAGATGCTCGGCGTCACCATCGTCTACGTGACGCACGACCAGAGCGAAGCGCTGACGATGTCGGATCGCGTCGCCATCTTCGAAAACGGCGCCATCGACCAGATCGGAACGCCGGAAGAACTCTACAACAAGCCGGCGACCGCGTTCGTCGCGGGCTTCATCGGTGAAAACAACGCGCTGGACGGTGTCGTCGAACGCGTCGTCGGCGATCAATGTCTAGTCGCGCTGCCGACCGGATTGAAGACGACCGCCATGGCGATCGGAGACGTTCGTCCCGGCGCGCCGGTCCAATTGACGATCCGGCCCGAGCGGATCGGGCTGTCGGGCGCCGGCGCGGAATCGGACAACCGGTTTCAGGCAACGGTCGACGGCCGAATCTATCACGGCGACCATCAGCGCCTGCTCGCCCGGCTGGCGAGCGGGCAGGTCCTGACCGTAAAAGTCGGACCCGAAGCAATGATGACGGCGGGCGAAACGATCGACCTCTGCTGGCCTGCCGCCGATTGCCGGGCTTTTCCGGCAGGCGCCGTGCCGGACGGCAACACAGCGAACACAGGGAGCGTTTCATGAAACGAGTATGCAGGACGAGCTTGCTTGCCTTGGCGAGCGCCGCGATCATTTCGCAAGTACAGCCCGCCAGCGCCGAAGAGCTCACTGTCATGGCGACCGGCGGCGCATGGCAAGCGGCGCTACGGCAGGCCTGGTTCGAGCCGTTCGCCAAGACGACGGGCATCAAGTTCAACGAACAGGAATACACCGGCGAACTCGGCAAGATCAAAGCGATGGTCGAGACCGGTAATGTGCCGATCGACCTCGTGACGGTCGAGACCTCGACGGTCCTGCAAGGCTGCGACGCCGGCGTTCTGATCCGCCTCGACTATTCGAAGATCGCCGATCGTTCGAGATTCCTGCCAGGCACGGCGCTCGATTGCGGCGTCGGCATCGATGTCTATGGTGACGTGTTGGCGTATGACACGACCGTGCTGAAAGAGGCGCCGAGTTCGGTGCTCGATATTTTCGACACCAAGAAATTCCCGGGCAAGCGCGCCATGCGCAAGGCGCCGGCGCAAAACCTCGAATGGGCGCTGATGGCCGATGGCGTGCCGATTGCCGACGTCTACAAAGTGCTCGCGACGCCCGCCGGCGTCGACCGTGCGTTCAAGAAGCTCGATACGATCAAGAAGGATATCGTCTGGTGGGATGCCGGCGCACAGCCGCCGCAACTGCTCGCCTCGAAGGAAGTGGTGATGACGACGGCGTGGAACGGACGCATTCAAAGCGCGATCGATCAGGAAAAGCGCCCATTCGCGATCGTCTGGGACAACCAGATCGTCGAATATGACATGATCGCGATTCCGAAGGGCGCCAAGAACATCGATCTCGCCTACAAATATCTCGCCTATGCAGCCCAACCTGAGGTGGGCGCGCAGCTCGGCCGCTTCATCCCCTATGGTCCGGTGCTGTCGGATGCGACGCCGTTCGTCCCCAAGGACGTCCTTCCGAAGCTGCCCACCGCGCCGGACCACATGAAGCTCTATCTGGTCGGCGACGTCGAATTCTGGGGCGACCATGGCGAAGATCTGGTGAAGCGCTTCAACGCCTGGCTCGCCCAATAGGGTACTGCGGCAAAACTCCGATCGGGCGCCGCCCGATCCCTAACGCCACACGAGGGGCGCCTCATGTCATCGATTGCCATGCCGAGGATCAGCGCGACGGATCAACGGGAGAGCCTGCGTCCGCTTGCGTTGGCGGCCCCGCTCCTCCTGCTTCTGTTGTTCAGTTTCGGCGCGCCGATCATCGCGCTGCTGTCACGCGCCGTCTACGAGCCGACCATCGCCAACGCGCTTCCCCGCACCGCCGAGGCGCTGCGACAGGACAGTAGCGCGGGTGTGCCCGGCGAGCCGGTCTTCCTCGCCTGGGCGGCCGATCTGAAGCAGGCGCAGGCGGCGGGCGCCGTTTATGAATTCGCCAAGGCCCTCAACACCCGCCTGCCCGGCGCGCGCAGCCAGGTGCTCCGTGCAGCGCGCATTGCCGCGCAGGATCAGGCCGCGGGCAAGGAGGCGATGATCAAGGCCGCGCCGCTTCTGGGTGAAGAGCAAAGCTGGGCGGCGATCCGCACCGGCACAAACCGGTTCACCTCGTTCTATCTCCTCAGCGCCTTCGACCTGCGATGGACCGAGCGGGGAACCATCGGCGCGGTTCCCGCCGACCAGGCGGTCTTCCTCCGCGTCTTCGGCCGGACCTTTCTGATCGCAACGATTGTCACGCTCGCAACGCTGGCGCTTGCCTTTCCGCTCGCCTTCGTGATCACCAGTCTTCGCCCCGCGATTGCCGGCGTCGTCCTCGTTCTCGTGCTGCTGCCGTTTTGGACATCGATCCTTGTGCGCACTGCCGCCTGGACCGTGATTCTGCAAAAATTTGGCCTGCTCAACGACCTGTTGCTCTGGCTCGGCCTGACGTCGGACCGCCTCGAATTGATGTATAGCCGCACCGGGCTCATCATCGCGATGACGCATATCCAGCTGCCCTTCACGTTGCTGCCGATCTACAGCGTGATGCGCTCGGTCAAGCCTTCGCTGGTCAGAGCGGCCCAATCGCTCGGGGCCCGGCCTTTCACCGCATTCTGGCGGGTTTATCTGCCGCAAGTCATGCCGGGCGTTCTCGCCGGTTGCCTGCTCACCTTCATCCTGTGCCTCGGCTACTACATCACGCCGGTGCTGATCGGCGGAGCGAGCGACCAGCTGATCAGCAATTTCATCGCCAATTACGTCAACGTCGAACTCAATTGGGAGATGGCGGCGGCGTTGAGCTTCGTGCTGCTCGCCTCCACCCTCGGCCTCTACGTGACCCTGACGCGATACCTCGGTCTCGATCTCTTCAAGATGGGATGAAACGCCATGTTGTCGCCATACCCAACGACCGCCGAATGGGTCCGCGTCGCCGCGCTTTGGTTCTGGTGCGTCCTGGTGCTGATCTTCCTCGTCGTGCCGATTTTCGTGCCGGTGCCTCTGTCTTTCAACAGCGGTTCGTTCTTCACCTTCCCGCTCGCCGGCTTTTCGACGCGGTGGTACGAAGTCGTGCTGGGGACGCCGCGCTGGCGCGCCGCCATCGGCAACAGCCTGCTGATCGGATTGGGCGCAACCGTCCTGGCGACCGTACTGGGAACGCTGACCGCGATCGGCCTGTCTGACCCCAAGTTCCCGGCGCGGCGGTTCGTCGTGCCTTTGCTGATCTCGCCTCTGATCGTCCCGGTCGTCGTGACGGCGGTCGGCACCTATCTGTTTTATGCGCGCGTCGGGCTAGCCAACACCTACTTCGGCATCATCCTCGCCCACACCGTTCTGGCGAGCCCCTTTGTCGTGGTGACCGTCGGCGCAAGCCTCACGGGGTTCGACCGCAATCTGATGCGGGCGACTTCCATTCTCGGGGCGAAACCGCTGACCGGATTCCTCCGGGTCATGCTGCCGCTGATCCTGCCCGGCGTATTGTCGGGCGCCGCTTTCGCCTTTGTGACGTCCTTCGATGAGGTCGTCGTCGTGCAGTTTCTAGCCAATGCCCAGCAGCGCACCCTGCCACTCGAAATGTTCACGGGCCTGCGGGAGCAATTGAGCCCGGCGATCACGGCGGCCGCCACATTGATGATGGGCCTGTCGATCCTGTTGCTGATCGTCGCCAATCTGCTCGCCCGTCGATCGCGACAGAACGCCAGCGCCCTGGCCGAGTGAGGCGTCGTTGCATGTCTTATCACACGACGGTTGACGGTACGCGCTGGACCTTTCACGACCTCAAGACGCTGCTTGCCAAAGCTTCGCCAGCCCGCTCCGGTGATGCTCTGGCCGGCGTCGCGGCGCAGAGCGCCATCGAGCGTGTCGCCGCCCAGATGGCGCTGGCTGATCTTCCTCTCAAAACCTTCCTGAATGTCGATCTCGTGCCGTATGAGGAGGACGAGGTTTCTCGTCTGATCCTCGACAGCCATGTTCTGACGGCATTCGAACCGGTGTCGCATCTGACCGTCGGTGGGTTCCGCGAATGGCTGCTCGACATGCGGACCACGACAAGCCATCTGACGGCGCTGGCCCCCGGCCTGACCCCGGAAATGGCCGCCGCGGTATCCAAGATCATGCGTGCGCAAGACCTCGTCGTGGTCGCGGCAAAATGCAGCGTCATTACAGCCTTCCGCAACACGATCGGATCAGCCGGCCGACTCTCCACGCGACTGCAGCCGAACCATCCGACCGACGATTCCCGCGGAATTGCGGCCAGCCTGCTTGACGGGCTCCTGTTCGGAGTCGGCGACGCGGTGATCGGCGTCAATCCCGCGACCGATAGTTTGCAGGACTATGTACGCATCGTCAGCCTGCTCGATAATATCCGGGAACGCCTCGATGTTCCGACACAGACCTGCTGTCTGGGCCATGTAACGACCGCGATCCAGGCCATCAATCTCGGCGCCCCGGTTGATCTCGTCTTTCAGTCCATAGCGGGCTCGGAAAAAGCCAATCGAGGCTTCGGGATCAGCCTGTCGGTCCTCGCGGAGGCCCATGATGCCGCGCTTTCACTGCGGCGCGGCACGGTCGGCCAGAACGTCATGTATCTGGAAACCGGGCAAGGCAGCGCATTATCCGCCAACGCGCATTTTGGAATCGACCAGCAGACGATGGAAGCGCGCGCCTACGCCATTGCGCGGCGGTTCAATCCGCTGCTCGTCAACACGGTCGTCGGCTTCATAGGTCCCGAATATCTCTATAACGGCAAGGAAATCACGCGGGCCGGGCTCGAGGATCACTTCTGCGGCAAACTGCTCGGCGTGCCGATGGGATGTGATGTCTGCTACACCAATCATGCCGAAGCCGACCAGGACGACATGGATGCGCTGCTGACGCTGCTGAGCGCCGCAGGCGTCACCTTCGTTATTGCGGTGCCCGGCGCCGATGACGTCATGCTGAATTATCAAAGCCTGGCGTTTCACGACATCCTCTACGTTCGCCAGACTCTCGGTCGGCGATGCGCTCCTGAGTTCGAGGATTGGTTGCGTCGGATGGGCCTCGCCGACGGGGACGGCCGTCTGCTTGAGAAGGCGGCGTCCGGAGCGATCGGCCCGGCCATTGCGCTGATCGAAACGATGAAAGCCTGATGATGCCGGACGACCCTCCAGATCAGACCGATCCGCTCGTAACGACCGACAAACTGGCGCGCCTGCGCCGCTTCACGCCGGCGCGCATCGCGCTCGGGCGAGCCGGATCCGGACAACTGACTGCGACGGGCCTTCGGTTCATGCTCGATCACGCCCGCGCGCGTGACGCCGTTCACGCCACGCTTGATTTCGAGGCTATCGGGCAAGCGCTTCGGGAACGAGACTGGAGTGTCGTTCGAGTGCGGAGCGCCGCTGCCGATCGGGCAGAATATCTGCGCCGCCCGGATCTGGGGCGTCGCCTTTCACCCACCGGGCGTCTTGCCATCGACGGCCAGCAACGCGGCAACGATATCGCGATCGTCGCCGCCGACGGCCTCTCCGCATCGGCCATCGAGGTCAATCTTCTGCCGTTGCTCGATCATCTGCAGCGATTTTTGTTGGCCCAAGGCCTCACGATCGGACCACTCGTTCTTGTCGAACAGGGGCGGGTCGCAATCGGTGACGAGATCGGTGAACTGCTCGGCGCCAAGCTGGTCGTCGTCCTGATCGGCGAACGTCCGGGTCTGTCGGCGGCCGACTCGCTCGGTGCCTATATTACGTGGCGGCCTCAGATCGGCTTGATGGATTCGAGCCGAAATTGCATATCCAATATCCGTCCGGCTGGCCTGGCGCCGGAAGACGCGGCGATGCAGATCGTCGGCTTGATCGAACTCGCGTTCAAGCATGCCGTGACGGGCGTCCAATTGAACGATTTGCGCGCAGCAGAACCAATCCTGGTGGCCGGACCGCGAGAATAAGCGAATGGGCCGAACCCACGGGCCAAGTTATTGATGTTGGTCCGGTCGATATTCGACACAAAAACCCCAGCCAATCATTTGAGATTGCTGGGGTTTTTTATCAACTTGGTTGCGGGGATAGGATTTGAACCTATGACCTTCAGGTTATGAGCCTGACGAGCTACCGGGCTGCTCCACCCCGCGTTAAACCGTGCGTGCCTTGCAGAAGAGGGCCTGAGGCGGTCGGCCAACGCGTCTAATTGCGCCGATCGATCCATCCGGAGGGCTTCCTGAGAAGGCGACCCGGGCCGAAGCCATCGGGTGCGAGGGGTATGTACCAACGCAGGTGTGGTTTGGAAAGCCCCGCGAGCGGGTTTTTGAGGTTTTTGTGACGCGGAAATCGCCCGGTTTCCTGTCATAATCGCCTCCGGGAACCAGGCCTTGCCAGAAACCGCGCAAAAGCGGAGCTTGGCAGCAACAAAACGCCCAAGAAACGTCATCCGAGGGGAAATGCCATGGACCGGCCATTGAAGAGTCCCGGGCTGCACGCGCTCGAAGATACCTTCCAACGCCAGATCGAGCTATCGCGGAGCGAGCCTGCGCCGACATTGCAGGCGCGGCTCGACCGGCTGAGACGGCTGCGGGCCGCGGTCACCGAGAACGAGACGCGGTTCGAGGCCGCGATCTCGGCCGATTTCGGCCATCGCTGCACCGTCGAGACCGTGATCGCCGAAACCATGCTGGTGCTTGGCGAGATCAAGCACGCCGCCAAGCACCTCAAGCGCTGGATAACCCCGCAGAAGATTGCGACCACGGTGCAATTCGCACCCGGGCGGAATCGCCTGATCCCGCAGCCGCTCGGCGTGGTCGGAATCATCGCGCCCTGGAACTATCCGCTGCAGCTCACGCTGGCGCCCGCGGTGGCCGCGATCGCGGCCGGCAACCGCGCGATCATCAAGCCGAGCGAGTTGGTGCCGCGATTCTCCGAGCTTCTGGCTGAGGTCGTCTCCAGGAAATTCGACGCCACTGAGCTTGTCGTGACCGACATCGACGACGACATCGCCAAGGCCTTTGCCGCGTTGCCGTTCGATCATCTGATCTTTACCGGCTCGACCCGGGTCGGCCGGCTGGTCGCGGAGGCCGCTGGACGCAATTTGACACCGGTGACGCTCGAACTCGGCGGCAAGTCGCCGGCGATCATCGACCGCTCCGCCGACATCGACGAGGCGGCCCAGCGCATTGCCTATGGCAAGCTGCTCAATGCTGGCCAGACCTGCATCGCGCCCGACTATGCGCTGGTGCCGGAAGCCTCCGTGCAGCCGTTCGCGATGCGGCTCAACGGCCATATCCAGCACATGTTCGGTACTGATCCGGTCAATCCCGATTACACCTCCATCGTTTCGGACCGCCATTACGCGCGACTTGAGAGTCTGGTGGCCGATGCCGCCGCCAAGGGCGCGACCATCCTGCAGCCGGCCGCGCCGAACGATCCCGAATGGAAGAGCAAGCGCAAGTTTCCGCCGACCATCATTGTCGATGCGACGCCTGACATGACTGTCATGCAGGAGGAGATCTTCGGACCGCTGTTGCCGATCATGGGCTACCGCGATGCGCCTGATACGATCGCCTACATCAACAGGCACGACCGCCCGCTCGCGCTGTATTGGTTCGGCACTGACAACGCCGCGCGCGACGAGGTGCTGGCGCGCACGGTGTCCGGCGGCGTCACCGTCAACGACTGCCTGTTCCACTTCGCACAGGCCCACCAGCCGATGGGCGGCGTCGGCGCCTCCGGCACCGGCGCCTATCACGGCGAATGGGGATTTCGGACGCTGACCAAGCTGAAACCGGTGTTCTATCGCTCGCGCTTCAACCGGCTGGCCGATCTCTATCCGCCCTATGGCGCGAAGATCGCGCGGCTGGAGAAGCTGATGCGGTTGTTGTCGTAGTCGTCATTCCGGGGCGCGCGCAGCGCGAGCCCGGAATCCATCAAGCCGCAGACTTGGTGGCTAAATGGATCCCGGGCTCGATGCTTCGCATTGCCCCGGAATGACAAAGAAGACTGGGGGACACGTGACTGAGACATTCGATTTCGTGGTGGTAGGCGCAGGCTCCGGCGGCTGCGCGGTGGCGGGGCGATTGTCGGAGGATCCGGCGACGTCGGTCGCGCTGCTCGATGCCGGCGGCAGGAACGACAATTGGGTCGTCACCACGCCGGGCGCGCTGGTGCTGATGGTCGCGGGCACCGTCAACAACTGGGTCTTCAACACCGTGCCGCAGAAGGGCCTCAACGGCCGCACCGGCTACCAGCCGCGCGGCAAGGGGCTCGGCGGTTCCTCGGCAATCAATGCCATGGTCTATATCCGCGGCCATCGCTGGGATTACGACCATTGGGCATCGCTCGGTAACAGCGGCTGGTCGTTCGACGACGTGCTGCCCTATTTCAAGCGTTCGGAGAACAATTCCGATTTCGACGGCGAATATCACGGCAAAGGCGGGCCGCTCGCGGTCAACAAATTGCGCTCGGGCAATCCGATCCAGCAGACCTTCCTGCAGGCAGCGCAGGAAGCCCAGTTCCGCATCCGCGAGGATTTCAACGCCGACGACCATGAAGGCGTCGGCATCTACCAGGTGACGCAGAAGAACGGCGAACGCTGGAGCGCGGCGCGCGCCTATGTGCATCCGCATATCGACAAGCGCGCCAATCTGCGCGTCGAAACCGGCGCGCAGGCGACACGCATCCTGTTCGAGGGCAAGCGCGCGGTCGGCGTCGAATACAGACAAGGCAAGGAGCTGAAGCAACTCCGCGCGCGGCGCGAGGTGATCCTCGCCGCCGGCGCATTCCAGTCGCCACATTTGTTGATGCTCTCGGGGGTCGGCGACGCGGCCGCGCTCGGCAAACAGGGCATTGCCAGCGTGCATGATCTGCCCGGCGTGGGACAGAATTTGCAGGACCATCCGGACTTCATCTTCGGCTACGCGTCCGACAATCCGAACTTCGCCGGCATCTCGCTGAAGGGTATGCCGCGGCTGATCCGCGCCATCCTGCAATACCGACGGGAGCGCCGCGGTCCCCTCACCTCGAACTTCGCCGAATGTGGCGGCTTCCTGAAGACGCGGCCCGATCTCGATATCCCGGACATCCAGCTGCATTTCGGCATGGCCATGGTCGACGACCACGGCCGCAAGCGCCATAGCGGCACCGGCTTCTCCTGCCATGTCTGCCTGCTCAGGCCGAAGAGCCGCGGCAGCGTCGCACTTGCGAGCAGCGATGCGATGCAAGCGCCGCTGATCGATCCGAATTTCCTCGGCGAGGATGCCGACCTCGAGGCGATGGTCGCAGGCTACAAGACCACGCGGCGGCTGATGGAAACCCCATCGCTACGCGCCCTGCAGCAGAAGGACATGTTCACTTCAGACGTGCGAAGCGACGACGACATCCGCAACATCCTGCGGCGCGCGTCGACACCGTCTATCACCCGGTCGGCACCTGCAAGATGGGCGTTGACGATCCCCTTGCCGTAGTCGATCCGAAACTGCGCGTGCATGGCCTCGAAGCCCTGCGCGTGGTCGACGCCTCGATCATGCCGACCCTGATCGGCGGCAACACCAATGCGCCGACCATCATGATCGGCGAGAAGGCCGCGGATATGATCAAGGAAGAGATGCGGGCGGGGTGAGGTTGCGGTAGTCCTTCCACGTCATTGCGAGCGGAGCGAAGCAATCTATAGTGCCGCAAGCGGAGACATGGATTGCTTCGCTCCGCTCGCAATGACGGCGGCGTAGGGCTACGAAGTCAATTCAGTGCCGCGGCGGTTCGGGCAGGTTTCCATGAACACTTTCGACGCTGTCATTTCCCTTGGATTGCTGTTCGCGGTCGTGACCGGCTTCAGCACCGGCCTGTTGCGCAGTGCGGTCACTATCCTGGCCTATCTCGTCGCAATGCCGATTGCCGTTACCGTGATGTCGATGATCGGGCCCCGCATCGCTGACTTGCCGACGTCGCCCTTTCCGTCCAACGGCGTGTTGTTGTTCGGCCTTTTTCTGGTGATCGGCGTCGTGCTCGGACATCTGGCGCGGACGATGCTTAACGACACAATCGGTTCCGAGGTCGGGATCGGCGACCGGCTCGGCGGCGCGCTGCTTGGGGCCGTCAGGACCGGCC
This sequence comes from Bradyrhizobium sp. LTSPM299, assembly GCF_000938235.1. Classification (NCBI taxonomy): domain Bacteria; kingdom Pseudomonadati; phylum Pseudomonadota; class Alphaproteobacteria; order Hyphomicrobiales; family Nitrobacteraceae; genus Bradyrhizobium; species Bradyrhizobium sp. LTSPM299. The sequence continues at coordinate 217,843 of NZ_JYMU01000050.1, forward strand.
TCGTCGTGACCACCCTCGTGCTGGTTTTCGACCAGCTGGTGCCACCGGCCAACCAGCCGCAATTCCTCAACGGCTCGCAGCTGCGGCCGCTGTTTTCGGCAGTCGGCCAGACCGGAATCCGGTCGTTGCCGCCCGAAGCCACCATGGCGATCGAGCGGCTGAGGCGGGAGCGGCGTATTTAAGCCGCACGCCGGCTGTTTCCCGCCCGGCATGCACTTATGCATTGCACATCCCTTATCGGCAGCGCCGGGTCTGGCTAGACTGGCGCCATCGAACCTTTACAAACTGACCCGACATCAAAGGGAGTGCAATCGTGGATCTCGGAATCAAGGGCCGCCGTGCCATCGTCTGCGCATCGAGCAAGGGACTGGGGCGCGCCTGCGCGATCGCGCTCGCCAATGAGGGTGTCCACGTCACGCTGACCGCGCGCGGCGCCGAGGCGCTGAAGCAGACCGCCGATGAAATCCGAAAGGCCCATCCCGGCGTCACCGTCACCGAGATCGTCGGCGACATCACGACGCCGGCCGGACGCGAGGCCGTGCTGAAGGCCTGCCCCGATCCCGACATCCTGATCAACAATGCCGGCGGCCCGCCGCCCGGCGATTTCCGCAACTGGACCCGCGACGACTGGATCAAGGCGATCGACGCCAACATGCTGACGCCGATCGAGCTGATCAAGGCCACCGTCGACGGCATGATGGCGCGCAAGTTCGGCCGCATCGTCAACATCACCTCGGCGGCAGTGAAGGCGCCGATCGAAATCCTCGGCCTGTCCAACGGTGCCCGCGCCGGCCTCACCGGCTTCGTTGCCGGCCTTTCGCGCAAGACCGTGATCAACAACGTCACCATCAACGGCCTGTTGCCAGGCCCGTTCGAGACCGATCGTCTGCGCAGCACCGGCAAGGCCGAGGCCGAAAAGCGCAACGTTCCGATCGAGCAGATCCTGGCCGAGCGTGCCAAGCTGAATCCGGCCGGCCGCTTCGGCCAGCCCGACGAGTTCGGCGACGCCTGCGCCTTCCTGTGCGGCGCCAAGGCGGGCTTCATCACCGGGCAAAACATCCTGCTCGATGGCGGCGCCTACCCGGGCACCTTGTGAGGGCGGTCTGGTACGAACAGACCGGCGCGGCGCCGACGGTACTCACCGTCGGCGAGATGCCGACACCCGACGCCGGCCCTGGCGAGGTCCGCGTCCAGCTCGAGGCCTCCGGCGTCAATCCGGCCGATGTCGGACGCCGCAGCGGCAACTATCGCGCGATGGACTTTCCGCGCGTGATCCCGAACAGCGACGGCGCCGGAATCATCGACCAGGTGGGCGAAGGCGTGATGCGCTTTGCGCTCGGCGACCGCGTCTGGCTGTTCAACGGCCAGCGCAACGGCCGGGCCTTCGGCACCGCTGCCGAATACATCACGCTCGCCGACTATCTGGTGACGCCGCTGCCCGAGGACGTCTCCTTTGCCGCAGGCGCGACGCTCGGCATCCCCGGCATGACTGGGTGGTGCGCGCTGTTCGCGGACGGGCCGATCGCAGGGCAAACCGTGCTGGTCACCGGCGGCGCCGGTGCAGTCGGCCATTACGCGGTGCAGCTCGCAAAGTGGGGCGGCGCACGCGTCATCGCGACGGTGAGTTCAGAGGTCAAGGACATGGAGGCGCGGCTGGCCGGTGCCGACTTCGTCGTCAACTACCGCACCGAGGACGTGGTGGCCCGGGTGATGGCGTTCACCGAGAACCGCGGTGTCGACCGCGTGGTCGACGTCGATTTCGGCGGCAACCTTGCGACCACGCTGAAGTTGATGGCGTTCAACTCCACGATCGCGGTGTACGCCACCAACGGCAACCGCACACCCGTCGTGCCGATGCGCGAGCTGATGGAGAAGTGCATCACGCTGCGCTCGCTGGTGCTGTTCGCACTGCCGCCGCCGCTGCTCGCGGCCGCGCAGGAGGACATCACCAAATGGCTCGCCTCGGGCACCCGCGTGCACAATATCGCCGGACAATTCGCGTTGGCCGAGACCGCACTGGCCCATCTCGCGGTCGAGAAGGGCGACAAGATCGGTACCGTGATCGTCGATTGCGCAAGATAATAAACGAGATAACAAACAGGGAAGCGCCGCATGCAATGGACGGTCGGCAAGGTCAGGATCACCAAGATCGTCGAGCTCGAGACGGTCGGCAGCACCCGCTTCATCCTTCCGCTCGCCGGCCGGGAGGAAATTCAGAACCTGCCCTGGCTGATCCCGCATTTCGCCAATGCGGACGGCCGGCTGAAGATGTCGATCCATTCACTGCTGGTCGAAACGCCGGAGCATCGCATCATCGTCGACACCGGGCTTGGCAACGACAAGCAGGGCCGCAATGTGCCGACCTGGAATAACCGCAACGAGCCATTCCTGGAGAAGCTGACCGCGGCCGGCTTTGCGCCTGACAGCATCGACACGGTGCTGTGCACGCATCTTCACGTCGACCATGTCGGCTGGAACACAAGGCTGGTCGGCGGGCAATGGGTACCCACCTTCGGCAACGCGCGTTACGTGTTCGGCAAGACCGAGTTCGAGCACTGGCGCGACCACAGCGATGATCCCGCGCACGCTGCGGTGTTCGCCGACTCCGTGAAGCCGATCGCCGACGCCGGCAAGGCCGAGCTTGTGCCGAGCGACATTAGGCTGACCGACGAGATCACGCTGATCCCCACCCCCGGCCACAGCCCGGGCCATATGAGCATCCACATCGCCTCCGGCGGACAGCAAGCCCTGCTGACCGGCGATGCTGCCCATCACCCGTGCCAGATGTATCACCTCGACTGGTCGGCGACCGTCGATTCCGACCCGAAGCAGTCGGCCGTGACACGGCGCGAGCTGTTTGCGCGCTTTGTCGACACCCCGACGCTGGTGATTGGCGGGCACTTTGGTGCCGGCCATATCAAGCGCGACGGCGATGCCTTCAAATTCATCGCGTTGAGTTGATTGGGCCAAAACAGCCTTGAAATAAGGCTTGGCTGCAATGCAGCGCGCTCAGGGCCATTGAATTTCCCGCCGCGCTGTTCCATGAAGCTTGCCGAGGTATACCAGCTAACGATCGTCAGAAACCGTAGGGAGAGATCAACATGAAGCTTGTTCGTTATGGCGAAAAGGGTGCGGAAAAACCCGGCCTGATCGATAAATCCGGCCAGCTCCGCGACCTTTCGGCCCATATCAAGGACCTCGCCGGCGAGACCTACGCGCCTGATGTGCTGAAGAAGCTGGCCGCCCTCGATCCCGGCTCCCTGCCCGCCGTCTCCGGCAAGCCGCGCTTCGGCGCGCCCGTCACCGGTATCTCCAAGTTCGTGGCGATCGGCCTGAATTATTCCGACCACGCCAAGGAAACCGGCGCAGCGATCCCGACCGAACCGATCATCTTCATGAAGGCGAACACGTCCCTGAGCGGCCCGAACGACGCAGTCGAAAAGCCGCGTGGCTCGACCAAGCTCGACTGGGAAGTCGAAATCGCCGCGATCATCGGCACCCGCGCCAAGTACATCTCGGAAGCAGACGCGCTGAACCACGTTGCCGGCTACTGCGTCTGCAACGACGTCTCCGAGCGCAACTTCCAGACTGAACGGCTGGGGCAGTGGACCAAGGGCAAGTCGCACGACACCTTCGGCCCGGTCGGCCCCTGGCTCGTCACCAGGGACGAAATCGCCGACGTGCAGAGCCTGTCGATGTGGCTCGACGTCAACGGCCAGCGCCGCCAGACCGGCACGACCAAGACCATGATCTTCACGATGGCGAAGTGCATTTCCTACGTCTCGCAGTTCATGACGCTGCTGCCCGGCGACATCATCACCACGGGCACGCCACCCGGCGTCGGCCTCGGCATGAAGCCGCCGACCTTCCTCAATGTCGGCGACATCGTGACGCTCGGCATCGAGGGTCTCGGCGAACAGCGCCAGGAGATCATCGCGGCGTGAGGCACGGCGCCGAACACCCGCGCCAACTACGTCATTGCGAGCGAAGCGAAGCAATCCATTCTTCCACGTGTGCGGATGCATGGATTGCTTCGTCGCTTCGCTCCTCGCAATGACGCTCTAATCCGATAATACAGGGGCATCCCATGAAACTCACCTTCTCTCCCGCCTCCCCGTTCGCCCGCAAGGTGCGCATCGCGGCGATCGAGTTGGGCTTGATCGACAAGATCGAATTCGTGCCGGCCAGCGTCGCGCCGGGCCAGGCCAATGACGAATATTCGAAGATCACGCCGCTGAAGAAGCTGCCGGTACTGATCCTCAACAATGGCGATGTGATTCTCGATTCCTACGTCATCGTCGAGTATCTCAACGAGATCGGCGGCGGCGGTTTGATCCCGGGCTACGGCCCGCGGCGCTGGAAGGTGAAGACCGATCACTCGCTGATCAATGGCATGCTCGATTCGATGCTGCTGTGCCGCTACGAGAAGATGGTGCGGCCGCAGGGCACGCTGTGGCAGGCTTGGCATGACGACCACTGGAACCGGGCGTGGACCGGCATGGCGCGGTTCGAGAACCGGCCGGAGGTCCTGAACGGCTCGTTCGACATCGCGCAGATCGGGCTTGTTTGCGTGCTCGGCTACGCCGACTTCCGCTTCGCCGATTGCGGCTGGCGCAAGGCCTATCCGAAGCTCGACGCCTTCTACCAGAAGGCGCTGGAGCGTCCGTCGGTGAAGATCTCGGTGCCGCCGGCGGCGTAAGGCGGGGGGCGTGGGAGGTTGAGCATGCGCGACAGCTTCCCGATCTCGCTCTTGTGATGATGACGGTGGCAGCCCGATACGGCCAACCGAAGGAAGGCCTTGCGGCGATGGATATCCTTGCCAAAATTGTCATTCCCGCCGTGCGCGACGCGCGCTGATCTACTTAAGGAATGCCATGAGCCTGAAATTCACCGTCGGTGACATCACCATCCATCGGATCGTCGAGCAGGAGACCACGTTCCTGCCGGCGCTCGACATGTTGCCCGGGCTGACGCCCGAACTGCTCACCGAAAATCGCGCATGGATGAAGGCCGCCGGCGCGCTCGACGACAGCGATACGCTGATCCTGGCTTTCCAGTCCTATGTCGTGAAGACGCCGCATCACACCATCCTGATCGACAGCTGCATCGGCAATCACAAGCCGCGGCCGCTGCGGCCAGCCTGGAACATGAAGACCGATGACACCTATCTGAGCGGACTTGCCGCCGCGGGTTTTTCCGTCGGCGATATCGACTACGTGATGTGCACGCATCTGCATGTCGATCACGTCGGCTGGAACACGCGGCTGGAGAAAGGCCGCTGGGTGCCGACCTTCCCGAACGCGCGCTATGTGTTCGACAAAGCCGAGTTCGACTACTGGACCGAAACCAACGCGAAGACGGAGGTCGCGCCGTTCGTCGACAGCGTGCTTCCGGTGGTCGAAGCCAACAAGGCCGAGATCGTGCACCACGATTTCGCGATCGGCGATCACACACGCATCCTGCCGACGCCCGGCCACACGCCGGGCCATGTCGCCTTTACTTTCGGCCGCGGCAAGGACGACGCGGTGTTTTCAGGCGACCTGATGCACTCGCCGATCCAGACGCATTATCCGGAACTGTCGGCGAAATTCGACGTCGATCAAACGCTCGCTGCGAAGACCCGCCGCAGCTTCCTGGAGCGCTATTGCGACACCGAGACGCTGTGCTGCACCGCGCATTTCCCCTCGCCATCGACCGGGAAGATCCGGCGCAAGGGGAACGGGTTTGTGTGTGAGGTGGCGTGACGTAGGCAACGTCGGCGCGTAGGGTGGGCAAAGCGAAGCGTGCCCACCATCCCGAGCACAGCGTCGATGGTGGGCACGTCGCTGCGCGCCTTTGCCCACCCTCATATGGGGATTTGTGAGTCAAGGCTGTCCTTCGGGTCTGGATCAGGATTGTGGAGTAAGAGGGCGGCGCGCGGAGCCATGCGTAGCGCAGCGCGACGACCGGGCAACGGGCGAGGATTGGCTTGCGAAGTTTGCAGCAGCTCACTGCATCACCTCATATCCGGTCGGATTGTTTGATCCGTACCCACCTTCCGCATGCTTGCGGCGAGGAAGCCTGGCGAGGATGAGACCCATCTACGAAACGGCGGTTGAAGCCCTAGGGTGGCACGGTCATCATCCATCCCGCACGGAGCGCGGCGAAGCCGCGGCGCGTGGTGACGTGGTTTGTTTTATGCCTTCATGGTTGCCTGCTCGGGAACCAGGCCGGTGGTGAGGTAACGCCACAGCGCCACGATCAGCTTGCGCGCCAGTGCGACGATGGCGATGCGTTTGGCGCGCTTGCCGGCGTTGGCCGTGCGGGTACGGAACCAGCGGCTAAGCGCGCTGTCACCCTGATGGCGGAGCCAGAGCCAGGCCAGTTCGATCGCCTTGTGGCGGGCACGCCGATTGCCGGCCTTGCTGATGCCCTGCTCGCGATCGATGCCGCCGCTGCGCCATGGACTGGGCGTCAGGCCGCAATAGCCGGCGACCTCGCGCCTGTTGCGGAAGTCCTTGTAGAACAGCTCGTGCACCAGGGTTGCGGTGAAGGCCGGACCGAGCGCCTTGAGGCGGAGCAACAGATCTCGTCGCTCCGCGATCGGTGCCGGAACGGGAAGGGCTTGTGCAGCTTGTTCTTCTTCCAGCGCCGCCAACTGCTCGCGCACCAGCATCAGCCGCACATGCTCGCGCTTGGCCTCGGCCAGAAGATGTGCCGGTAGCGGCTGGCCCTGCCAGTCGCGCTGTCGCGCGAGCCAGGCGAGCCAGTCTCGGCGCCGCGGGTTGCCAACCGCCAGTCCCAACAGGCGCAGCAGCGCCTTGACCCGGTTGGTATGGGCCGTCTGCTCGGTGACCAGCCGGTCGCGTTCGCGGCTGGCGCGCCGGGCGTCCTCGGCTTCCACGCTCGGCACGCGAACGATCCGAACCACCCGCGGCTCACCCCGCAAATAGGCCATCAGGGTGCGCAGCAGAAGCTCGCCGTCGATCCGATCCGTCTTCGCCCGCCGCGCCCGCTGTTCCACCGCAATGCTCGCAGGGTCGAACACAAAGTTCGTGATCCCGGCTGCTTCCAATAGCCGATGCAGCCAGAAGCCGTCATAGCCCGCCTCATAGCAGCTCACTACCCGCGGTACCGATCCGAGCTTCTCCGCCGCCCGGGCGCGGGTCCGTTCGATCAACGCCAGCAGTTCGGCGTGATCGCCCCCCTCAAGCTTGTGGCGCGAAATCCGCTCCCGGTCCGGGCTGTGCAGCGTCACAAGCCACGTCTTCTGACTCAGCTCGATCGCAACGAAAATTGTGCCATTATACTCCGCGGTGGGCGTGTCTATGGTCGATGCTTGCATCTGACTCTCCGATGGTTCGAGTGTGGAAACCCAAACCTATCGGAAAGGCCACGCTCACCGCCCCATGGAATCTACG